>NZ_JBFWIQ010000012.1:0-132352 GCF_050255915.1 Alcaligenes sp.
CCCTCGATAACCATTGCTTCCCGACAGATACTGCTCGACCAAGTTGACTTTGAACCGTACATCGTATTTCGTCATGAAAAACACCCCAAAGGTTGGATGAGTGTCCAACTTTTGGGGTGCAGTTCACGGGCAGCGGCTGTTTTGTTTCGGGTCCTATTAGCGATGGCCGCCAATAGTCAGGTTGGCATGACGGTTCACATCTTTATACAGCAAGTAGCGGAAACGGCTTGGGCCGCCCGCGTAGCACGCTTGTGGGCAGAAGGCGCGCAGCCACATGAAGTCACCAGCTTCCACTTCAACCCAGTCCTGGTTCAGACGGTAAACGGCCTTACCTTCCAGAACGTACAGACCGTGTTCCATGACGTGCGTTTCAGCAAAGGGGATGACGCCACCGGGTTCAAAGTTCACGATGTTCACGTGCATGTCGTGACGCAGATCGGACATATCGGTAAAGCGCGTGGTGCTCCAGCGGCCTTCGGTGTCGGGCATCACCATGGGGGTGACGTCTTTCTCGTTAGTCACGAAGGCTTCAGGTGCTTCCAGGCCTTCCACACGCTGATAACGCTTGCGGATCCAGTGGAAGTTGGCCAACTCGCCCGTGCGGTTGTGCAAGGTCCAGTTGGTGGAAGGAGGAATAAAGGCATAGCCGCCTTCTTCCAGGATGTGCTTGGTGCCTTCCAGAACCAGTTCCAATTGGCCCTTGACGACAAAAATCACGCCTTCGGCTTCGGGATCGGACTCAGGGTTGTTGCTGCCGCCTTGAGGACCCACTTCCATGATGTATTGGGAGAAGGTTTCGGCAAAGCCGGACAGAGGACGAGCCAATACCCATAAGCGGGTATTTTCCCAACCGGGCAGGAAGCTGGTCACGATGTCTTGCAGCACGCCTTTGGGCAGCACGGCATAGGCCTCGGTGAACATGGCGCGATCTGTCAGCAACTGAGTCTGAGGAGGATGGCCACCGGGAGGGGCGTAGTAATTGACTTTGGACATGTTGATTCCCATTGACATTCAGTAAGGAAAAATCTGTCGAACGGCATGGCGCAATCCCGGCGGTTGGCAAAAGGCACAGGCGGGATGTCGTTGTAATGCGCGGGACCAATACACAGTAACGATTGCTGGTGATATTTACAAATTAAATGTATAAATCTCTAGTATTTGTTTTTTGAATGTGTTGAGCTGTGGAGCCTGTTGGCAGCAACAGCAACAGCAACAGCAACAGCAACAGCAACAGCAACAGCAACAGCAACAGCAACAGCAACAGCAACAGCAACAGCAACAGCAACAGCAACAACTGCTGCAAGTGCTTTAATGCCAATGCCAATGCCGAAGCAGGCAGCAGTGTTACTACCTATATTGATGCTCATTGATGTCGCGTCCGTCTTGGAGCAGCGGTTGATCTACGCTCCGTGCCCACACCCAGTAGCTTGGGGCCTCACGAGCCATCTTTGATGCACAGCTAGTATCCACAGGCAATAGCCAGCACTTTGCTTGGGCCAAAGGCGTGATGTCAGAAGGATTTTGAAGATATGGATCATCAACTATCGAGCAGTCCCAGCCTGAATCGGCCCTTGTACGACCTGGACCTGTTGCTGGCCTTGTTGACGGTGGTCGATTGCGGCAGCTTTACGGCAGCAGCGACGCGTTTGCATTCCACCCAGTCCACGATCAGCCAGAAGGTACGACGTCTGGAAGAGCTGGCCGGACTGCGTCTGCTGGATCGGGCCAGCCGGGGAGTCAGCACGACCGAAGCGGGGCAGACCTTGCTGGGTTACGCCCGCCAGATGCTGGCCCTGAATCATCAGTTGTCAGAAGCCTTGTCGGGTTCGTTGGTGACTATCTCGGTACGGCTGGGTGTGCCAGAGGATTTTACCAACGGCCAGACCATGCGGGCCCTGGCTGGTTTCAATCGGCGGTTTCCGCAGGTGCGGCTGGAAGTCAGCAGCGGTTTAAGTAGCGATTTGCTGGCCGCCTACGATCAGGGTGAGCTGGATCTGGTGCTGGTCAAGCAGCGTCATAATGCCCGCGAAGCGGTGGTCTGTTTACCTGAGCAGACGGCCTGGGTTGATAGCGCGACCGATCCGGTCTTTCATCTGGACCCTATCCCCCTGGTTACTTTCCCACGCCGTGGTGTTTACCGTGAGGAGATTATCAGTGCAGTGGAGTCCTTGGGGCGGCGTTGGCGCATCAGTTTTACCAGTTCCAGCTTGAGCGGCATTCAAGGAGCGGTGGCAGACGGGATGGGCATCAGCCTGTTGCCACGGCGTGCTGTGCGGGACGACCATATTGAACTGGGGCAAGCACAAGGCCTGCCCCGGATTGATGCTTTTGAACTGGCAATTTTGCATAGGCCCCACGCCAATGAGATGGTGACGGCCTTATCCCGTGTGCTGGTAGAAATGTTGGCTCCCGAGAGTGAGCACCGCGTTTGATACCTGGGTGTTCGGCCTGCGAGAGTGGCAAAGACGCGTCAGGCTTTAGTGCTTGGGCGTGACTGGATCAAAGTGCGTCATTACATCCAGCACGGGTTCTTCGGCCATCACACGCGCCCGTGCAGCCACGGCAATCTCGTGTCCCTGACTGATGGTCAGCTTGCCATCCATTTCCAGGTCTACCTCTACCCAGATCATGTCGCCCAGCTTGCGGGTGCGCAACTGGTGTATCCCTTCTACGCCGGGCGTCTCGCGCAAGAGCTTGGCAATGCGCTCTTCCGTTTCCTGATCCACCGCTTTATCTGTCAGATCGTGGAAGGCGCCTATCGCAAACTTCCAGCCCGTGCGCAGAATCATCAAGCCCACAATGCTGGCAGCCAAGGGGTCACCCAAGGGCAGGCCTGCCAAGTTCGCCATGACTCCGACACTGACAACCAAGGAGGATGCGGCATCCGAGCGTGCATGCCAGGCATTGGCAGCCAGCATGGTCGAGCGTAACCGTTTTGCTACACGCAACATGTAGCGAAACAGGAGTTCTTTGCTACAGAGCGCAGTCAAGGCAATGGCCAAGGCAATGGGGTGTACAGCCTCGATGCTGCTGGGGTCGCGCAAGGCAGAGACGGCATTCCACAACATCCCGGCGCCCACAGCCAGCAAAAGGCCTCCAATGGCCAAGGTAGCGACCGTTTCGTAGCGCAAGTGGCCGTAGGGGTGGTCTGCATCTGGGCCTTGGCGGCTATGGCGGTTGGCAATCAGCACTACAAAGTCCGACAGCAGGTCAGATAAAGAGTGAATGGCGTCGGCAATCAGGGCTTGAGAATGGGCAAACAGGCCCACCACAAGTTGCAGCACGCTCAAACCAATATTGACAAGGACGCTGACCCAGGTGGAGCGTTGAGCGCCGCGGTGCCGGTCCAGATCAGAAGGGGGGGTATTTTTCATGCCAAACGGTCCTTGCAAGCAAAGCGGCAGGCTGTGTATCAATACAGCAGTTTCAAGATAAAGAGTGTATCGACTTTCCCGGCCTGTAGGGTGCTGAAAGGGGCCTGGCAGGCTGTTTTGAGCCTATTCTTTGGTATATGGATACAAAAAAGCCTCGCTTTTGAGCGAGGCTTTTGGGCGTATCAGGAATGCGTCTTAATTGATGCGCATGCCGGGCTGGGCGCCAGGGAAGGGCTCTAGAATATAGATACCTTGATCCACGGCGTCATCAGCATGGCTGGCAGCCAGAACCATCCCTTCGGACACACCAAAACGCATCTTGCGAGGAGCCAGGTTAGCTACCAGAACCGTCAGCTTGCCGATCAGGTCGTCGGGTTGGTAAGCCGACTTGATGCCAGAGAACACTTGGCGCAAACGACCTTCGCCAGCATCCAGGCTCAGGCGCAGCAGCTTGTCCGACCCTTCTACGGCTTCACAGCTGACGATCTTGGCAATGCGCAGATCAACCTTGATGAAGTCCTTGATGTCGATGGTGTCGGCAATCGCTTCGCCACCGGGCAGGACGACTGGGGCTGGCGGGGGGGCCAGCAGTTCGTCCACCATGGCGCTGTCTACCCGCTGCATCAGGTGTTTGAATGGAGCGATGTGATCAGGCAAGGCAGCCACGTCATCCCAGACAAAGCTGCGATCCAGACCGAATAGCTCGCGGGCAACGCGATCGGTCAGGGTAGGCAAAATGGCGGTCAGCATGACAGACAGACCCTTGAAGCCAGCCAGGGTGCGCGAGCAAATGTCTTGCAGCGCATCTTTCTGGGCTTGCTCGGCAGTTGCAATGCCTTTGGCCATGACCCAGGGCTGGGCTGTATCGAAAGCCTGGTTGATGATGTCGGCTTGAGCCATGATCTGGCGCACAGCACGGCCGTACTCGCGGCTTTCCAGATCGGCACGGACTTTCTCGGCGACTTCCTTGAGCTGGTTTTGCAGCTCGGAGGTGTCGCCCTGGTAGGCCAGCTTGCCATCAAAATGCTTGCTGATGAAGTTGGCGGCACGGCTGGCGATGTTGACGTATTTGCCAATCAGGTCGCTGTTGACGCGGGCAATGAAGTCATCAGGATTGAAGTCCATGTCCTCAACGTGCGAGTTGAGCTTGGCGGCCATGTAGTAGCGCATCCATTCGGCATCCATACCCAGTTCCAGGTAGCGCAGGGGTGAAATGCCTGTGCCACGGCTCTTGGACATTTTTTCGCCGCTAACCGTGATGAAACCGTGTACGTTCAGTGCATCAGGCACTTTACGGCCGGAGAATTTCAGCATGGCAGGCCAGAACAGGGCGTGAAAGTACACGATGTCCTTGCCGATAAAATGCACCTGCTCGGTGCTGCCTTCCGGATCCAGCAAGGCATCAAAGTCCAGACCGGCCTTGGTGCAGTAGGCTTTCAAGGAAGCCAGGTAACCAACAGGCGCGTCCAGCCAGACGTAGAAGTACTTGCCGGGCGCATCGGGAATCGGAATGCCGTAGTAAGGTTCGTCGCGCGAAATATCCCAGTCGTTCAGGGACGCTTCGGCCCCTTCGCCTGTACCCAGCCATTCGCGGGTTTTGCCCAGCACTTCCGATTGCAGACGTGGCTTGCCCTGGGCGTTCTTGCCTGTGGTCCACTCTTGCAGGAAGGCCACGCAGCGCGGGTCGGACAGACGGAAGAAGAAGTGTTCCGAGGTCTTTAACACCGGACGCGCATTGGTCAGGGTGGAGTAGGGTTCGATCAGCTCGGTCGGGGCGTAAACCGCGCTACAGACCTCGCAGCTGTCGCCGTACTGGTCCTTGGCGTGACACTTGGGGCACTCGCCCTTGATGTAACGATCGGGCAGGAACATGCCTTTGACCGGGTCATAGAACTGTTCGATGGTGCGTGTATCGATGAAACCGGCGCTTTTGAGCGTACGGTAGATATCCTGGGCCAGCTCGACGTTGTCAGGCGAGTCCGTACGGTGCCAGTGGTCGAACTTGATGTTAAAGCCGTTCAGGTAGGTGGGGCGTTCGGCCGCGATCTTGTCTACCAACTGGGCGGGGGTAATGCCCGCGCTTTCTGCCTTGAGCATGATGGGGGCGCCATGGGCGTCGTCCGCACACACAAAATGTACCGTATGTCCCGACATTCGCATGGACCGAACCCAGATGTCGGCCTGGATATATTCCATGATGTGGCCGATGTGAAACGAGCCATTGGCATACGGCAGGGCGGTCGTAACAAATATCGTTCGTGACATGACTTAACAAAATAAAAGAGAAAGGGAACAAGGATTCTACGGTCTATTGGACACTTGTGCAGCGCCAGACCGAGGAATGTCCACGGGTAAAGTGCTGAGGAGGAATTGCGAATGATACAAATGCACACACCCTGAGCCTATGACGACTCAGGGTGTTCGGGGGCAATACCTATTCAGCGTTGCTGTGAACCAACTGCTTGGCGCACAGTCAAGAACTGTTAAGGAATCTCGCGCATCTCGATGTCGGTGACATCACGCGAACGTGGTGCTGTCGACTGTTTGCTGGCAGTAGTGGGGCGGCGGCGCTGGTCCCAATAGGCTTTAACGCCGAAAGGACGGCCACTAATACGCGCCACAATGTATAAAATGCCGATCGCAATCGCGGTGGAAACCATGAAGATAAACGCCATGATTGCACCGAAAATTGTCAGCAAGACAAAGAGGGCTGTGCGGATAATCTGGTTAAATGTGCTCATAGGTTTAGTATGACACCATAAGTGTAAAAAAATTCCTCTTGAACCGCTAAATTTCTGGTTTAAAGGTATGGTGATGTTTCTTTATATCAAGGTTTTGTATAAATGACAGTGAGTTCCGAGCGCGTGTTGCAAGCCCTGGCGAGTGTGACCGATCCCAACACGTTAAAGAAGTTATCGGTCGATGCGGGTCGATGCGAACTGGGCATTGACCAGAACCAGGTTGAGCTGACTTTGCATCTGCCCTACACGGCTTATGACATTCAGGGGCAACTGCGCGAACGTATCGAGCAAGCTTTGGCGGGCGTGGGTGCCACCCTGTCCAAGCTGCATTTGAACCCTCGCATTGGTATACATGCCGTGCAGGAAGGCTTGCGCCCCATGCCCAATATCCGCAACATTATTGCGGTGTCCTCGGGCAAGGGCGGGGTCGGTAAAAGTACGACGTCGGTGAACCTGGCCTTGGCTTTGCATATGCAAGGTGCGCGTGTCGGTTTGCTGGACGCGGATATTTACGGCCCTAGCGTGCCCACCATGCTGGGCCTGCACGAGCGTCCGCGCAGTGCAGACGGCAAGATGATGGAGCCGCTGATTGGCCACGGTCTGCAAGCGAACTCGATTGGTTTCTTGTTGGATGAGGACGCTCCAGCGATCTGGCGCGGCCCGATGGCAACCCAGGCGCTGACACAGCTGCTTACACAAACGCGTTGGGACAATCTGGATTACCTGATCATCGACATGCCTCCGGGCACGGGCGACATTGCCTTGACCCTGTCGCAGAAAGTCCCGCTGACGGGCGCTGTGATTGTGACCACTCCGCAGGATCTGGCGCTGATCGATGCCAAGCGTGGCTTGAACATGTTCCAGAAGGTCAATGTGCCAGTCTTGGGTATCGTGGAGAACATGTCGGTTCACATTTGCTCGAACTGTGGTCACGCTGACCCGGTCTTTGGCCAACACGGTGGCCGCGATATGGCCAGCCAATTCAACGTGCCTTGGCTGGGTGCCTTGCCGCTGGCAATGAGCATTCGGGCTCAGACCGACTCCGGTACCCCTACCGTGATTGCCAGCGCAGACAGCCCCGAGGCTCGGCTCTATCATGAGATTGCCAATCGCGTTTCGGCTAACTTGTCGCAACTACCTCCAGACACGTCGGGGCAGCGCCCCAAGGTTGTTCCTCGTCCTCTTTGAGTACGTATGCGCAAATCCGGCTTTTGCCTGTTGTTCTCGATAGTCCTGAGCCCTGCCGTGTGGGCTCAGTCTTCCGTTCCTGATGTCATTATTGATCCGGGGGGCGTGCCCCCCCAGGCGTTGAAAGAAATTCAGCGTGCGGTCAGTGCCATTACGCGTTTGGCGGAAGATCAGGACTTGGGAGAGGTCTCGCGTCTGCGGCGCAGGGCCCATGATGCGACCGTTTCCGCCTTGCAGACTCAGGGTTATTTTGACTCTGTGGTTACGCTGGAGGTGGGTGAAGATTCCAGCGGGGAATATTGGGACATTATTATTCAGCCAGGTGAAATCACGCGTGTGCGCGACATTGCCTTGGACTTCAAAGGCAAGATCCAGGAGCCGGAATACCAAGTGCGTCTGGAAGGGATCAAGGCCAGTTTTCCCCTGAAAGTGGACGATCCTTTTTTAAATTCAGTCTGGTCGTCGGCCAAGGCGGATTTGTTGGAAAGCGTACAGCGCCAGGACTTTTACTACGCTCGTTATATAGACACGCGGGCGACGGTACTGGCTGACGAAGGGGTGGCCGACCTGTCCCTGAATGTCGATAGCGGGCCACGGGTTCGCATGGGGCCTCTGGAGACCACCGGCTTGAAGCGAGTCCCCCAGTCACTGGTGGACCGCTACGTGCGCTATACCCCCGGTGACCCCTACGATCAGGACAAGCTGGACGAGTGGCAGCAATCTTTGGCGGCCACCACTTTTTTTCGGGGTGCTTTTGTCACTCTGGATGAGCAGGCCAGCAAAAAGAAAGAGCTTCCTGATGGTGATGTAGAGCTGCCTGTAAGGGTGCGAGTGACCGAAGCACCATCCAAGCAGTTCACCGGCTCTTTGGGTTTTGACAGCGACCACGGAGCGCGTGCCGAAGCCCTGTACCGAAAGAATATTGTGTTTGGCCTGCCCATCTGGTCCGAGGCCGGTCTTGGGGTGGATAAAAACCGCCAGAGGGCTTTTTATGACATCCATTTGCCGCCCACGATTCGTGGCTACAAGAACAGTTTCGGTGTTTTGTATGATCGCTCTGACGTTGAAGGCCTGGACACTGAGCGTTTGGCCTTGGGCTGGAAGCTGCGCCAAGAACGAAAGGCGGCGGGTAATAGCCGTGTAGAGTACGAAACTGAGTGGGGTGTGCTGGGGGCCTGGGACAAGACCAAGATTTCTGGCTTGCCCACTCGTGAAACCCCTTCTGCCATTGCAACCTGGCAGTGGCTGCGCCGGGATGTGGACAAGAAATATGATCCGCGTGAAGGCAATTTGATTGATTTTGGTGTCGGTGCCGGTGTCACGCTGGATCGGGGCGAAAGGTTCTACCGCAGCAATTTGCGACTCCAACAATGGTGGCCGGTTGGGGATCGGGACGTCTTGTCCGTACGCGGGGAAGTCGGCAAAGTGTGGGGGATGACGGATCGGACGCCGCCTGATTTCGGTTATCGCACTGGGGGCGCGCGCAGTATCCGGGGCTATAAATATCAAAGTATTGGTCTTGAGCGCAGCGACGCCGTGGTGGGCGCGCCGGCCATGGCAGTTGCTAGTGTGGAGTACACGCATTTTTTCACCAGCATGTACGGCATGCGTGCTTTTGTGGACGTGGGCGATGCGGCGTCCAGCTTTGGTGATATGGACTTGGCCTGGGGTTACGGTTTGGGAGCGGTGGTCCGAACCCCTGCCGGGCCCTTCAATCTTGATCTGGCCTATGGTCAGCGGGACAAACGTTTACGTTTGAGCTTTTCTTTGGGAATCGCATTTTAATGGCTTGGGTTCGGCGCTGGTTCCGATATTTTGCATTGTGGGGCATCCCCTTTGTGGTGGTGGCCCTGCTGCTTGTGTGTGGTTTTGTGTATTGGGTGCTGGCCAGTCAGGTTGGTACCCGTTGGGCGCTGCGCACGGCCTTGCCTTATGCACAGGGCAGTGCACAAGGCGTACGCGGAACGATCTGGGACGGTCTGAGTATCGACCACCTGGTGTTGGCCCTGCCCGATACCCATGTCGATATCGAACGTTTGCGCCTGCAGGCCAACTGGAAAGAGCTCTGGGAGCGACGCTTGCATGTGGTGGAGCTCAGTGCCCATAAAGTGGATGTGGCCTTGACATCCTCGGACGAGCCCAAGTCCGACGCCCCCTTCAAAATGCCTGAGTTGCCTATCAGTATTGCCGTGGACAAACTGGCCTTGGGTCAGTTCCTGTTGACGCAAGATGGTACGCCCTTGCCGGTAGCCATTGCGGATTTGTCCTCGGCTCTGGCTGTGGATTCCGACAGCGCACAGTTGCGTCTGTACGATTTGATGGTGGCCAATGAGTCCATTCGCGCTGGTTTTCAGGGTGAAGTAGAGCTGGCGGGCCTGGAAGCGCCATATCCGGCACGAGCCGATATCCAAATCATTGCTCGTGGTTTGACGGCGGATTCTCCGATTTGCGCCAAGCAGTATTTGCCCGCTTATGCGGAGCAATCGAAGTCCGACCGGCCTGCTGCAAAAGTCGCCGTTGCTCAGTCCACAACGACAGCCGCTGCACAAACGCTGAAAGCCAATGCCAATGCCAATGCCAAGGCTGCGGCGGCCTCTGTTGCGGCACAAACTCCTCAGCAAAGCCAAACCAAGGCCAACACGCAGGGCCAGCTCGCCCCTGATAGCCAATCGGTCGATCAGCCTGTAGATACCCCTAGTGCCGCCGGAGTCATCAGCTCCGAGCCCGGGGGCAGTGCAGGTCTTGTTGATGAAGAGCGTATCCAGGAGCCGGTTGCTGTTCCTGAGCCCGAGCCTTTGCCCGATTGTGTGGTCAATGCGCAAATCACCTTGAATGGCTCTTTGGAACAAGTCACCTTGCTACTTAAGGGGCATGGTCAGGGTTATAGCCTGGACGCCAGTGCAGAATTGAGCCCGTTGGATTCCGTACCCGTGCGTCAGGCCAAGCTGGCCGTGAAATTGCCAGACGAGTCCTTGCTGGATGCAGACTTTGCCTGGGATGCCACACAGGAGGGTGTGCACGTTAAGGATCATTTCAAAGGTCAGTTCAGCAGCAACAAGCTGGACTTGCATGCATTATTAGGCGATGTCTTGCCTGACGCTCTGCTCAATAGTCAGGGCAAGTTTGATGTGGTGCTGGCGGATAAAGAACAAATACTTTCTGCGGATGTCGATATTCAACTGCTGCAAGGCAGCCGTTGGAACAAACAACCGGCGATTGGGCAGATCAAGGCGAAAGCGGCCGCACCAGCGCAGCCGGGTGAGCCGACCTGGTGGCGTCAACTGCACTTGAGCGATGTGCTGACTGATTTGAAAGTGGGCGATAACCAGGTGCTCTTAAAGGGCGATTTGGGTATAAGCGGCACGGCGGCGCTGGATTTGCAAGTCAAGATGCCCAAAGCAGAACAATTGTGGCCCGGCCTGGAGTTGGGTGTGGCATCGGCGCAAGGCCAACTGCGTGGCGACGTGTCGCGCCACACCTTACAGCTACAAGGCCAATACGATCTGGGTGGCAAAGACAGTACTCAGCTGGGTCAGGGCATCGCGCAAGCGGATCTGGCCTTGGAAGGCGGCTGGCATTTCGCCGATCAAGGCAAGGCAGCCTACTGGGATGGCCAGCTAAGCCGTTTGCAGGCTGACCATGCAGGTCTGGCTGTGCGTTTGCAGTCGGCTATGCCACTGCGTTTTACGGATGCACTGCGTGCACCCGAGCCAGCGCGAAAAGAATCCCTTGCCAAGACAGATGCGACGTCTGCAGAACAGCCGGCGGTAGAGCCTGGCGTGGCTCCGGCCCCGGCTTTGGCGAATGAAGGAGCCAGGCCGGTCGACGAAGTACAACAGGGTGCGGGTACTGGCTCGGTAGTCAATGCGGCAGATGGTAGCGGAGCGGCACAAACTGACAAAGCGGCATCGATGGAGGGTGGTGCAGCCGCAGCGCGCGCTGCCCGGCCACCTTTGGAGCCCTGGTCGGTTCGCGTGGGTGCGGCTACCTTGAGCACCTCCGTCGACGGCGAGCCTTGGATCAATCTGCGTCATCAGGAATCCACGTATCAGCCGGGACAGTGGGCCAGCCGGGGTGAATTGCTGGATCTGGTCTTGTCCGAACCTCGCATCGCGCGTTTGTTGCGCAAGGTAGGGGTGCGGGAAGATCCGGAGAAAGCCAAAGGGGGCGGGGTCAAGATTGCCAGGAACAAGAAAACCCAGCCGCCTGAAATTGATATCAAAGCCCGTTGGGACCTGAAGTTCAATGGCGCCTTGGCTGGGCAAGTGCGTGTGGATCGTGTCGCGGGTGATGTCCAGGTTTTTGCCGAACCTCCCATGTCTCTGGGCCTGGAGGATCTGAGCATCGTCATTGATGCGAAACCTACCTCGGGTACTACCAGCCGTCTGGATGCTCAGATGGATGTGCGTACCAAGGACATGGGCTACGTCACTGCCAAGGCTCAAACCCCCATTCACGGGCTGACCCTGGACGAGAACGATCGCAAAACGGTCAGCATTCAAGCCAATATTGATGACCTGAGCTGGACGCGCCTGTTCCTGGGTGATGCCATGGAATTGGGCGGCCGTCTGAATGCGGACGTGAATATTGATGTGGGCGCGAAATGGGCCTGGACCAGCCGAGGCACGGTAACGGGCCGCGAGTTGCGCTTTACTCGTCTCGATGACGGTATCCGTTTGATTGACGGGCAGTTGGATGCCAGTTTTGATGGCGATATTTTCCGCTTGGATTCGCTGACTTTCCCGGCCCGTCTGCGGGTAGAGCCGCAAGAGTGGCGTACGGCTACGTGGCTGAAAGAGAGTCCGGATGCCAAGGATGGCAAGCTGACAGTGTCCGGGCAGTGGAACTTGAGTACTCAGCAAGGGGCATTTGGCGTCGATATTTTCCGTTTCCCCATTTTGCAACGCTCTGACCGTTACGCCATGATGTCCGGCAATATCAATCTGGACATGGAGCTGCCTCGTATTGCGATTACCGGCAAGGTAGTGGCTGATGCAGGATGGTTCAATCTGGATATGTTGGGCGGCATTCCCACGGTAGATAGCGACGTGGTGATTGTGCGGGCTGGCGATGAGCCTGCTGCCGAGCCATCTCAGGCCGCCACTGATATGAGTATGGACATTGATGTGGATTTGGGCCGACGCTTTTATCTGACCGGTTATGGTGTGAACTCGGGCTTGGTCGGCAATCTGCGGATCACCATGGCCGGTGGCAAGTTAACCGGCATTGGCGCCTTGCGTACTCGTGGTGGTCGTATCGAACTGTATGGGCAGAAGCTCTTGCTCAAGCGCGGTACGGTGACGTTTCAGGGCGACATCACCTCGCCCATCCTGGATATTGAAGCCGTGCGTACCGGGCTGGCGGTAGAAGCAGGTGTTAAGGTGGTTGGCACGGCGCGCAGACCCCGAATCGATTTGGTGTCCTATCCGGAAGTCAGCGAAGTTGAAAAGCTGTCCTGGCTTTTGTTGGGCCATGGCCCGGATGACTCCGGTGGCGACATGGCCTTGTTGCTCAGTGTGGGCACCTCTTTTCTAGGGGACGGCGAGCCCTTTTACCGCAAGTTCGGTATTGATGAGGTGGCCATGCGCTCAGGCGACCTGGGTAGTGCTGGTAGCATCTTGCCAGTCGAAAGTGTGGTCAAATCCCTGAACAGTGGCACCAGCAATGAAGAGCGTAAGTTCATTGCAATTACCAAGGCGTTAACGGCCGATTTTTCGGTCAGCCTGGAGCAGGCCATGGCCGATACCGGCACGGTAGGTCGGGCCAGCTACCGCTTGGCGCGGGGCCTGACCGCTGAAGTCAGCGCGGGTACGGTAAACGGTCTGGCCCTGATTTACCGCTGGTTCTCGAAAGATTGATGCAGGCTGCCCGGCTTCAAACGGGCAGCCAATTGTGGTGCAAATGATATATTTGCGCCGCAATTGGCTTGTGTGTGTATCTAAACGATAAAATAACCGGTTACTGATTTAAGGCGGCTAATTTCTTATGAGTATCAAAAGCGACCGTTGGATTCGGCGGGCTGCTGCCCAAGGCATGATCGAACCTTTCGAGCCAGGCCAAGTGCGCAATGTAGACGGACAACGTATCGTCAGCTACGGCACCAGCAGCTATGGTTACGATGTGCGTTGTGCCAGCGAATTCAAGATTTTTACCAACATCAATTCGACCATCGTGGACCCCAAGGCCTTCGATGAAAAGTCCTTTGTGGATTTCGTCGGTGATGTGTGCATTATTCCGCCCAATTCTTTTGCGCTGGCCCGCACGGTTGAGTACTTCCGTATTCCTCGCAGTGTGCTGACCATGTGTCTGGGCAAAAGCACCTATGCCCGTTGCGGCATTATCGTGAACGTGACTCCGCTGGAACCCGAGTGGGAAGGCCATGTCACCTTGGAGTTTTCCAACACCACCCCGCTGCCAGCCAAGATTTACGCCGGTGAAGGGTGCGCACAGATGCTGTTCTTTGAAAGCGATGAAGTGTGCGAAGTGTCGTACCGCGACCGCGGCGGCAAATATCAGGGTCAACAGGGCGTTACCTTGCCCCGTACCTAGGAGTTCTGGATGAAGTTTCGTTTTCCTATCGTCATCATCGACGAAGACTACCGTTCCGAAAATACGTCGGGCCTGGGCATTCGAGCCCTGGCCTCGGCGATAGAGGCCGAAGGCGTAGAGGTTCTCGGGGTCACCAGTTATGGTGACCTTAGTTCTTTTGCGCAACAGCAAAGCCGCGCGAGCGCCTTCATTTTGTCGATTGATGATGAGGAATTCGATGTGGATTCCCCGGAGGATGTTGCCAACGCGATCAAGAACCTGCGCTCCTTTATTGGTGAGCTGCGGTTTCGCAACGAGGACATCCCTATTTATTTGTATGGCGAGACACGCACCTCGCAGCATATCCCCAACGATATTCTGCGCGAGCTGCACGGCTTTATTCACATGTTCGAGGACACGCCCGAGTTCGTGGCGCGCCATATCATCCGTGAGGCCCGCTCCTATCTGGAAAGCCTGGCACCGCCGTTTTTCCGCGAACTGGTCAAATACGCGTCTGATGGTTCCTACTCCTGGCACTGTCCAGGGCACTCGGGTGGCGTCGCTTTTCTGAAAAGCCCGGTAGGTCAGATGTTCCACCAGTTCTTTGGTGAAAATATGCTGCGTGCCGATGTCTGTAATGCGGTCGACGAGCTGGGGCAACTGCTGGACCACACTGGCCCGGTTGCCGATGCCGAGCGCAACGCGGCCCGTATCTTTCATGCCGATCACTGTTTTTTCGTGACCAACGGCACGTCCACCTCTAATAAGATTGTCTGGCACGCCAATGTGGCCAATAACGATGTGGTGGTTGTAGATCGCAACTGCCATAAGTCGATTCTGCACGCCATCACCATGACGGGCGCTATCCCGGTTTTTCTGCGCCCCACGCGCAACCACTTGGGCATTATTGGTCCTATCCCGCAAGAAGAGTTCTTGCCAGAAAACATTGCGCGCAAGATTGAGGCCAACCCCTTTGCCAGCAAGGCCAGGAACAAGAAACCTCGTATTCTGACGCTAACGCAAAGTACCTACGATGGCGTGATCTACAACGTGGAAATGATCAAGGAAACCCTGGATTCCAAGATCCCCACGCTGCACTTTGATGAAGCCTGGTTGCCGCATGCGGCTTTCCACGACTTCTATCACGACATGCATGCTATTGGTGCCGATCGTCCACGCACCAAAGACACCATGATTTACGCCACGCATTCCACGCACAAAATGCTGGCTGGTTTGTCGCAGGCGTCCCAAATTACGGTGCAGGATGCGGAAAACCGCCCTTTGGACCGCAACGTATTCAACGAAGCCTACCTGATGCATACCAGCACCAGCCCGCAGTACGCGATTATTGCGTCCTGTGATGTGGCTGCGGCCATGATGGAGCCGCCCGGTGGCACCGCGCTGGTTGAGGAAAGCATTTGCGAGGCCATGGACTTCCGTCGTGCGATGCGCAAGGTCTCCAAGGAATATGGCGAGAGCGACTGGTGGTTCAAGGTCTGGGGGCCGGACAATCTGCCCGAAGAGGGCATAGGCGAGCGCGATGACTGGATTTTGCGCTCTGATGCGCAATGGCATGGCTTTGGCAAGTTGTCGACCAACTTCAACATGCTGGATCCGGTCAAAGCCACAGTCGTGACTCCCGGCCTGGATATTTCCGGCACCTTTGCCGAGCAGGGTATTCCTGCGGCTCTGGTTTCCAAGTATCTGGCCGAGCACGGCGTGGTGGTCGAGAAAACCGGCCTGTACTCCTTCTTTATTCTGTTCACCATTGGCATTACCAAGGGTCGCTGGAATACCTTGCTGACGGCCTTGCAACAGTTCAAGGATGATTACGACCGCAACCAGCCCATGTGGCGTATTTTGCCGGACTTTTGCAAAACCCAGCCCACCTACGAGCGCATGGGCTTGCGTGACCTGTGTCAGCAGATTCACCAGGCTTACCGCAAGTACGATCTGGCCCGCCTGACCACCGAGGTCTACCTGAGCGACATGATTCCCGCTCTGAAACCCTCGGACGCCTATGCCAAGATGGCGCATGGCGACATTGAGCGTGTTGGTATTGACGAGCTGGAAGGTCGTGTGACGGGTGTTTTATTGACGCCTTACCCACCCGGCATTCCTTTGCTGATTCCTGGCGAACGCTTTAACTCGCGTATTGTGGAATATCTGCAATTTGCGCGCGAGTTCAATGCCCGCTTCCCTGGCTTTGAAACCTATGTGCATGGACTGGCGCAGGATATTGGCCCCGATGGACTGCCGCGCTACTACGTAGATTGCGTGCTTGAGTCTGAAACCAACGAGTAAACCCGCGTGATTCCTTTTTTTGATGTTGCCGTCATCGGCGCAGGTGCGGCCGGTATGATGGCTGCCAGTATCGCAGGCCAGCGTGGTCTGCGAGTGGTATTGATTGATCACGCTGAGAAGCTGGCCGAGAAAATCCGTATTTCAGGTGGAGGGCGTTGCAACTTCACTAATACGGGGACTTCGCCAGAGAACTTCCTGTCCAAGAATCCGCATTTTTGCCGTTCCGCCTTGGCGGGCTATACCCCCCAGGATTTTCTGCAACTGGTGCGAGAGTACCGCATCGGTTTTCATGAAAAGCATAAAGGCCAGTTGTTCTGTGATGATTCCAGTGAGTCCATCATCCAGATGCTGCGTCAGGAGTGTTTGAAAGGGCAGGTATCCTGGCGCATGCCCTGTTCGGTGCAGTCCATTGGCCGCACGCAAGAAGGTTTTGTGCTGCGTACCAGCCAGGGCGATTTGAATGCCTTGCAGGTGGTGATTGCCACAGGCGGCATGGCGATTCCGCAGCTCGGTGCCACGGACTACGCTTTGCGTATGGCACGTCACTTTGGTTTGAAAGTGATTGAACCGCATCCGGCCTTGGTTCCCTTGACCTTTGATGGCCGGGATTGGAAACCCTTTTCGGCCTTGAGCGGTATGGCTTTGGAAGTGGAAGTCAGCACAGGGCAGGGCAAGCAGCGTCAAGCCTTTTTGGAAGATTTGCTGTTCACGCACCGTGGCCTGTCCGGGCCGGGTATCTTGCAGATTTCTAGCTACTGGCAATCGGGTGAAAGTATTAGTGTAGATCTGGCCCCCGGTCAGGATATTGCTCAGCAGTTATTGGATTTGAAGGCGGGTAACCGCCAGCAACTGGTCACGGTCTTGTCCACCTTGTGGCCACGCCGTCTGGTCGAGCAATGGTTGGATACCTCGGACTTGTTGCCTAAAGGCGTGGGGCAACAACGTCTGGCGGATCTGCCCGATCGCGTATTGCGTGCAGTAGGGCAGGTTATTAACGCTTGGCAGTTGAAACCCAGTGGCACCGCAGGCTATAAAAAGGCGGAAGTGATGAGCGGTGGCGTGGATACACGCGAGCTCAATCAGAAAAGCATGGAAGCACGTAAAGTACCTGGCCTGTTCTTTATTGGTGAAGCGGTGGATGTCACCGGTTGGCTGGGTGGGTATAACTTCCAATGGGCCTGGGCGTCTGCAGCAGCGTGTGCACGCGCACTGAAGGTGCAGGCAGGTCAGAGCTAGGAAAGCGAGTGGAAGCGGCAAGACGCAGTCTTTGCGGTCGCTTCTGACATTAACAGGATTGTGGGCTGGTGAGTCTGGGAGGCGATATGCAGTTGCCAGGAGATAGAAAGTACGTAGTAAGCCATGAGTGGGCCAAGGATGAGGACGGTATTGTGCTGGTTGGCATTACCGATTTTGCTCAGGATCAGTTGGGCGATTTGGTATTTGTGGGTGACTTCACTCCAGGTACGCGTTTGGCTGCGGGTGCAACGGCGGGTGTGGTGGAGTCGGTGAAAGCGGCCTCGGATATTTACGCGCCTGTGGCGGGCGAGCTGGTGGAGTTCAACCAAGCCTTATCCGATGCCCCGCATCTGATCAACGAAGCTCCGTTTGATACCTGGATTTTCAAGCTCAAGGCTGACAATCCAGCCGATCTGCAAGGCTTGCTGGATGGCCCCGCCTATGCGGCTGTGGCCGAATAAGTTCAGATATTGATCTGACAGGAAGGCGTGTTGGCCCTGCTTGTTCCAGTCGGGCTGATCGTACAAAAAGGCCTGAATCCGATTTCACGGATTCAGGCCTTTTATGTGGTTCTAGCCTGCGAGTCTGAGCTTGGGACGGGGCAGATGGCTGCTTGAAACACGTGCCTGGCTTCTGTCAGAGAACCTGAAATTTAGCCACGGGTGGGCTTGAGTTCCCGTGTCCATTGATCTCCAGATTGGTGGGGTTTCGGCGTCGCTCTTGCTCCTAACGACGGCGGCGATAGGTCACATAGTCGTAAGTGAAGCCATTTTCCTCGGGCTGGGGCAGACGTTCTACTTCCTGCCATTGGCCAACGGGTAGCTCTGGAAAGAAGGTGTCGCCGTCCACCTCAGCCTTGATCTCGGTTGCGATCAGCTCTTGCGCCATAGGCAGGGCCAGACGGAAGAGCTGCTCGCCACCAATCACGCAAGCGGCGTCGAAGCCAGGGCAGGCGGCCAGCGCGTCGTCTAGATTGCTGAATACCTGTGCGCCTTCTGCCTGGTAATCCGCATTGCGGCTGATCACCAGGTTCGGGCGGCCGGGCAGGGGACGGCCCAGCGACTCCCAGGTCTTGCGACCCATGATGATGGGCAAACCCATAGTCACGCGCTTGAAGTGCTGCAAGTCTGAAGGCAGACGCCAGGGCAGGTCGTTATCCTTGCCTATGCAGCGATTAGCGGCATAGGCAACGACCAGACGAATAATAGGGCTGGAACTCATACGGCAACAGGCGCCTTGATATGGGGATGTGGGTCGTAGTCGGTGATTTCGAAGTCTTCGTACTCGTAATCAAACAGACTGGCAGGTTTGCGTTTGATCGTCAGCTTGGGGTAGGGTCGCGGTTCACGTGACAACTGCAGTTCGGCCTGCTCGAAGTGGTTGGAGTACAGGTGGCAGTCGCCGCCTGTCCAGATGAAGTCGCCTACCTCCAGATCGCATTGCTGGGCCATCATGTGGGTCAGCAAGGCGTAGCTGGCAATATTGAAGGGCACTCCCAGGAAAATATCCGCACTGCGCTGGTAGAGCTGGCAGGAGAGTTTGCCGTCGGCGACATAGAACTGGAACAGGGCGTGGCAAGGAGGCAGGGCCATCTGGCCGACATCGGCCACGTTCCAGGCCGAGACGATCAGGCGACGCGAATCGGGATTTTTGCGGATCTGTTCCACCAACTGGCTGATCTGGTCGATGTGACGACCATCGGGCGTAGGCCAGGAGCGCCATTGCACCCCATAGACCGGGCCCAGATTGCCGTTCTCGTCGGCCCATTCGTCCCAGATGGATACGCCGCGTTCCTGGAGCCAGCGTACATTGGACTCACCGCGTAAAAACCACAGTAATTCAATAAAGATACTGCGGGTATGCAGCTTCTTGGTGGTGATCAGCGGAAAACCCTGCGACAGATCGAAGCGCATTTGGTGACCAAATACCGAGTTTGTGCCGGTGCCGGTGCGATCCCCTTTGGGGGTACCTTGGGTGTAGACCAGGCGCAGCAGGTCTTCGTAGGGATAAAGGGACATGTGTGTGGTCTCAGGCTTGCTGAATGTCGACGGAGTAGGTGATTTCGGCAGTTTTGCCCAGCATGGCCGAAGCCGAGCAGTATTTGTCGTGCGACAGTTGTACGGCACGTTCCACGGCCGCCTGGGGCAAGTCTTTGCCAGTGACCACAAAGGTGAAATGAATCTTGGTAAAGACTTTGGGATCGGTGTCGGCGCGTTCGGCGGTCAGCTTGACTTGGCAGCCGGTAATGGCGTGACGGCCGCGTTTGAGAATCAGCACCACGTCGTAGGCCGCGCAGCCACCCGCGCCGGTCAGCAACATTTCCATGGGTCGGGGAGCCAGGTTATTGCCGCCGCCTTCGGGTGCACCGTCCATGGCCGTCACATGACCGCTGCCGGTACGGGCAAGGAACAACATGCCGTCTTTGCCGCCCCAGTCGATTGTGCATTCCATAAGAATTCCTTTGTTTGCAGTGCGAGCCAAGACTCGTCAGTAGATAGATAGCGCTGATTGTACTTTTTGACGCGCTTGCGTGCAGCGTCTGTAGATAGTCTGTGGGGCGATGCCTACGGGCTGGATCTGTTACAGCTGCTTGCGATTTTGTGGCGTGTGTTCCGTGCCCGTATAAGAAATTCCATATAGACAAATCAGAACAGAACGGTGCTCTTTGTAAGATTTGGACTGGTTTTGTTATTTGTCCTAGGATAAACTGCTGTTCGGTACACGGCATTTTGAAACAGATATGTCACAGGGGTTTACCCTCGCCTATAATGACTGTCGCCCGTATACCAAAAAATGTCGTGCTCGTATTTGTTCTGCCTCAATAAACCCTGCTTTCAATGGGGGCTTTATTCAGACGTAACAGACGGGTGTTTTAACATGACGGCTCTCGCGACCTAGGCAGTCGCAGATTTTTTGCGTCCATGCTCTTTCGATCTGCGACGCGTCAAGTGCCGCCGAGCTGCTTGGCAGCTTCACATTAACCAGGCCTGGATCATTGTGAATACCGTTTCAATACTGCTACTAGCTTTCATATTGTCCGTTACAGGACTCTTTGTTTTCATCTGGTCGTTACGACGTAACTTCTTTGACCACAGTCCCGCTGCCTCGCGTGAGATCTTCTCCAAAGGCGAAATCGGGCAGGTAGATGACCCTTCCGCCACCCCTGAACAACGTCAGGCACTTCAAGAAGAAATGGGTCGCAAGACGATTTCTGCTGAAGACCGTCAGGCGCTCAGTCTTGAGTTGGCAGAACGCGTTGAAGCTGACCGCTCCACCGCTTCGGTCACGTTCATTTTGCTGGCCTGTTCGGTCTTTTGGCTGCTGTTTGCCTCGACGGCAGGTTTGATCAGCTCGATCAAGTTGCACGATCCCGAATTTCTGACGCAGCACGCCTGGATGACTTTCGGGCGCATGCGTACGCTGCACCTGAACGGTGTGGCGTATGGCTGGGCGCCAATGGCCGCTTTCGGCGTTGCCATGTGGATGCTGCCGCGTTTGCTCAAGACTCCTTTGATCGGTGCGCGTTATGCCATTACGGGCGGGATCTTGTGGAATATCGGCTTGGCTATCGGTCTGACATGTATCGCAATGGGTATCACCGACGGTATGGAATGGCTGGAGATGCCCTGGCAGGTTGATATCCTGATGGTTATCGGTGGTGCTCTGGCTGCCTTGCCTTTGGTCTTCACCTTGCAAAACCGTCGTGCTCACCACCTGTATGTGTCGGTGTGGTACATGGGCGCAGCCCTGTTCTGGTTCCCCATCCTGTTCCTGGTCGGTAACCTGCCTGCCGTGCACGTGGGTGTTGAGCAAGCAACCATGAACTGGTGGTTTGGTCACAACGTGCTGGGTCTGTTCTACACGCCGATGGCCCTGGCTACGGTGTATTACTTCCTGCCCAAGATCATTGGCCAGCCTATCAGCTCTTACAACCTGTCTCTGGTGGGTTTCTGGGGCCTGGCATTTTTCTACGGTCAGGTCGGTGGTCACCACCTGGTCGGTGGTCCTGTGCCGCAGTGGATGATCACACTGTCCATCGTGCAAAGCATGATGATGATCATCCCTGTGCTGGCGTTCTCGATTAACCAGCACTACACCATGAAAGGGCACTTCCGTACCCTGATTCACTCGCCTACTCTGCGCTTTATCGTGCTGGGTGGCATGATGTACACCGTCAGCTCCATTCAAGGTTCTTTTGAAGCGCTGCGCAGCATCAACACGATTACCCACTTCACGCACTTCACGGTTGCCCACGCCCATATCGGCTTGTATGGCTTCTTTACCATCGTGATGTTCGGCGCCATCTACTATGTGATGCCACGTGTGATGTCCTGGGAATGGCCTTACCCCAAACTGATCTCCCTGCACTTCTGGCTGGTCGTGATTGGTTTCTCCAT
Source organism: Alcaligenes sp. (assembly GCF_050255915.1). Taxonomy (NCBI): domain Bacteria; kingdom Pseudomonadati; phylum Pseudomonadota; class Betaproteobacteria; order Burkholderiales; family Alcaligenaceae; genus Alcaligenes; species Alcaligenes sp. Next base: position 21,769 of record NZ_JBFWIQ010000012.1, read on the forward strand.
TTACGCCATCGGTTTGAGCATTGGCGGCTGGTTGCAAGGTGTGGCCATGCTTGATCCGGCTAAGTCTTTCATGGAGTCGGTGTTTGTCACGATGCCTTACCTGAAGTCGCGCTCGATTGGTGGCGGTTTGATGACTTTGGGTCACCTTGTGTTTGCCTTCCACTTTGTGGCAATGGCTTTGCGCTATGGCAGCCGTCGTATTGGTCCAGCCCTGTTTCACCAGCGCTCGGCAACTCGCAATGTAGTGGAGGCATGATTTAGTCATGGAAAGCGAATACAAACTATTGGGCGGCGCCATGGTGACGCTGGCCCTGGCCACATCGGCTCTGGTCGTTGTCCCTTATCTGCAGGTGAAAAGGGTGGAGCCCTCTCCAGGGCTCAAGCCTTACACCGAGGTAGAACTGCGCGGCCGTCAGGAATATATCGATATGGGCTGTGTCTACTGTCACTCGCAGCAGCCACGCAGCCAAAACCAGGCTCCCGACTTCCAGCGTGGCTGGGGTCGTGCCTCGGTGGCAGGCGACTACTACTACGACACACCTCACTTGCTCGGCACCATGCGTACCGGTCCTGACCTGCTCAATATTGGTGCTCGTCAGCCTAGCGTGGACTGGCACCTGGGTCACTTGTATCAGCCTCGCGCCTACACCCCTGGCAGCAATATGCCTTCTTACCCCTTCATGTTCGAGCTCAAGGACAAGGCAGAGGAAGGCGATAAAGTTGTCAATCTACCCGGTGAATTTGCGCCTGAGGGTAAGGTGGTTGTGGCCAAGCAAGAGGCCCTGGACCTGGTTCAATACCTGTTGGCGCTGGATCGTACGTATCCCGTATCGCCAGCCAGCGTTATCAAATAAACAGGCATTGCTGAGCTAGCGCGCCCCGCAAGGCGGGGCGCCTCGGAGAATTAGAATGAGCGACAAACGTAAATATGACGCGCAGCTGCGTGAGAATGCTGATCCGGAAGAAAATGCAGCGCCGATTCCTTGGGTAGTTCTGCTGATCATTGCGGGTCTGTTCCTGTGGGGCATCTACTATATTTTCAGCAGCGACTTGAGCCATGACTCAACCGTAGGTGACAACCGTATCGTTGCCGACTTCGAATTGCCTGAAGGCGCGGTTGATGGTCAGCAGTTGTTCGTAGCCCAATGTTCCGCCTGTCACCAGGCAACGGGCGCAGGTGTTCCAGGCGTGTTCCCTCCACTAGTTGGTTCCGAGTGGGTGCTGCGCAAGCCAGAAGTTTTGGTTCAGATCATGCTGCATGGTATTACCGGTGAGCTTACCGTCAAGGGTAATAAGTACAATGGTGCAATGCCTGAGTTCCGCGAGAAGTTCAACGACGAGGAAATGACGGCTGTTGTTAATTACCTGCGTACAGAGTTGGGTGGCAATAGCGCCGATCCTGTAGACGTGGCCTTTGTCAAAGCCGAACGTGAAAAAACAGCTGATAAAACCGATCCTTGGAATGGGGACGCCGACTTGGCTCCCATGGAACAGTAGGACTGAAATGATGGGCCAGCGATGAGACTATTTATAAGTATTCTCCTGGTTTTTGCCCTGGGTATTGGGGCTCTGGCTCATCTGACACAAGGGTTCACTGCCCTGACCGCCGAGACGGCCCGTCGCAATGATGTCGCCGCTTCGCCGCGTCTGATATCCGATGTCGAAGTACTGCTCCCAGCCGGGGGCAGTACCCAGCTAAGTTCTCTGCTGCAAAATGATGGCCGCATCACCATCGTCAATTTCATCTATACCCGCTGCGTCACGCTATGTCTGGCGATGGGCTCGGAGTATCAGCAACTGCAAAAAGCCATTGTGGACGAAGGTTTGCAGGATCGCATACGTCTGCTGAGCATCAGCTTCGATCCCACCGACTCGCCCGATCACTTGCGCCGTTACAGCAAAACCATGAAGGCCAATCCCGACGTCTGGCAGTTTGTCACCATGATGCCGGGGGACCAGCGCCAGCGTGTACTGGATGATTTTGGCATCATCGTGATTCCTGCCCCCTTTGACGAGTACGAGCATAACGCGGCCTACCACGTCGTCAGCCCCGAGCCGCGCCTGGGGCGTATCGTGGATTATGGTGAGCCTATGCTGGCCCTGGCCTACGCCAAACGGGCCTTAGAGAACCTGAACAAGACGGAGGGGCTGTAATGTCGTTGAAACGTGTTGTTGCGCCCTCCACGGTACGTCCCTATTTAGGTAGCGCGCTGGCCTTGCTGGCTGCCGTGCTGTTTGCGTGTGCTGCTTTTTGGGATCGTCCCCTGACGGTATCCATGAGTCTGCACATGCTGGTGCATATTCCGCTGCTGGTGCTCTCGGGCGTTGCCTTGCAACTGGCATTGCGCTATCAGGGGGTAGGCCGTTCGCCTGCCATGCAGGCCTTGCTGCGCCCTTATTACGCCATGAATGAATATGGTTTGCCCGGCCTGATCCTGGTCAGTTTTGCTGCGGCTTACTGGATGGTTCCCAAGGCGCTGGATGATGTTCTGGTATCGCCTTCGATGGCCACTGCCAAATATATTGGTCTAGTGCTGATGGGCATGTTGTTTATGGAGTCCTGGCGACGTGCCCACTTGGTGTTTCGCCTGTTTTTCTTTGGCAACTTCAGTTGGATGATGGCCATTGTGGGTTTGCTGTATTACGACAATCCGGTTCGGCTCTGTAATTTCTACCTACAGTCCGACCAAGAGATTGCCGGCATAGGGCTGGTTATCATGGCTTGTGTGCTGCCATTGCTTTGGCTCTTGTCCGAGAGCAAGGCCGTGATCGCCTTTTTGCGGCAATAATACCCATCCATTTTGTTTTGCAGGTGTCCTCATGAGCCATACCGTTTCCAATAGCGATAATCGCCTGTACCGGCGCAACAGCTTTTTTGACCAGATTCTGAGCGAGACGAATCGGGCTTTGGAAGTATTGGGACGTTCCGCACGTGCTTCGCGCCCGAATCCCGCGGGTAAGGAAGTGTCCGAGATCACGGCGGACGAAGCCCGTCATGCGGCAGGTTTGATGCGTGTGAACCATGTGGGCGAGATTTGTGCCCAAGCCTTGTACCGTAGCCAGGCCATGCTGTGTAAAGATCCGCAGGCGACGGAAGTGCTGTTGCAAGCCGCGCAGGAAGAGGTTGATCATCTGGCCTGGTGCGATGACCGGCTGCGTGAACTGGACAGCCGTCCCAGCGTATTCAACCCTTTGTGGTATGCCGGATCCTTTGCGCTGGGCTTGCTCGCCAGCCGGGCAGGGGTGCCGTATAACCTGGGTTTTATGGCCGAGACTGAACGTCAGGTTGAAGAGCATCTGGAAAGTCATCTGCAGTCCTTGCCTGCCACCGATAATCGCTCGCGCCGCATTGTAGAAAAAATGCGCGATGACGAAATTGAACATCGTCGTACCGCCGAGAATCATGGTGCAGCCGGTTTGCCGCCTCCGGTAAAAACCTTGATGCGTATGATGTCCAAGGTGATGACAACTACGGCTTATCGCCTGTAAAAGAAGTTTCTCGGCCAAGTCGCTCATCGTTGAGCACTGAGTTTTCAGAGCAGTAGCGGGTAAAACGGGCCAATAGTTGGCCCGTTTTGATTTATAGCCTCAAGGCCTGATAGACGGCCTAGGGTTAACGACTAGATACCTGACAAAGGATTTGCGCTAGCAAATTGATGTATTAAAGCGACAAGATGGTGATCTAAGGGTTTTCCTCAGCATTTATCTTGCATCGCAGCATTTTTGTAGGTAGACTGCAGTTATTGGATGTTGAAAAGAAAGTGGGAATAAGCAAAAGCACAAGCGTAATAACCCTTAGCTTTCTGGCTCGATATTTTATCTAGTAGCCCAACTTGCCACGATTGTCTCCTCCACCCTCCTCCTTTGGTGGATTTGCCCGAGATCTTTAGATCTCGGGTTTTTTTTTGCCTGTGTGTGTCGGAACGCTTGGTACAGCGTGAAAGCCTGTGCCAGGGCCTCCTTAGGCGGGTGTCGCAGTAAGTGTGGATGTGCAAGCTTGATCTGGGGGCTGAGCCCGGTTATGAAGCGGGAGCCTGAATGTAGAAAACCTTGTCCAACATATTGATGGACAAGGTTTTTTTACCTGCTTTGGGTGAACTTACTTTTGTGGAACGGTAGCCACATGTAGCAAGTTTGTGCGACCACTGGTGCCAAAAGGAACACCGGCAATCATTACGATGGTGTCGCCAGCCTGAGCGAACTCATGCTGCGCTGCCATATCGGTCGCGTGATCAATCATTTCGCCCAGATCGCTGACGTCTTCGCAAGGCACGGCATGTACACCCCAGGCCAAGGTCAGACGGCGTGCGGTTTCCACACGGGGTGTCAGTGCCAGGATAGGAGCGATGGGCCGTTCACGGCTGGCGCGCAAGGCGCTAAAGCCGGTCGTGGTGTAGGCCACGTTTGTTGCTGGTTCCAGAATGCTGGCCACACGACGCAGGGCGCAGCAGATCGCGTCAGCGGTGCTGGCTTCGGCGGCGCTGTGGTTGGCTTCCAGAATGGTGCGCCAGCTAGGATCGTTTTCGATCTCTTTGATGATGCTGTCCATGATGGACACAGCCTCCAGTGGAAACTGGCCTGCGGCCGACTCGGCAGACAGCATGACGGCGTCGGCGCCCGAGTAAATGGCGGTGGCCACGTCGGAGGCTTCAGCACGAGTAGGGACAGGCGAGGAGATCATGGATTCCAGCATCTGTGTGGCAACGACCACCGGTCGTCCTGCCGCACGGGCTGTACGCACGATTTGACGCTGCAACACAGGCACGCGCTGGGGTGGGACTTCCACGCCCAGGTCGCCACGTGCCACCATCACGCCGTCGCACAGCTGGACGATTTCTTCCAGGTGCTCCAACGCTTGTGGTTTTTCCAGCTTGGCCATGATCCAGGCCTTGTCACCGATCAGCTCGCGGGCTTCACGAATGTCGCCAGGACGCTGCACAAAGGACAGCGCAACCCAATCCACGCCTAATTCCAGTCCAAACTTCAGATCGACCAGGTCTTTCTCGGTCAAGGGCGAGATAGGCAGTACCACGCCGGGTACATTCACGCCTTTGCGATCGGACAGGGGGCCGCCAACCATGACGGTGGTTTCTGCAAAATCCGGACCAAAGCTGTCCACACGCAGACGCAGCTTGCCGTCATCGAGCAGCAGGTCTGTCCCGTCTTCCAGAGCGGCGAAGATTTCGGGGTGGGGCAGGTAGGCACGCTGGCTGGTTCCCTGGGCAGGGTCCAGATCCAGACGAAACTTCTGGCCGGTTTCCAATGTCACGCGGCCATCTTTCATTGTGCCAACGCGCAGCTTGGGGCCTTGCAGGTCCAATAGAATACCGATACTGCGACCGGTTTCCTTTTCAATCTGACGAATGGTGTGATAGCGCGCGGCATGGTCCTCGTGGCTGCCGTGGCTAAAGTTCAGGCGGAATACATCAGCTCCGGCCTCGAACAATTCACGAATGCGCTCTGGCGTGGAGCTGGCAGGACCCAGCGTAGCCAGAATGCGGGAATGACGTTGACGTTTCATGGGTTGTTGTCCTTAGGGGGATCGATAGCTCAAAGAGCAGCGATACCGGCGCGGGCGATCTGAGCGTCTTCAGGTGCTTTCACGCCGGACACGCCGACGGCACCAATGACTTGACCGTCCACCACAATCGGCTCGCCGCCTTCCAGTGGCGTAATGGGCATGGACAGAGCGGCAAAGCGACCATTGTTGACCATGTCTTCAAATACCTTGCTGGGCTTGCCACCACCAAGTACGCAGGTGTGTGCTTTTGCGGGGGCAACCTGGGCGCTCATCAAGGGAGCGCCGTCCATACGCTGCATCCAGAGCGCGTGACCGCCTGCATCGCAAATGGCGATGCTGACAGCCCAGTTGTTCTTGAGCGCTTCTTGCTCGGCAGCGGCAGCTATTTTTTTAACATCGGCCAGGGTCAGTACTTTTGTGTCTCTCATGTCCAGTCCTTTATGAAAAGCGTTAATCGCTAGGGGATAAAACCAAAATGGCACGGAAATCGTTGACGTTGGTCAGGGTCGGGCCCGTGACCAAGGCGTCATCCAAGGCTTCAAAGAAGCCATGACCATCATTATTGTCCAGACTGGCCCTGGGGCGTATACCTTGTTGCCAGGCGCGCTCCAACGTGTCCGGACCGCAGAAGGCTCCGGCAATTTCTTCCTGGCCATCCACACCGTCGGTATCGCCTGCCAAGCCGTAGATACCGGGTGCCCCGTTCAAGGCGATGGCGGTGGACAGCAGAAACTCCACATTGCGACCGCCTCGGCCCTGGCCGCGTAAGGTTACGGTGGTTTCTCCGCCCGAGAGCAGCACGCAGGGAGCTTGGGCAGGCTGCTCATGTTGGGCAACGCTCAAGGCGATACCGGCCATGACTTTGCCGACATCGCGGGCTTCGCCCTCAATACTGTCGCCCAGCAAGACGGGACGCACGCCCCGGGCCTCAGCGACACGAGCGGCAGCCAGCAGGGCCAGTTGTGGTGTGGCGACCAAATGGGTGGTGACATGAGTCAGGCGTGGATCGTCGGGTTTGATGGTTTCGCCATCACCGCTCTCTAGCAGGGCACGGGCTGCGGCGGGAATGTCGATGCCGTAGCGGGTGATGATTTCCAGCGCTTGCTCGCACGTGGTGGGATCGGCCACCGTGGGGCCAGAAGCGATGTCCATGGGCTTGTCGCCGGGAACATCGGAAATCAGCAGGTTCAGAACACGGGCAGGAGCACAAGCCGCAGCCAGACGCCCCCCTTTGATGGCAGACAGGTGACGACGGACGGTGTTCATCTCGCCAATCGAGGCGCCCGATTTCAGCAGCGCCTTATTGATGGCTTGTTTGTCGGCCAGGGTGATGCCTTCTGCGGCCAGAGGCAGCAGAGACGAGCCACCTCCGGAAATCAGGCAAATCACCAGATCGTCCTCGTTCAGATTGCTGACCGTGCGCAAAATTTCGCGGGCTGCGTCTTCGCCGGCCTGGTCGGGCACAGGGTGGGACGCTTCCAGAATCTTGATGTGATCACACGGCACGCTGTAGCCATAGCGGGTCACGACCACGCCGCTGATAGGGCCTTTGTCCCAGTGACGCTCCAGGGCCTGGGCCATGGCTGCTGATGCCTTACCCGCGCCGATCACAATGGTGCGCCCTTTAGGAGCATCGGGCAGGTAGGGCGGGATGCAGTGTTCGGGTTGAGCCGCGTTGACGGCAGCCTGAAACATTTTGCTGAGTAAGTCTTGTGGCTCGATCTTCATGGGGCAATCCTAAAGCAGAGCGATGGCAACAGGCCATCTTACTGCGCGACAACACGCCTTCACATCCCCGCTTCGACTTGCTGCTCCGAAGATGGGGGGACCTGGCGGTAAAAAAGCGGGCAGCAGCCCGCTTGCCGGACGTCCCAGCCGTGCTGGTTGAATGGAGAGAAAAACCAGCCCGGACGGGAGCATCCTTGAACCGGTCTTATTGACCAATCTCGTAATTGGCCATGATTTCCAGAGCACGGACCATGGCGGAGTGGTCTTGTGCAGCGCCACCGTGAGCGGCGCAGGTGTTGAACAGTTCCTGGGCCGTTGCGGTGTTGGGCAAAGCCACGCCCAACTGACGCGCGGTGGTCAGGGCCAGGTTCAAGTCTTTCTGGTGCAGTTCAATGCGAAAGCCCGGATCAAAAGTGCGTTTGACCATGCGCTCGCCGTGTACTTCCAGAATGCGCGAGTTGGCAAAACCGCCCATCAGCGCTTCACGAACCTTGCCTGCATCGGCACCGGCCTTGGAGGCCAGCAACAGGGCTTCGCCCACGGCCTCAATGGTCAAGGCCACAATGATCTGGTTGGCCACTTTGGTGATCTGACCGTCGCCGTAGCCGCCGACCAGGGTGATGTTCTTGCCCATCAGTTCAAACAGCGGCTTGACCTTGTCGAAGGCTTCTTGCTTGCCGCCCACCATGATGGTCAACGAGCCGGCTTTGGCGCCGACCTCGCCACCGGATACCGGAGCGTCCAGGTATTCGCAGCCCAGCTTGACGATGCGCTCGGCAAAGCCTTTGGTGGCCACGGGGGAGATGGAGCTCATGTCCACCACGATCTTGCCAGCGGTCAGGCCGGCGGCAACGCCGTCTTCGCCAAACAGTGCGTCTTCTACGTGAGGGGTATCAGGCACCATCGTGATGATGATGTCAGCCTGACGGGTGACTTCGGTGCCGTTGGAGCAAACCGTTGCACCAGCTTCTTTCACGCTTTTGGGGAAGTCGCCACGGGTGTAGGCAAACAGCTCATGACCACCCTTGATCAGGTTGACGGCCATGGGTGCGCCCATGATGCCCAAACCAATAAAACCGATTTTAGCCATTGTGTAATCTCCTAATAATTATTTGCAGGTATCTGACGATCAGGCGGTGACTTCAGTCAGTTCAGTCATCCAGCCCAGGCCATCCTTGGTCACGCCAGCGGGCTTGTACTCGCCGCCGATCCAGCCCTGGTAGCCAATGCTGTCGATGTACTTGAACAGCCAGGCGTAGTTGATCTCGCCTGTGCCCGGTTCGTTGCGACCTGGGTTATCCGCGATCTGGATGTGTGCGATCTTGTCCAGGTGCTTTTTCAGTGTGTTGGCCAGCTCGCCTTCCATGCGCTGGGCGTGGTAGACGTCGTATTGGATGAACAGATTGTCCGAACCCACGTCCTGCAACAGAGCCGCAGCCTGTTCGGTGCGATTCAGGTAGAAACCGGGGATGTCGAAGGTGTTGATGGGTTCAACCAGCAGACGCAGACCAGCGTCTTTCAGCTTGGCGGCAGCAAACTGCAAATTGCTGACCAAAGTCTTGTGAGCCAGTTCACGGTCTGCGCCCTCGGCCAGCTTGCCCGCCAGGCAGTTGACTTGCTTGCAGCCCAGCGTCGTGGCGTATTCGATGGCACGGCCAACGCCGTCCTGGAATTCGCCCACACGCTCGGGCAGGATTGCAATGCCGCGCTCGCCGCCGTCCCAGTCGCCCGCAGGCAGGTTGTGCAACACTTGGGTCAAACCGTGTTGTTGCAGTTTGTCAGCCAGTTGCTGTTTGTCGTAGGCGTAGGGGAACAGGTACTCCACTCCCTTGAAACCGGCTTGGGCCGCTGCCTGGAAGCGATCCAGGAAGTCGTGCTCGTTAAACAGCATGGTCAGGTTGGCGGCAAATTTTGGCATAGTGCTACTCCGTTTTTTAAATCAGCAATCAGTCCATCAGCGAGATGGCGGTGGGGGCGTCAATACCCGCTTCGGCCAGGGACTCGAATTCCGTCACATTGTGCAGTTCGGTGCCCATGGCAATGTTGGTGACGCGCTCCAGAATCAGTTCGACCACAACCGGCACGCTGAACTCTTTCATCCATGCACGAGCCTGTTCAATGGCAGGCTGGATGTCTTCGGGTTTGTGTACACGGAGGGCTTTGCAACCCAGACCTTCCACCACAGTGATGTGATCCACACCATAACCTTCGGTTTCAGGGGCGTTGATGTTGTCAAAGGCCAGTTGTACACAATAGTCCATCTCGAAGCCACGCTGTGCCTGACGAATCAGACCCAGGTAGGCGTTGTTGACCAGAATATGGATGTAAGGCAGCTTGAATTGCGCACCCACGGCCAACTCTTCAATCATGAACTGGAAGTCGTAGTCGCCCGAAATGGCCACTACTTCACGGCCGGGGTCAGCCGCAACCACACCCAGAGCGGCGGGAATAGTCCAGCCCAATGGGCCTGCCTGACCGCAGTTGATCCAGTGACGTGGCTTGTACACGTGCAGAAACTGGGCGGCCGCAATCTGCGACAGACCAATAGTGCTGACGTAGGTGGTCGAAGGGCCAAAGGCGCGGTTCATTTCTTCGTATACGCGCTGAGGCTTCAAGGGCACGTTGTCGAAGTTGGTTTTGCGCTGCAAGGTGGCTTTGCGCTTCTGGCAATCGGCAACCCAGGCGGCACGGTCGCGCAGCTTGCCGGCGGCCTTGTATTCTTTGGCCACTTCAATGAACAGCTTCAGTGCAGCGCCAGCGTCCGAGGCAATGCCCAGATCAGGGCCGAATACGCGACCGATCTGTGTGGGTTCGATATCTACGTGCACGAACTTGCGGCCTTCGGTGTAGACGTCTACCGAGCCGGTGTGGCGGTTGGCCCAGCGGTTACCGATACCGAATACGAAGTCCGAAGCCAGCAAAGTCTGGTTGCCGTAGCGGTGCGAGGTCTGCAGACCCACCATGCCGGCCATCAGCGGGTGATCGTCGGCAACCGTGCCCCAGCCCATCAGGGTTGGAATAACAGGGACGTTGACCAGCTCGGCAAACTCTTGCAGCAGCTCGGATGCGTTGGCGTTGATCACGCCACCACCGGAGACGATCAGCGGACGCTCGGAAGCGTTCAGCAGTTCGATGGCTTTTTCAGCCTGGGCGCGGGTGGCGGTTGGCTTGTAGGCTTCCAGTGGTGAGTAGGTGTCCAGATCGAATTCGATCTCGGCCATTTGTACATCGATAGGCATATCAATCAGCACAGGACCGGGGCGGCCCGAGCGCATGATGTGAAAGGCTTGCTGGAACACACGTGGGATCAGATCGGGTTCGCGAACTGTTACAGCCCATTTGGTCACAGGCTTGGCAATGGATTCAATGTCCACCGCCTGGAAGTCTTCTTTGTACAGGCGGGCACGAGGGGCCTGACCGGTAATGCACAGAATTGGGATCGAGTCAGCCGATGCGGAGTACAGGCCGGTGATCATGTCGGTGCCAGCGGGGCCGGAAGTACCGATACATACGCCGATATTGCCGGGATTGGCACGGGTAAAACCTTCGGCCATGTGGGAAGCGCCTTCCACGTGACGGGCGAGAATGTGATCAAAGCCACCTTCTTTGCGCAGGGCGGAGTAGAAGGGGTTGATGGCGGCGCCGGGCACGCCAAATACGGTGCTCACGCCTTCTTTACGTAAAATTGCGGCGGCGGCGTCCACTGCTCTCATTCGAGCCATTGATATCTCCTAGATCATCGTTTGACGAAATTCACAACTCGATAATAAGGAGTGATGGACCTGCCTAGAAATGGTGGTACGATTGTTTCTATCGATACTTGGAGTATTGAATGAGCCGTTACACCGAAATTAGAAGTTTTGCATTGGTCGCTGAAAAAGGCAGTTTTGCGGCCGCTTCCGTGGTCGAAGGAGTCACCCCCGTGGTCATGGGTCGCCGCCTGGATGCGTTGGAGCAGCGTCTGGGGGTGCGCTTGATGCACCGATCCACTCGCGGGCTGACATTGACCGATCTGGGCGAGCAGTTTCTGGAGCAGTGCAAACAAATTCTGAAGGACTTTGAAGAGGCCGAAGCCAGTATCAGCGCCCAGCGTAAAGTGGTGCGCGGACACCTGGTGGTATCGGCTCCGGCGGCCTTTGGGCGCCGTCATGTAGCGCCCCATGCCTTGTCCTTCAAAAAGCGTTATCCCGAGCTGAAGCTGTCTTTTAACTTCACCGACAGCGTGGTGGATCTGGTGCGTGAGGGCTATGACATGGCCTTGCGGATTGGTGAAGTGACTGACCCCAACTATGTGGCCGTTCGCCTGTATCCGAACCGGCGTGTGGTATGCGGCACGCCTGAATACTTTGAGCGCTATGGTGTACCGCGCGTGCCTGAAGATCTGGCGCGTCACAACTGCTTGGCCTTTAACTTGCAAGGCGGTCAGCAACGCGGCTGGACCTTCCTGCGTGATGGCCGGCCTTTGGCGGTACGAGTCGATGGGGACCTGGATTGCAATGACGGTGAACTGCTTTTTAATTGGGTCAAGCAAGGTTGGGGCATAGGCTGGCGATCTACCTGGGAAATTCAGCCAGAACTCAAGCGGGGCGAGCTGGTAACGGTGCTGAATGAGTTCGAGATTCCCAGCTACGATATCCAGGCGGTGTATCAGCAGCAGCGCTATTTACCGGCCAAGGTGCGGCGTTTTATTGACTATTTGCGCGCCATCTATAACACGCCGGGCTACTGGGATGGCGAGGTGAAGTTCTAGCGTTTTTGCGTATTTCGACTGTAAAAAACCGCTTCGAAAAGCGGTTTTTTTGCTGCGTACGACTTAGAAATGCCATTCCAACTGTACGGTCGGGGCGCTGGTTTTGATACCGGGTTTCAGGCTGCCGTCTGCCTTGTAGCGGTTGCCGAACTTGTTGTACCAGTACTCGTAGCCAATTCCCACCCACAAGGTGTTCTTCTTGTCGAAAGCCACTTTACCCACGTCAGCCATCAAAGACGTGCGAACCAGCACTTCAGACTTGGTACTGATACCGGCGTAGTCGTCACCTTTGGGGCCGGCATAGTTGGCAAAGCCCTGGAACTTCAAAGGCACTGAACCCACATCAAAGGGCAGATTCCAGTTCAGGCTGGCCAGAAACTGGGTGTCGAAAGAGCGGCGGCTGTCCGGGCAGGCGGGAGCGCCCAGACCGCAGTGGTTCCACTCTTTCCCAACCATCAGACTCAGATCTACAAAGCCTCGGGGCACATCGAATTTAAAGGTAGGGCCCAGCACCAGTAGGCGTTTGCGCGGTGCAAAGGCGGTGTTTTTGGTATTCAGGTCAAAACCCGCTGTGACGGCTACATCTTTCACGGGGCCAAAGCTGATGTTCTTGTCGAATACCTTGCTCATGGAGAGCTGGTGGCGATAGGTGGCGTAGAACTCGGTGGCGCCATTGCTGCCGTTGCCATTGGAGGGGTCGTAGCGGTCCGATTGCAGGATGTCGAGGTTAAAGAAGTTCTGCCCCAAGCTGTAGCCATTGACGTGGGTCAGGCTCAGGATGTGCTTCTGGATAGTCCGGTCGTTCATCGGCTCGGTGTACTGCGTGCTGAAGCGGTAGCCTAAAAAGGTGTCGCTCCAGTCGGCTGCGAAAGCGGGGCTGGACAGCAGGGGGGCGGCTAGCAGGGCGTATGCCCAGCGAGCAGGGTGTCGGTGTTTCATGGTGTCTCCTCTTTGAATGGGCGCAAACAGGTCCCTGGGATCTGGTGTCCCTTGTGGCCTGCTGCTGTAGTTTTTTTGCGTGGGTGCTACTGACCTTGCTTAGATTAATTATGGACAGTCGATACTTTTATGAAGGTATTGCAGAAATTTGAATAGCCGCCCACGCGTGAAACCGGGCGGCTATTCAAAAGGGGGACTTAGCCGTTTTGTGAGGCTAGTTGATTGCTGGTTTCTTCAGCCGCTTTTTGGGCGTTGGCCTGTTTGCGAGCCTGGGTGGCTGCGGTGGACTCAACAGCGTGGCCTTGGTCGGCGTACTTTTCCATGCCGTTGAAAAACAGGTTCAGCAAGATGGCAGAGACGGCGGCCAGCAAGATTCCGCTATGCAGCAAGGGAGCCAGCGCGGGTGGCATCTTGTCCAGCAGGTGCTCGGCAACCAGGGGGATCATGCCAAAGCCCAGGCTGATGGCCACGATGTAGGGGTTGTAAGGGTTGCGGTTCAGGTTGGCCGACATCAGGATCTTGATGCCAGTCGCAGCCACCATCCCAAACATCACGATGCCAGCACCACCCAGAACATAGTTGGGAATGGAGGCCACGATGAACGCCATTTTGGGAAATAGGCCCAGCATGATCAGGAAGGCACCGCCCATGACACATACCCAGCGGCTGCGCACACCGGTCACGCTGACCAACCCTACGTTCTGCGAGAAAGAGCTGTGCGGGAAAGTGTTCATGATGCCGCCCACCAGGGTGCCCAGGCCGTCGGTGCGCAGACCACGCACCAGCGCTTCACGGTCGGTAGGACGGCCGCAGATGGAACCCAGTGCCAGGAACATGCCCAGCGATTCAACCATGATCACCACCATGATCAGCGACAGGACCGCCGCTGCGCCCAGCAGGGCCCAGCTGAAAGTCGGTACGCCAAAGTGAAATGGAGTCACCACAGCAAACCAACTGGTCTGATCCAGACCTTCAAAGGTGATGCGACCCATGGCCAAGGAAACGAAGAAACCGACCAGCAGGCCAATCAGCACCGCCACGTTTGCCAGGAAACCGCGCGCAAACTTGGTGATCAGCAAGATGACGGTCAGCACCATCAGGGCAATGCCCAGGTTTTCCAACGAACCGTAGTCGGGATTGGGGATGGACATGCCGGTGGCCGGATCTGTAATGGTGGGAGCGCCGCCACCAATCCAGTTCAGACCCACGCGCATCAGCGTTACACCAATGACGGTAATGATGATGCCGGTCACAACAGGGGGGAACAGGCCCATCAGACGGCTAAATACCGGAGCGATCAGAATACTGAAGATACCGGCCAGGATCGTGGCGCCAAAAATACCGGGCAGACCCAGTTGTGGGTCCAGGCCGATGGCGATCATGGGGCTGACCGCTGCAAACGACACACCCATCATGACGGGCAGCTTGATGCCGAACATGCCCAGACCGCGAGCCTGAATGATGGTAATCAGGCCACAACACAACAGGTCGGCATTGATCAGGAATGCGATCTGTTCTTTGGACAGGCCCAAAGCCGCGCCAATGATCAGGGGGACAGCAACTGCGCCCGCGTACATCACCATGACGTGTTGCAAACCAAGGGTTGCCAGGCGCCCCGTTGGTAGGCGTTCATCTACACCGTCACAAGCAACAGGTGTGGACACTTCTGGGTTGGCGGACATCCGGGTCTCCTTTATTAATACGTTATGCGCAGCCGATGCCTGGGCGCGTAAGCATAAAGTTATCGGATGGGCTGTATCACTGGAAGGCAGTACGGCTTGATAAGTAGAATACGTAAAAGCGTATGGCAGGCTGATTGGTGTAATGGTGAAAGGAGATAAGCCCGGTAGACGGGGCGCTGTGTTCAAGCCAGGGACGAGCCAATTCCTGCTTTTTTCATGTGTTTTACGCCGCTAGGGGTATTGCCCACCTAGTCCAGTCTCAAAAACTGTGTTAGAAGCCGCCAAACTACGGGTTGGTGCATGGTTTTAGCGGGGGCGGCGAAACTGATAGGGATAAAAAAGCGGCTTGTCAGCCGCTTTGGGAAATCTGCTTATTTGTCCGACCACAGAACACCGGCCGTGGCCCAGTTCTCGCGTTTGACGTCGGTAAAGACAATATCAACTGCCTCTGGTGTACAGCCAAGCACGCGACAGGCTTCTTTGGTCAGGGCCTGGGCAAGTTCACGTTTGATTTCCACAGGACGGCCATCGAATAGTTGTACGTTAATAGAAGGCATAGAGACTCCGTAAGGGGGATGGGATTAGCGGCAAAAATCCGGCTCGCTCTGGTAGAGCTTGCGCAGCAAGGCTGGCCATTCTAACAAGCCCTCTGGCTCGTTCCCCGGCAAAAGTTGGCGGTGTGTCAAAGCCAGTACATCCTGGGTAGGAAGGTGCAATTGGGGGCTTGCTGCCATGGCAGACAGTTGAATGCGGCAGGCGCGCTCTAGCGCGTCCATCAGGACATAGGCTTCGGCCACCGTACGCCCGCAGGTCAGCGCCCCGTGATTGCGTAAAAGCAGGGCGGGGTGTTTGCCTAAGTGCTGGAGCAGAGCTTGTTGCTCGTCGGGCGCAAAGGCCAGGCCGGCGTAAGGGTGGTAGCCAATATCCTGCCAGAAACGCATGGCGTGTTGCGACAGGGGCAGCAATCCACAGGACAGGGCCGAGACCGCAATCGAGGCATCTGTATGTAAATGAATGACACAGTGTGCATCGGCACGAGCGCGGTGGACGGCACCATGAATGGCAAAACCGCTGGGGTTGGCACGGCGGCCTGTGCCGTCCACAACTTGGCCCTGGGTATCAATCAAGAGCAGATTGGAGGCGCAGATTTCATCAAAGCGCAGACCAAAGGGATTGATCAGGAAAATGTCGTCGTGGCCGGGCAGGCGCAGGGAAAGGTGGGTGTAGATGATATCGTCCCAGCCCTGGCGGGCCGCCAGCCGGTAAGCGGCGGCCAGATTGACGCGGGCGCGCCAGTGCTCGGGATCAATATCCGCCGGACGATGGGCATAAATGGCCTCGATGTCCGGCGTGATAGGACAGGACTGGCTCACGCTGTCGTGGTTTCCAGTTCAGCGATGGTGGCTTTTTCTTCCAACTGAATCACATCGCAGTTGTCACCAGGGCCTTTGCGGTCAATCACAATGAAGTCGGCTACTTGATTCAGGGCCATCAAGGGGTGATGCCATACGCCGGTTGCGTAGTTCACGCCCTGATCGCCACGAGCCAGGAACAGGCGCAGATCGCTTGCCTTGGGAGTGGGGCCGGCGGGGGCCACAATCACCAGATATGGCTGGCCGGACTGGGGAATGAAGGCCTGGCTCCCCTTGGGGTGGCGCTCCATCATTTCCACGGTAAAGGGCAGGGTGCGTGGCTGGCCACGAAAAATGGACACAATCGCGTGACCCTCTGGGCCCGGTTCAATCTTGGCCAGATCGTGGTAGCGCTCGGTATTGCCGTCGTTGATGGTGAAGTGCTGAACCGTGTCGCAGGCCTCGATGACATCACCAAAAGGGGCGAAGGCTTCGGCTGTCAGGGTTTCCAACTTCAATGTGATTGTCATGGCAGAGGTCCTTGATAAGACAGACTCGCGTGGGGCGGTAGGCAGCCGCGCCACGAAAACTCAGAGCAAACAAGGGGGAGCGTACCCGAAGGCTGGTGCTACCCCGTGAACGGGATGGATCTTCTGGACGAGCCAGCAGGCGGGAAAATCAGGCCAGCAGCGCATCCAGACGGAAACGGGCAATCTTGCCGATTTCGGTCAGACAAGTTTGAAACTCAAGCTCAGCATCGTTGTTCAGGCGGGCTTCTACTGTATCCATGATTTGGTAACGGCTCAAACCCTTGACGGCAATCACGAAGGGAAAGCCGAAACGCTCACGGTACTGGGCGTTCAGGCCACGTAGGCGGGCCAATTCTTCGGCCGAGCATTGGTCCAGGCCGGCGCCACGTTGTTCTCCGGTTGACGCGCTGGTCAGTGTCCCTTGCTCGGCTTCTTTGCCAGCCAGTTCGGGGTGAGCACAGATCAGGTTCTTTTGTTCTTCGTACGAGGCGTCCTGGACCACCTGCACCATGCAGGCATGCAGTTGATCCACGCTGTCAAACGGACGCTGGTTCCAACTACGCTCAGGGACCCAAGGGGAGTGTTCGAAAATACCTTCGAGTCTATCCACAAATTGCCTCTGATCCAGGCTGGAGAGTTCAGCTAGCGCATGTGTGGTGGTAAGGGTTTGAGTGGTCATGTGTCAGTCCGATTGTCTAAGCGTAAAGAGTGCGAGCCCAGGCGGCTCCAGGATCAGGCCTGGGGACCGTTTTATCAAGGGTGGTGGGTGGACGTTTATACAGTCTGTTTGATGTATTCAAACCCTTATAAACCACCGCCTGTGGGCTATGATTTTCTTATATGGGACCAGTTTAAGTTTTCTGTTTATAAATAAAATAGAATTAGGCGTATAAATGATATACGCCATCTCGTATTGTGCATGTATGTCATTATCATGCTGGAAAAAAGCATAAGAAGGAGAGAATAAGATGGCCGCCCGACGTGGGGATAACCCGCTTGATACCTATCTCTTGAGGGTATTTTGCTTACTCGTTACCGAGCGCAGCGTCTCGCGTACCGCGTTCAAAATGAACCAGTCGCAGCCTGCTATCAGTGCGGCCTTACGACGCTTGCGTGACATTATTGGCGATCCTTTGCTGGTGCGCGAAAATGGGGGCATGGTGCCCACCGAGCGTGCCATGGGTCTGCTGGCTCATGCCAAAGGAGCCTTGGCCGAGATCGACTGCATGGTCAACGCGCCAGACAGTTTTGATCCTCAGGTCAGCCGCAATGAGTTTCATATCGGAGCGCCGGACTATCTGGCCCCTGTCTTTATCGGTGGTGTGGTCGAGCGCATGCGCCGTGAGGCACCGGGCGCGCGTTTGAATCTGCACTCTCTGGATGCCAGTTTTGATTTCGAGCGTTCTTTGGCTGAAGGCGATCTGGATATGGTCATTGGCAACTGGCCCGAACCGCCGGATCGCATGCACTTGTCCGTGTTGCTGGAAGATCAGATCGTCTGCCTGGTTGCCGCGACGCATCCTTTGGCGCGTAAGGGTTTGACCATGGACGATTACGTGCGGGCGCGTCACGTGGTGCCCATGCCGTACTCCATCAACCAACGCGGTGTGATCGACACGACCTTGGCCAGCTTGCGTATTCAGCGCGATGAAAGCGTAGCGGTGCAGTCCTTCTCGGCAGCGCCGTATTTGCTACAGAATACAGACCTGATTTTTACGACTTCACGTCATTTTGCCGAGTTCTATTGCCGTTTATTGCCCCTGGCTATTTTGGAGGCACCGCTGGAGTTTCCTCCCATGCGTTTTTATCAGCTCTGGCATGAACGTAATCGGCATTCGCCCAGCCATCGCTGGTTACGGCGGCTCCTGACCGAGTGCGGGAATCAGTTGGCCTCGACAGAACCGTTGTCGCAACCCGATTCCTGAGCCCTAAACCCCTAAAATACTTGCTTTCAGGCCCGTGCTCGGGCAAATTAGCGAGCTACTCCTGCCGACACAAAAGTGATACGGAACTTGACGGAAATTGTTGCATTTAAAGCGACTGGTCACGGACACAAGCCGGAAGGCAGGTTGATAATGATGTAGTTCCTAACCTTGCAGGGTGTTTTGCGGTGTCTTTACCTCAGATGGGGGAGTCCCTAACTTGGTTGTATATCTGTGTCGTGGCTTTTATGGTCGGCGGGCTTATTGTGGCCTCCGAGCGTTGGCATGGCCGTCTGACTGGGGACAGCGACCTTAGTAAACCTCAAGCGTCCCACTCCCGCCCGACCCCTCGCGTGGGTGGGCTGGCCGTGGTTGCAGGCAGTTTGGCCGGTTTGCTGGTTCTGGGTCCCAGCAATATGACACTGACCTGGCTGTGGCCGGTCTTGTTTCTGGCAGCCATGCCGGTCTTTGTGGCGGGTCTGGTCGAGGACATTACCAAGGACGTCGGCTCCTTGAAGCGTTTGCTGGCTGCCTTCCTGTCGGCGGCGATTGCCTGGTGGTTGCTGGGTGGCGTGTCGCGCGTTGGAGTCAGCTGGGCCGATTGGGTTCTGGGCTTCTGGCCCATTTCGCTGCTCTTTACCATGATTGCCGTGGGCGGCTGTACACATGCCCTCAATATTATTGACGGGATGAACGGCCTGGCGGGCATGATCGCCACCTTGATGGCTCTGTCGCTGGCGTTGGTGGCTTTGCAGGTGCAGGACATTCCTATTTTCCTGATTGCGGCCTCACTGGCCTCGGCCACCTTGGGCTTTCTGGTGTGGAATTTTCCATTCGGACGAGTTTTCCTGGGGGATGGCGGCGCGTATTTCCTGGGATTCATGCTGGCTGAATTGGCTGTGCAACTGGTGGTGCGCAACCCCAGTGTGTCGCCGTTTTACGCCTTGGCCGTGCTGTTTTATCCTGTTTTTGAAACGATGTTTTCGATCTGGCGGCGCCGCTTCAAGCGTGGCGTGCCCGTGGATCAGCCCGATGCACTGCATCTGCACCAACTGGTGTTTCGTCGTCTGGTGCGTTCCACGTTCAGTCGTGACAGCGGTGGGGCCTTGCCCACGTTTTGTAATGCCATGACTTCGCCTTATTTATGGGTTTTGGCCTTGATCGGTTTGGTTCCGGCCACGATCTGGTGGGACAATACCTGGGCGTTGTGTGCCAGCATGCTGGCCTTCTCATTGGTTTATATCTGGCTCTATTCACGTCTGGTTTCGTGGCGTCGCCCTTCCTGGTTGCTGTTGCCCTCGGTACGGCGGCGAGTAGACAGGGACTGATACTGTCAGGCGTTCAAGATTATTCCTTGCGCATAGCGCTAACTGGAGAATGAAGTTGCAACTTGAGAATGTGAAACTGGCCGTAGTCGGCTTGGGATATGTCGGTTTGCCTTTGGCGGTAGAGTTTGGCAAAAAGCGTTCCGTTATTGGTTTTGACATTAACGCGCGTCGTGTCGCCGAACTCAAGGAAGGGGTAGACCGTACTTTGGAGGTCGAGAGCGTAGAGCTGGCCCAGGCTAGTGGTCTGAGCTATTCCTGCGAGGCTGATGAGCTGGCTCAGGCCAATGTGTTCATCGTGACCGTGCCGACACCTATTGATCAATTCAAGCAGCCTGATCTGACCCCGCTGGTCCGTGCTTCCGAGACGATCGGTAAAGTGCTCAAGCGTGGCGATATCGTCATATACGAATCCACGGTTTACCCTGGCGCTACCGAAGAAGTGTGTGTGCCCGTGCTGGAACAAGTGTCGGGTCTGCGTTTTAACGAGGATTTTTACGCCGGTTACAGTCCGGAGCGTATCAATCCGGGTGACAAGGAACACCGCGTTTCCACCATCAAAAAAGTAACGTCCGGCTCGACGCCTGAAGTGGCTGAGTTAGTGGATGCCTTGTATCGCGAAATCATTGTGGTGGGCACCTTCAAGGCCAGCTCCATTCGTGTGGCTGAGGCTGCCAAGGTGATCGAGAACACCCAGCGTGACGTGAATATCGCTCTGATCAACGAATTGGCCCTGATTTTCAACCGTCTGGGCATCGATACCCTGGACGTGCTGGAAGCGGCGGGCACCAAGTGGAACTTCCTGCCTTTCCGTCCCGGTCTGGTGGGCGGTCACTGCATTGGCGTAGACCCCTATTACCTGACCCACAAGGCGCAAGCCATCGGCTACCACCCCGAGATTATTCTGGCTGGTCGTCGTCTGAACGACTCGATGGGCGGCTACGTGGCTTCACAACTGGTTAAAGCTATGACCAAGCGCCGCATCCAGGTGCAAGGTGCGCGCGTCCTGTTGTTGGGTCTGGCCTTTAAGGAAAACTGCCCGGATCTGCGTAATACCCGAATTGTCGATATCGTGCATGAACTCAAGCAATACGATGTCCATGTAGACGTGTATGACCCATGGGTTGACCCCAAAGAAGCCCAGCACGAATACGGTATTACGCCTGTCGAGACTCCCCAAGCAGGTGAGTACGACGGCGTGATCGTGGCTGTTGCCCACAAGCAGTTCAAAGAGATGGGTGTGGAAGGCGTGCGCCAATGGGGCAAGCCCGAGCATGTACTCTATGACTTGAAGTATGTGTTCGATCGCGAACAGTCTGATCTGCGCCTTTAATTTCGGAAAGCATTATGAGCTCTACATTTGAACAGGCGAACCAGCAGTTGCGTCACCAGCCCAAAACCTGGCTGGTGACGGGCTGTGCCGGCTTTATCGGGTCCAACCTGCTGGAAGCTCTGCTGAAAATGGATCAGCAGGTGGTGGGTCTGGACAACTTTGCAACCGGCCACCAATACAATCTGGATGAAGTGCGTGATCAGGTCGGTGCCGAGCGCTGGGCCCGTTTTCGCTTTATTGAAGGCGATATTCGCAGCCTGGATACCTGTCGCGAAGCCGTCAAGGGCGTGGACTATGTGCTGCACCAGGCGGCTCTGGGTTCGGTACCACGTTCCTTGAACGATCCGCTCACGTCCAACGAGGTCAATGTGAGCGGTGCCCTGAATATGATGGTGGCAGCGCGTGACGAACAGGTTAAAGCCTTTGTGTATGCGGCTTCCAGCTCTACGTATGGTGATCACCCCGGCTTGCCCAAGGTGGAAGATACGATTGGTCGCCCTTTGTCCCCCTACGCGGTCACCAAATTCGTGAACGAGCTGTATGCGGATGTGTTTGCCCGTGCCTATGGCTTTTCCAGCGTGGGCCTGCGTTACTTCAACGTGTTTGGTAAACGTCAGGACCCTAACGGTGCATACGCCGCAGTGATTCCTAAATGGGTCTCGGCCATGATCCAGAACCAGGATGTGCAAATCAATGGGGATGGCCAAACCAGCCGCGATTTCTGCTTTATCGACAACGTCATTCAAATGAATATCCTGGCCGCCGTGCAGCAAAAGCCGGCTGTGGCTGAGGTGTATAACGTCGCTGTCAATGCCCGCACCAGCCTGAACGAGTTGTTCGAGCACTTGAAGCAGACCTTGAGCAGCAATGGTGTGAATTACACCAAGCAGCCCATCTATGCCGATTTTCGCGCCGGTGATGTACTGCACTCCCAAGCGGATATCACCAAGGCTCGTACACAATTGGGTTACGAGCCGACTCACACGATGTTGCAGGGCTTGAATACAGCCATGCCCTGGTACGTGGCGTTCCTGAGTTGATTTGGGCCGGCCTGAAAGCACGTCTGTCTAGTCTGCATGACGACCACCGCCGCATCGCCCTGGGGGCGATGCGGGTGGCGTTTTTTCTATTGCTGGGCAAGGCAGCGGGCGCTTTCAAAGAAATGGCGGTGGCCTATCGCTACGGTGTAAGCGATGTCGTCGATGCCTACCAGTTCACAATGGTCATGGCCAACTGGTTGCCAGTGACGATTGTCGGCTCTATGTCTGTGGTGTTGATTCCCGTGCTGGTGCGCTTGCATCGTCTGGAACCGGCTGCGCGCAGCCGTTTTCTGGGTGAGCTCAAAGCCTGGTGCATTGTGCTGGGCTGCGTATTGGGAGTCTTGATCTGGATTAGCTGGCCCTGGGTGCTGCAATGGACCGGACAAGGGCTAAGCCCTGCCGTTCATGAAATGAGCCGGGAGTTGTTGTTTGCCTTTGCGCCTGCGGCGGTTCTAACGCTGATGATTGGCCTGAGTGCCGCCCGCTTGCGGGCACATGAGCGGCATATCAATACCTTGCTGGAAAGTGTCCCAGCCTTTGTCATTCTGATCTGGGTGCTGGCAGCGGGCGGGAATGCCGGTATTGGTCCCTTGCTTTGGGGCACCTTACTGGGCATGACCATTCAGGCGGTGTGGCTGATGATTCTGGCCTCACGGGCCGATCAGATCTGGGCTCGCCCCACAATCAGCCTGCGTGCCGAGCAGTGGCCGGATTTGCTCAAGGCCGCCACCATCATGCTGGTGGGGCAGGTTGCCATGAGCTTTGTCGGCCCTATCGACCAATATACGGCGGCCAATTTGGGGGCTAATGCCAACGCGACGTTGGGCTACGCCACTCGTTTGCTGGCTCTGGTGCTGGGGGTGGGTGCTGCCTCCGTAGGCCGTGCTGCCTTGCCTGTACTGGCTGATATTCAAAGTCGGGGTGATAACGCCCGTGCTCGCTCCATGGCCTTGAAGTGGTCGGTCATGATGTTGCTGGCCGGTGGGGTGGCTGCCGCTATTGGCGTTCTGTTGGCTCCTTGGGGGGTGGCACTGCTGTTTGAGCGTGGTGCGTTCACGGCGCAGGATACGGCCACTGTCGCCCAGGTGTTTAGCTGGGGGTTGGTGCAACTGCCCTTTTATTTTGGGGTGCTGATTCTGGTGCAGTTGCTGGCCAGTCAGAACCGTTATAAATCCATGGCAATCATTGCCGTGATCAATTTTTTGGTGAAAGCGGCCCTGAACCCGATTCTGGCGGCGCGCATGGGCCCGTCGGGCATCATGCTGGCGACCAGTCTGATGTATGCGGCTTCTTTCACTTGTTATTTCATCTTGGCCTTGAGGCCAGCCAGTGCCTTCGCGTCTGGTTCGCAGGAATAGGAAAACGTGCACAGTAGTCATTCGGTCGTTCGCCCTCATATCATGCTGCTTATCCACTCTTTGGGTGGAGGCGGGGCAGAACGTGTTGCCGTCGATTTAAGCGCAGCCTGGGTGGCGCGTGGCTATCGAGTGTCTTTGGTGACTCAGGCTGGCCGTGATAAAGATGCGTATACCGTGGCAGAAGGCGTGGAGCGCCATGTGCTCGGGACGGCAGGTAGCAGTCGTGGGCGTCTGGATGCCTTGTGGAAGAACTGGCGCCGAGTACGTCGAGTACGCTCGCTGATACGCAAAACCAAGCCCGATGTGGTGCTGGGTATGATGACAACCTCCTCGGTTCTGGCCATTTCTGCCGCCAAAGGCTTGCCCTGCAAGGTGATTGCGACCGAGCATACACATCCTCCCTCCCAGTCCATGTCTTCTTTCTGGCAAAAGGCCCGTTTGCGTACTTATCCCCAAGCCCATGCGGTGATTGCCCTGACTGCCGGTACGGCAGACTGGCTGCGCGAGCATGTGCCCGGCAGTCAGGTGCAGGTGATCCCCAATGCCGTGCGTTGGCCTATGGACAGCACCGAACCTGTTGTGCCCGTGCCCGAGCTGCCAAAAGGGCGTAAACGCTTATTGGCCGTAGGGCGACTGCACCCGGTCAAGGGGTTTGACACCCTGATTGAATCGTTTGCCATGCTGTCCAACTATTTCCCCGATTGGGATTTGGTGATTCTGGGCGAAGGCGAGCAGCGCGCTCCTTTGGAAGCACGTATTGAAGAGCTGGAGCTGCAAGAGCGGATTGCGCTGCCCGGTCGGGTCGGCAATATGGCGGACTGGTACGAGCAGTCTGATCTGTATGTGCTCAGTTCCCGAATGGAAGGCTTGTCCAACAGTTTGTTGGAAGCGATGGCCAGTGGTTTGACGGCGGTAGCCTTTGATTGCGACACCGGCCCGCGTGAGATCATTCGCGCCAATATCGACGGTGTCTTGGTACGTCCGGTCGAAGATGTGGAAGCGCTGGCCGCCCATTTATCCGATCTGATGTCCAACGAGGACAAACGCCAGAGGTTGGCGCGTCGTGCCATAGATGTGCGCGACCGCTTTTCCTCGGCCCGCGTTCTGGCGCTGTGGCAGCAAGTGTTGGAACAGTGTTGGCGTCGGCCTTAAAATGGCGCTTTTCTTAGTGCCAGCAGGCTCAAACTACCTGGTCGATGAGCCCATGGAGGCCCAGTGAATATTCTGTTTTTCGTCAGCTCCCTGAACGCAGGCGGTGCCGAGCGTGTCGCTTCTACCTTGGCCAATGCCTGGGGGCTGCGAGGCGATCAGGTCACCCTGGTGCCGACCTACAGCGGTGGGGGCAGTGCCTTTTACCCTATCGACTCCAAGGTGGAGCTGGTGTGGTTGGCCCACCGCATGCGTGGCAGTTGGCTGCCTAAACCTTTGACCAAGCTGCGCGCCATGCGCAAGTTGGTGCGTGAAAAACAGCCCGATGTCATCGTGTCGTTTCTGACCAATGTGAATATCAATGTTTTGCTGGGACTGGGCGGCATGGGCGTCCCTATTGTGGTGGGCGAGCGTACCAACCCGGCCTTTAGCAGCAGTGCGGGCAAGCTGTTGCAAAGTCTGCGCCGTCGTCTGTATCCCAAGGCTCAGGTGGTCACCGTTCAGACCCGAGCCAGTGTCGCGGCGTTTCAGGCCATGGTGCCGGGCATGAAACAGGTCATGGTCGTGCCCAACCCTTTGCCGCAGGCTTTGGATGCCGTGCAACGCGAGGTACGGGTAGAAGAGAACCGACACTGCACCTTGATGGCGATGGGGCGTCTGGTGCCTTCCAAGCGCTTTGATGTTTTGATCCGCGTGTTTGCAGGACTGGCTGCCGAGTACCCGGAATGGAAATTGAAAATCTGGGGCGATGGTCCGCAGCGGGCCCAATTGGTGCAGCAGATTGCCATGTCCGGTGCTGCTGACCGTATCGAGCTGGCTGGAAAAACAGCCCAGCCCTGGCAGGAAATGGCACGCTCCCATGCTTTTGTTATGACTTCGGAAGTGGAAGGTTTCCCGAACGTGCTGCTGGAGGCCATGGCGATGGGCTTGCCCACCGTGACGGTTGATTGCCCCAGCGGCCCGCGCGAGATCAGCTCCGATGGCAAAGACGCCTTGTTGGTTCCGGTAGGGGACGAAGGCGCCTTGACCGCTGCCCTGGCCGAATTGATGGGTGATGGCGTGTTTCGGGGTGTATTGGGCCGACGTGCCGCTGCAGCGGTGCGCCAGCGTTATGAACTAGAGCAGGTTTTGCGTAACTGGGACCAGGTCTTTCAGGCCGCCCGTGGCGGTATAGAAGAAGGAGCCAAAGCATGAGTGCATTGCAGCCAAGGTCGTTGAATCAGGAAACAAACGCCGTGGATGGCGCGCTGGAGAAAACAACGCCGCCTTTGCGTGTCGTGCACATTATTGCGGGACTGGGGCAGGGCGGGGCAGAGACGGTCTTGTTCCGTCTGGTGACGGCTCCTGGCCAAGATACCGAACATATTGTGATTTCTCTGGGCGAGGAGGATGTTTTTGGACCGCAATTGCGTGCTGCTGACATTCCTTTGTACTGCCTGCATATGCACTCGCCGCTGGGCTTTTTGAAGGGCTTGCGATCCTTGACACGCGTGTTGCGTGAGGTGCAGCCCGATGTGGTGCAGACCTGGATGTATCACTCCGACCTGATTGGTGGCGCCGCCGCCCGACTGGTTGGCATTCCCGCAGTGTCCTGGGGTATTCGCAACTCCGGCGCGAATCTGTATCAAGGCAGCCCGAAGGCCCGTATGGTGGCCTGGTTGTGTGCCCGTTTGTCACGCTTTATCCCTAACCTGATTGTGTCCTGCGCAGAAAACGCTGCCCGACGCCATAAGCAATGGGGTTATCGCGCCGACATCATGAAGGTAATCCCCAATGGCTACGACCTGAGCCGTTGGCACCCCGATCAGCAAGCACGCGAGGAAGTACGTGATGAATTGGGGTTGTCACTGGATACGCCTGTTATCGGTAGTGTGGCCCGCTGGAATCCACTGAAAGACCACCCTAATTTGCTGGCCGCTTTAGCCCGTAGTCTGCATCGTCATCCTGGCTTGCGTTGCCTGCTGATTGGTGACGGTATGGACAGCGATAACGAAACCTTGATGCGCTTGCTGGATCAGCATCAACTTCGCGAGAGCGTCATCCTGATGGGGCGACGCACCGACGTACCCCGCTTGATGAATGCGCTGGACGTGCATGTACTGTCAAGCTCGGCGGAGGGTTTTCCGAACGTGGTATGTGAAGCCATGGCTGCCGGTGTGTCCAATGTCGTTACCGATGTGGGCGATGCTGCCTTGATCGTGGGCAATGAGGGCTGGATTGTGCCTCCCAGTAATGCCGAAGCCTTGGCTGGTGCCATCAATAGTGCGGTTGATGAGCTGGGTGCGCCTTCCTGGCAGGCTCGCCATGAGCATGCCCGTGAACGGGTTGCCCGTCTGTTTTCTCTGGAAGGCATGGTCAAGAACTACACACAGGCCTGGAAGACACTGACAGCGCAGTATCCGCCCAAACGCAAGCGTAGTCGGCAAGCCTTGAATGTGTTGACGGACGATTCCAGCAAGAAAACACGCATGCTGATGTTCGTGGTCAATAACCCCGCTTTTTTCCTGTCACACCGTTTGCCTTTGGCGCAAGCCGCGCAGCGTGAAGGCTATGACGTGCATGTGGCCACCATGGATGGCCCGGCAGTCGCCCAGATCGAGCGTCACGGCTTGCACCACCATGCTTTGCCCATGACGCGTAGCGGAACCAATCCCTTGCAAGAATTGCAAACCATCTGGGCCTTGTGGCGTCTGTTTCGTCGGGAGCGCCCCGAACTGGTACACGCGGTCACCATCAAACCTGTTTTGTACGGCGGTATTGCTGCGCGACTGGCCGGTGTGCCGGGTTTTCTGGCTGCCGTATCTGGCTTGGGTTATGTATTTACCAAGCGCGACAAATCATTTGATCCCGTGCGCTGGATTGCTCTGCAGCTTTATCGCATTGCTCTGGGACATCCCAATAGCCGAGTGATTTTCCAGAACAGCAATGACCGTGATGTCTTGCTGGAGGATCGTGTGGTCAAACGCGATCAGTGTGTCCTGATTCGTGGTTCCGGCGTAGATCTGAACGAGTTTCAGGCGGTGCCAGAGCCAGAAGGCCCCCCCGTCGCTTTGATGGTGTCGCGCCTATTGGTGGACAAAGGGGTTCGAGAGTTCGTTGAAGCAGCACGCATCAGTGCTGCTCAAGGCAGCCCGGTGAAATGGGTATTGGCGGGCAGCCCGGATCCCGGCAACCCCGCCAGTATCAGCGAGCAGGAGTGGCAGAGCTGGCAAAAGCAGGGTGTGGTGCAGTGCCTGGGTGAACGTAGCGATATTGCGCAGTTGTATGCTCAATCGCACATTGCCGTGCTGCCGTCCTATCGTGAAGGTTTGCCTAAATCCTTGGTGGAAGCTGCGGCTTGCGGGCGGGCGGTGGTGACGACTGATGTACCCGGTTGTCGGGATGCCATTGAGCCTGGAGTAACGGGTGTGCTGGTACCAGTGCGTAATGCACAGGCCTTGGCGGCAGCCGTGATGGAACTGGGCGAGGATACGGCCAAGCGACAAGCCATGGGGGCGGAAAGCCGCCGCCTGGCGCAAGAGGCTTTTGATATTGACCGCATCAGTGCGGCTCATCTGAATCTGTATCAGTACTTGAGTCGTTAAGACTTGGACTGCCTTGGTTCTGGACCAAGGCATCAAAAACGGGCTGAACTGTTTGCTGTGACTTGGGGTTGAATCCACGGTTTCAGAGACAGTTCAGCTCTTTTCTTACCGCCGGGTCGCGCCAAGGCTAGTCGCCCCTGGTAAAAAGTGCCCCCTTGGGGGCAGCAATCTTAGAAAGGCAAAGCAGCATCCGGCTTCAAGGCCAGCAGTGCCGCGCGGAATTCACCCTGAATTCGATCCAGCGCCTCTTGGGACTGCGCTTCAAAGCGCAGCACAATGACCGGTGTGGTGTTGGAGGCACGAGCCAGGCCGAAGCCATCCGGGTACTCGGCACGTACACCATCAATCGTATTGAGTTGATTGGAACTGGGGAAACGGCCTTCTTTTTGCAGGCGGGCAATCAAGGCATGCGGCTCGCCCTCGGCCAGAGGCAGCTTCAGTTCCGGTGTAGACAGGTCTTGTGGCAAGGCTTCCAGCTCGGCCGTCGGGTTGTCGCCGCGTGAAAGAATCGCTAGAAGGCGTGCGCCGGTATACAGGCCATCGTCAAAGCCGTACCAGCCTTCCTTGAAGAACACGTGGCCGCTCATCTCGCCAGCTAAAGGAGCGCCTGTCTCGGCCAGTTTGGCCTTGATCAGCGAATGGCCGGTTTGCCACATCAAAGGTTCACCACCGGCCTTGGCAATTTCCAGGGCAACGTGGCGGCTGCATTTCACGTCAAAAATAATGGTGGAGCCGGGTTCACGCTGCAAAATGTCGCGTGCGTACAGAATCAATTGACGGTCGGGCCAGATGATCTGACCGGAGCGTGTCACCACACCCAGGCGGTCGGCATCGCCGTCAAAGGCCAGGCCCACTTCGCAGTTCGTGTTTTGAACATGGGCGATCAGGTCTTGCAGATTGTGCGGCTCGGCCGGGTCAGGGTGGTGGTTGGGGAAGCTGCCATCTACCTCTTCAAACAGCATATCCACGTCGCAGCCCAGAGCTTTGAACAGGCGGGCGGCCACAACGCCACCCACGCCGTTGCCACAGTCCAGGGCAATTTTCATGGGACGGGCCAGTTTGACACGTTCAGCGATCGTGTTGACATATTGGCCCAGCAAGTCCTTTTTCTCGCCCGTGCCTGCCTGAGCCGTTGGTTCAATACCGGCTTGCATGCGCTTCATCAGGCTCTGGATGTCCTGGCCGTGCAAGGTTTTGCCAGCCATCATCATCTTGAAGCCGTTGTAGTTGGACGGATTATGGCTGCCCGTGATGGCCACGCCCGAGCCGGTTTCCAGCACATTGGCCGCAAAATAGACGACGGGAGTAGGAACCATGCCCAGATCTACGGTATTGACCCCACCGGCCTGAA
This sequence comes from Alcaligenes sp., assembly GCF_050255915.1. Taxonomy (NCBI): domain Bacteria; kingdom Pseudomonadati; phylum Pseudomonadota; class Betaproteobacteria; order Burkholderiales; family Alcaligenaceae; genus Alcaligenes; species Alcaligenes sp. Next base: position 51,333 of record NZ_JBFWIQ010000012.1, read on the forward strand.
TGCCTTTTTGCAGGGCTTGAGACAAGGCCGGGCTGCTGTGACGGCCGTCATAGCCCACGACTAAGGTTTGGACGGCTTGTTCACGGGCAGAGGCGGCCAACGCCAGGCCGAGCTGGTAGGCAAAGTCAGGATTCAGTTGTTCGGGGACCGTGCCTCGAATATCGTAGGCTTTGAATACGGCAGTCGGTAGGGCAGGAAGTTGGGTCACGTCGCGTCCTGAAGGGGATAAACAAAGAAAGCAGTTTAGCGCGAATGTCCCCGGCTTTCGTGAGTTACCATTAAGAGCTGTAGCGCGACAGCAAGAGCGCCTGATTGTTTTTCTTGAGTGGCTTGGGTCATGACTTTTCTGAACGAACTTGAACAGCGTATTGGTCAGCAACACGTGCTGACGGGACAATCCATGCAGCAGTACCTGGAAGATTGGCGTGGACGCTATATCGGTACTGCTTTGGCGGTGGCCCGGCCTGCAACGACGCAAGAAGTGGCCCAGGTCGTGCGTCTATGCGCCGAGCATCGTGTGCCCATCGTCCCTCAAGGCGGCAATACCGGCTTGTGTGGGGGGGCGACGCCGGACAATAGCGCGACAGCACTAGTGCTGTCTTTGGAGCGCTTGAACAAGATTCGCAGTGTGGATACGGAAAACGACACCATGGTGGTGGAAGCAGGCTGCATTTTGCAAAACGTGCAGCAAGCTGCTCGCGACCATCAGCGCCTGTTTCCCTTAAGTCTGGCCGCAGAAGGCAGTTGCACCATTGGTGGCAATCTGGCCACCAATGCGGGTGGTACACAGGTTCTGCGTTACGGTAATGCTCGTGACCTGACTTTGGGGCTGGAGGTCGTGACGGCCCAGGGCGAGATCCTGCATGGTCTGCTTGGCTTGCGTAAAGACAATACCGGCTACGACCTGCGCAACCTGTTCATTGGTAGCGAAGGTACCCTGGGCATCATCACCGCCGCCACCATCAAGCTCTATCCCCAGCCAGTAGCGGCATGTACCGCCTTGCTGGCGCTGAACACCATTGAAGATGCCATACAAGTGTTGGCGCTGGCCCGTCAGGGTCTGGCCGCTTCCTTGACCGGCTTTGAGCTGATTGCAGGCAATTGCCTGCAAGCCGTGCTGCATTGCTACCCTGATCAACGCATGCCTTTCCAGGGCCCGGCAGAAAAAGCGGCCTGGTATGCCTTGCTGGAGCTGTCCGACAGCGAGAGCCTGGAGCATGCCCGCGAGCGCTTTGAAAGCGTGATCGGTCAGGCCCTGGAGCAAGACTTGGTGCAAGACGCCGTCATTGCCGAGACCATTGCACAAAGCAAGGCGCTCTGGCACTTGCGTGAAAGCATTCCGCTGGCTGAAAAAACCTATGGCAAAAGCATCAAGCATGATGTTTCCCTTCCCGTGTCTGTGATGTCCCAATTTGTGCATGAGACGGACAAGGCCTTGCAGGAAGCCTTCCCCGGTCTGGAAAACGTAACGTTCGGGCATTTGGGCGACGGCAACTTGCACTACAACGTGGCGCGTGGGACGGCTTTCACGGAACAAGAGCTGTTAAAGCGCCAGGACGAGATTTACGCCCTGGTACATGACAGCGTGCACCGCTTCAATGGTTCGATCAGCGCCGAGCATGGTGTGGGTCAACTCAAGCGCCAACTGCTGCCACGTTATAAAGATCCCGTTTCCCTGGCCTTGATGAAGCAAATCAAGACGGCGCTGGATCCTTTGGGAATCATGAACCCCGGTAAGGTATTGCCCGACTGACCGAAGTTACTTGGTGTGTAGATGTTTTTTCGTCCTTATATCGTTGCCAGTGCCGTCTTGTTTACGGTTTTGGGAATCGTCGCGGCAGTGACGATGGGTTCGGCAACGGATCTGTCACTCAGCGCCTATTTCTATGATTCGCAAGTCCAGGACTTCTCCTGGCGTCTGCAGCCTTTTGTGGATTTGTTCGGGCGCAGACTGGTGTGGTTCGTCCCTTTTGGCGGTGCAGTCATATGGACGATGGTGGCTTGGCGCCAGCCCAAGGGCTCGTGCCGCCAATTGGCTTGGGCGGGGGCGGCTTTCTTCATGGGCAGTGGCCCCTTGTTAGTGGGTGTGCTGAAACATCTGACCGCTATGCCGCGTCCCTTTAATTTGGCCATGTTTGGTGGTACAGAATCCATGCCTGACTATTTTTGGGCGCACTCTTGGGCGCAGGCGGGCAATGCCTTGCCCAGTGCCCATGCCGCATCTGGCTTTGTGCTCTTGTCCCTGTTTTTTGTAGGCCTCATGATAGGGTGCCGCAAGTTGGCCATCGGGGGCTTTGTGCTGGGTATCAGCGCAGGTTTGCTGTTTGGTTTTTTGCGCATTATGCAGGGCTACCATTTCATTAGCCAAGTGCTGGCCTCCGGTGCTGTTTTAGGGTTGTACGGCTGTGGGCTGTTTTATATCCTGTGGTCTTGGGCCAGACGCAAGCAATTGCCTGCTTAGTGGTTTTTAATCTGCAAAAGGGGACGTCAAGTCCCCTTTGTCATTTTAACGAGTCCTGTTTTTGAGAGCTGGTACGTAAAAACACCCCGAAGCCAGATGCGGGCTTCGGGGTGTCGTTCACAAGCAAGCGTCTCTTGCCAATCAGACCTTGGCAGGCATGGACCGCCTGTGCTTAAGGTATGGCAGGCAATACGCGTCCGGCGCACTCACCGAAAGACAGGGTCGGGTAGCCCTCTTGACGGCACTGGCCCTTCAAGATGATCTCGTCCTGATCTTCCAGGAACTTGCGTTGTTCGCCCCAAGGCAGATCAATGGGGTTTTTACCGCCCTGGTTCATCTCCAGTAAAGAGCCTTCCTGACCTTTGGCTGGGCCGGACAAGGTGCCGGTACCCAGCAGGTCGCCGGTTTGCAGATTGCAGCCGTTGACGCTGTGGTGGGCGACCAGTTGGGCCACGGTCCAATAGGCTTCCTTGAAGTTGCTGCGCGAGAGTAAGGCCGGATCTTTCTTTTGCTGACGAGACTGCTCGGTGCTCAGGTACACCTCCAGTTCCACGTCCAGAACGCCACTTTCTTGGTTGGCCTGATCCTGCAAATAGGGCAGAGGCTGAGGATCGGACTCGGGGCGGTTGAATGGGCGACGGAAGGGAGCCAGGGCTTCCAGCGTCACCACCCAAGGGGAGATCGTCGAGGCAAAGTTCTTGGCCAGGAAAGGGCCCAAAGGTTGGTATTCCCAAGCCTGCAGATCGCGGGCCGACCAGTCATTGAACAGGCACAGACCAAAAACGTGCTCGTCTGCCTGAGCGATAGGGATACGGTGACCCGCTTCGTTGCCTTTGCCAATCAGAATGCCCATTTCCAGCTCGAAGTCCAGGCGTTGGCAAGGACCAAAGTTGGGCTGCTCCTGCCCCTCGGGTGGGCGGGTCTGGCCGACAGGACGTGGGAACTGCTGGCCGGATACGCCGATGCTGGAGGCGCGACCGTGGTAGCCAATCGGGACCCACTTGTAGTTGGGCAGCAAGGGCGCATCGGGGCGGAACTGTTTTCCTATCGCCGTTGCGTGGTGCACGGAAATGTAGAAATCGGTGTAGTCGCCAATTTGGGCGGGCAGGGCGTATTCCAGCTTGCTGCGCTCGATCAGCATGGGGCGCAGGCGCGACTCGGCCGAAGCACCCTGGCGCAGGTCATGCGACAAGGCCGCACGTAGCGCGCTCCAGTATTCCTGGCCCAAGGCCATCAGCTCATTGAGTGCAGGTTTGACGCAAGCGGCCAAGGCGTCGGCGGCTTGGCCGTGCCAGGGAGTATCGCTGGCCAACAGCCCCAGGTCCAGCGCGTAAGGGCCAATGGCCACCATGACGCGAAAGTCCTCCTGACTGTCACGGCGACGGGCCACGGCAAAGGGCAGGTTCTGGATGGGGAAACCGTTATCGGCCTCGTTCGCGCCGGGCACCCAGCTTTGCAGCTTGGGGTCGTGAGTGTCATTCAGATAAGGTCGGGTCATGCCTTTTGTTCCGTAGAGAAGTGTTTTTCCAGTCCGTCCCAGACGGCATCGTAATTGGCTTGCAGACTGCCGCTTTGCAAGGCCTGTGGCGAGGGGCGGATAACTTTGCGTGTCTCGAACATAAAGGCCATGGTACCGCGCAGATAGTCCGCCTTGCTCAGGTCCGCAGAGCTGGCCTTGTCAAAGGTGTTGGCGTCGGGGCCATGCGGGCTCATGCAATTGTGCAGGCTGGAGCCGCCCGGTGCAAAGCCGTCGGCCTTGGCATCGTACACACCGTGTATCAGTCCCATGAATTCGCTGGCGAAGTTACGGTGGAACCACGGTGGGCGGAAGGTGTTTTCCATGGCCAGAATGCGTGGCGGGAAAATGGCGAAGTCCAGGTTGGCCGTGCCGGGGGTGTCGGAGGGCGAGGTCAGTACGCTGAAAATGCACGGGTCGGGGTGATCATAGCTGATCGAGCCGATCACGTTAAAGTCGCGTAAATCGTATTTGTAGGGGGCGTGCGTGCCATGCCAGGCCACCACATCCAACGGTGAGTGCGTCAGTTGGGCAACCCAGAAGCCGCCTGTGAATTTGGTGACCAGCTCATGAGGCTCGTTCACGTCCTCATACCAGGCCACGGGTGTCTTGAAGTCACGGGCATTGGCCAGGCCGTTAGAGCCGATCGGGCCCAGTTCAGGTAAACGCAGGGGAGCACCGAAGTTTTCCAGCAGATAACCGCGTGCCACGTCGTCCAGCAACTCGACCTTGAAGCGTACGCCACGCGGCATGACGGCAATCTCGCAAGGCTCGATTTCCATGATGCCCAGTTCGCTGACCAGACGCAGGCGACCCTGCTCAGGCACGAACATCATTTCGGCGTCGGCGTTATAGAACACGCGCCGTCCCATGGACTGGTTGATGGCGTACAGATGGATGGCAATGCCGCTTTGCGAATCACTGCTGCCATTGCCTGCCCAGGTATGGACGCCGGCCAGAAAATCGGTTGGCTTGCCGGGTAGATTCAGCGGGTTCCAGCGCAAACGGTTGGGGTTGGCCGGGCCTTGTCCGAAGTCTTCATTCCAATAAGGAGCGCCTTCAAAGGCCGTAAATGCCCCTTGCTTGGCGCTGGGGCGAATGCGGTACAGCCAGGAGCGGCGGTTGTCGGCACGCGGCGCGGTAAAGGCTGTGCCGGACAACTGCTCGGCATACAAGCCATACGGACACTTTTGGGGCGAATTGCGTCCAATGGGCAGCGCACCGGGCAGCGCCTCGGTGGCAAAAGCGTTACCAAAACCAATCTGATAGTTCAACGAGCTCATTAGGGGTCTCCAGATTCAGGCAGCCTGCTCCAGGCAGGTCTGGCGGGCGGCATCCAAGGCTTGCTTGATCACATCCAGCGAGCCGACATGATTGCACAGCAAAAGTACCAAAGCGGCATTCATGGCATGACTTTGTGCCGTGCTCAGGCCTTGGTGGGCATCGATCAACATTTGGTAGAAATCGTCAGCCCGTTCCAGGGGGGTATCGGTATTCAGTGTAGACATGAAGCACTCTCCAGGAAATGGCCACAGGCTTTGTGTATGGCAGTCTGGACAGCTTGTCCGTCCAGATGACGCCAGCGGGCGCACAGGTGTTGATCAGGGCGGATCAGATAGCAGGAACCGGGCTGAGCGTCGTAACGTTGGCGCAGCATATCCTGGCTGTCGATGATGCCGCCTTGGGCCTGGGCTGCGCTAGTGCCTGCGGGCCAGACGCGCAGGCGGGTCAACAGCCCTTGGGCGACCAGTTCCTCGATTGCTTCAGGTTGTTTGACCTGGCCTTCGCCAAACTCCAGCAGGGTGAAACCGGCTCCTAATTGAGCGAGCCACCAATCGTCCTGACCGTTCTTTTGAACAGGTGCATCGGGCACGCAGGCGCCTAGCGCGGTGGCACTTGCAGAAAACTCGTGTGTGTCAGCCGTATTCAAGGGGCTGTCCGGATAGGCGCTGGGCAAAGACAGGCGGCCGCTATTGACCAGTACACGGGCAAAGGCGTGGCGACGTGCCAGGATCAGGGCCGCATCACGGAACAGGCGGCTGACTTCGCTTTTAGGGGTAATGAAATCGGTTGAACGGCTGGAGTGGCGGATGTTCTCGTCCGCGGCCAGTTCACGTTCATGGCTATAGCTGTCCAGCAGGCTGTCGGGAGCCTGGGCATTCAGAACCAGATTCAGCTTCCAGGCTAGATTGTCGGCGTCCTGGATACCGCTATTGGCGCCGCGTGCGCCAAAAGGCGAGACACGGTGGGCCGAGTCCCCGGCAAACAGAATACGGCCATGGCGGAAGCGTTCCATGCGCTCGCAGGCAAAGGTGTAAATACTGACCCATTCCAGCTCAAAGGGGGCGTCGGCCCCCAGGAGAGCGCGAATGCGGGGCAGCACGTTTTCGGGTTTGACGGCTTCAACCGGGTCGGCATCCCAGCCCAATTGGAAGTCGATGCGCCAGACATTGTCCGGCTGGCTGTGCAGCAGAACAGATTGATTGGGATGGAAGGGCGGGTCAAACCAGAACCAGCGTTCAGCGGGGAAGTCGGCCTGCATGCGCACATCTGCAATCAGGAAACGGTCCTTGAACACGCGTCCGCTGCTGCTTTCACCCAAGGCACGGCGAATGGCCGAGCGCGAGCCGTCGCAGGCCAGTAGCCATTCTGCTTCCAGGGTGTAATTGCCTTGCTGGGTTTCTACGTCCAGATGCACGCCTTCTGCCTGGTTCACCACGTTCAGCACTTTATGGCCGGAACGCAGCTCGATCAGGGGCTGGGCGCAGACGGCCTCGTATAGATAGCCTTCGCAGTAGTACTGCTGCAAATTGATAAAGGCAGGGCGCTGGTGGCCTTCTTCGGGCCGCAGATTAAAGCTCCAGACTTCCTGGTTGCGGAAAAAAACCTTGCCCACATTCCAGGACACACCTTTGTCCATCATGCGTGAGCCCACGCCCAATCGGTCCCAGATATCCAGAGTGCGTTTGGCAAAGCAAATGGCCCGTGATCCCTTGGACAGACTGGTGTCGTCGTCCAGAATCACGACCTGGTGGCCTTTGGCCGCCAGATCCAGAGCCATGGTTAGCCCCACCGGGCCAGCACCCACCACCACCACCGGGTGGCGGGCATGGGTAGCCGGTGGGGGCGCTTGCGTCAGCTCCAGGGTCTGGTAATTAATGTCTCCCATTTTCTTTCTCCCTGGCCTTGCGTCTTACTGACCTTCGAGCTGTTTCCACATTTCCAGATCGCGCTCGGCAGTCCAGATGCGTGGGTCTTCGTGACCGTTGACTTCGTCGTAGGCACGAGACACGTCAAAGGGCATGCAGTGATCAAAAATGACCCAGTCTGCGTAGCGAGGCTTCATGAAATCGTAGGTTTCGCGGTAAATGGTCTTTAGATCTTTACCGGCTGCCGCGCCTTGCTGCACGCTGGCGTACAGGTCTGTCAAAAATGCGCGCGTGCCGGCCAGAGCCTGACGCACCTCGGTGGCATTTTTCAGTGCCGGGCCACGGCCTGGCACCATTTGTTCAGCGTTGAACTCGCCCAGGCGATCCAGTGTGCGGGGCCATTCGCGGAAGTAGCAGTCGCCGGCGTAAGGGGTGGATTGGTATTCAACCAGGTCACCGGCGAACAGGATTTTCTGCTTGGGCAGCCAGGCAATGGTGTCGCCCTTGGTGTGGCCACGGCCCACTTGCATCAGGTGTACTTCCAGATTGCCCAGGTCTACCGTCATGTGACCTTCAAAGGTCATGGTGGGCCAGGTCAGGCCGGGGGGAATGGACTCGGCATTGCGGAACAAGCGGGGGAAGCGGCCAATTTCGCTGGCCTTGTCTTGCTCGCCGCGCTCCACAATCAAGTCGTAGGTGTCGCGGCTGGCCAGGATTTCCTGGGCGTCGTAGGCCGAGGCGCCCAACACACGTACGGCGTGGTAGTGCGACAGCAAGACATACTTGATGGGCTTGTCGCTGACTTCACGGATGCGGCGAATCACGTCTTCAGCCATGACAGGCGTGGCCTGGGTGTCGATCACCATAATGGCCTCGTCACCGATGATGATGCCCGTATTCGGATCACCCTCAGCCGTATAGGCGTAGGCGTTGTCGGACAGTTTTTCAAAGGCAACGACTTTGTCTTCCAGGTCGTTATGCGAGGCGAAGGACTTGCTCATGAAAATGACTCCACAGTCGATAGGGATGGCGTCAGATTAGTTTATGGTGAATCAGTTAGATATAGGTGAATACCTGAATAGGGCAGGCTTAATGGGAAACAGGCAGACGAGCGCCTGCCTGCCTTATTGGGCATCAGGTGTTTTAGAGAGGGGGGAGAGGAGGCTTAGCGGCGCTGGCAGCGAGAGCAGTAATACGTTGCGCGTTGGCCTTGGACTATCCGTTTGATAGGCTGTTGGCAGCGAGTGCAGGGTTTGCCCACACGCTCATACACATTGGCGTGAATATCGAAGTAGGCACCCGGTTCGCCACTGGCGTTGACGTAATCGCGCAAGGTGCTGCCGCCTGAGTCCAGGGCAGATTGCAAGGTGCTCAAGATGGCCGAATGCAGTTTTTCGCAGCGATGCAAGGAGACCTCACCGGCAGGCAGCTCGGGGTGAATACCGGCCAGGAACAGGGACTCGGACGCATAAATATTGCCTACCCCCACCACAATCTTGCCGCCCAGTAGAGCTTGCTTGATGGCGATGCGTCGTCCTTGCAAGTAGCGGTGCAGGTATTGCGGGGTGAACAAGGGATCAAACGGTTCGATCCCTAAAGTACGTAGTAAAGGGTGGTTTTCCAGAGGGCCGTCCCTATGGGCGTGCCATAATATCGCACCAAACCGTCGTGGGTCGTGCAGCAGGAAGCGGGCCTGATCAAAAATCCATTCCGCATGATCATGTTTGCGGCGTTCTTCGTTCTGATCCACACGACGCAAGGAGCCGGACATGCCTAAATGGATGATCTGGACGCCTTGTTCAAAATGCAACAACAAGTATTTGCCTCGACGCGTGCAATTGTTGACGGCCTGGCCTTCAATCCATTGCGGTAAACAGGCAGGCACGGGCCAGCGCAGACGAGGCTCGTGAACCAGGAATTGTCGGACATTTTTTCCCTGGATAAGCGTCGCAATTCCGCGACGAGTTGTTTCAACTTCTGGCAGTTCAGGCATGGGGGGGTGATACCATCAACAAATCTGATTCCTTTATTGTGCCATCGGGCGTTTTCTCGCGCGTATCAGGGCACGGGTTTTTCTGGATGAATGCTCTGACCTTAGCACTAAAGCTGGGCCTGATGTCGTTGCTTGCAGCGGTTTCGGCGCAAGCACAAACCTCTCTTCCCATCCTCAAGGCGGAGCCGCCAGCAGACACCATCCGTTTGCGTAGTGGGCAATTGCCCTTGGTCGGTTTGACCCCGGATATTCTGTATCGCATTTTGGTTGCTGAGATCGCCGCGACGCGCGGTGAATATGATATTGCCAGCCAGACGTTTCTTGCTTTGGCAAGAGATACCAGCGATCCGCGCCTGGCTCAAAGTGCCTTTCAGTACGCCATGGCCGATCGTGATTTAGGCCGTGCGCTGCGTGCGGCCAAAGAGTGGGCCTTGCTGGCCCCCAACGATCCCGAAGCCAAAGCGACGGCCCTGGCGCTGGAAGCCTCCAGCGGTCAGACTGAAGGTTTGGCCGATGCCTTGTGGCTGCGTATCTCCCGTGCCCAGGATAAAGAGCAAGCCGTGGTGCAGGCCATGAGCATGGTCAGCAAAATGGTGGATCGTCGTCTAGCGCTGGAAGTGCTGGACAAGGCCTTGCAGCAGCCCGTACGTTCCTTGCCTATCGCTCGTCTGGCTTTGGCAGACACCGCCTGGAGTGCCGGTGATGTGAACCGTGCGGAACGTGAAGCGCGTGAAGCCCTGAAACTGGACCCACATTCTGAAGCGGCCGCGCAGCGCGTGCTGGAATACGGTATCAAAGTTGATCCTTCGGCTGCTTTGCAAAGTGCCCGCGTTTTTGTGCGAGACAACCCGGACAGCCGCAAGCTGCAACTATTGCTGGCCAACCGTCTGGTTGAGCGCCAGCAGTTTGGCGAAGCCCAGGCTATTGTGGGGGCCTTGCAGCGTGCCAATCCCGAAGATTTTGATCTGTTGTATACCCAGGCTGAAATTCATATTCGTGCCAAAGAGTATGACCAAGCCCGTAAATTGCTGGAGCAATATATTGCGGTTCAGCAGCAGCGACGCCAGTCCTTGAACGATGCCGTTAACACCGCCTTGGCCAGTATTTCCGAAGCGCGTTTGTCGTTGGTGCAAATCGCTGAAGCCCAAGGCGATATGAACGAGGCGATTCGTCAATTGGATTTGATAGAAGAACCGGCGCTGCGTTTTCAGGCCCAGATTCATAAAGCCGTCCTGCAAGCCCGCCAAGGGAATCTGCCGCAAGCACGTCTTACCTTGGAAAACTCTCGTCCACGCGATATGAGTGAACAGGTCGTCGTGGCTTTGACGTATTCCTCTATTTACCAAGAGAGCGGTCGTACCGATCAGGCGCTGGAAGTGCTGGAGCGCGCCGATCGTGAGTTGCCCGATAGCGCTGAGATCAAATACAACCTGGCCATGCTGTACGAGCAGCGTGCCAAGCACGACAAGTTTGAAGCCTTGATGCGTCGTGTCATTGAACTGCGCCCGGACCATGCCAATGCGTATAACGCCTTGGGCTACACCTATGCGGATCAGAATCGTCGCATGGACGAGGCTCAGGACTTGCTGGAACGCGCGATGGAGCTGGAGCCGGACAATCCCTATATTCTGGATAGCGTAGGTTGGTACCTGTTCCGTATGGGTGATCTGCAAGCGGCACTGGAGTATTTGCAGCGCTCCTACGAGCGCCTGCCTGAAGCTGACGTTGCCGCCCATCTGGGTGAAGTGCTGTGGGTAAAAGGCCGTCGTGATGATGCCATGCTGGTATTTCGGGCTGCTCTGAGCAAGGACGCCGAAAACCGAACGTTGAAAGAAACCATTAAGCGTCTGGGAGTACCGCTGCCGTGAGTATCTTGAAACAGCGAGTCTGGAGCTGGGCAGGGGCCTTGGTCCTGTTTGCCTTGCTAAGCGCATGTGCGACACCGCCCAAACCCGATGTTGGCAATGCTGCAGATGCGTCCCAAGCGGCAAGCGCTTTGTCTCGTTCCGGTCGCTTTGCGCTGAGCGTGACTCACTCCAGTTCCCAGGTGGAGGCTGTGCAGGGGGGCTTTTCCTGGCGCGATGATGGTCGCAAGCTGATGTTGGACCTGAGCAATCCTTTGGGCAATACCTTGGCGCGTGTCTGGGTGTTGCCAGGTCAGGCCCTGCTGGAGCGCACGGATGGCAGTCAGGAAGTTGCCTCCCATCCCGATGCCCTGGTTGAACAGGTCTTGGGCAGTCCCGTTCCTGTGGCAGGCTTGCGTGACTGGCTGCATGGCCGCACGGGCAGTGCCCCTGTTCAACGCGAGCGCAGAGACGATCAACAAAAGCTGAGCAGTTTCGAGCAGTCCGGCTGGCGTGTGACGCTGTCGCGTTACGACGAACAAGGCCCGCGTTTGCTGCAATTGAATCGACACGAAGCCAACCGCTCCATCAGCGTGCGTTTGGTTGTGGATCAGTAAAGCCCGAGCAGGTTTGTGTAATGGCGCTCTACAACGTCCCGGCTCCGGCCAAGATCAATCTGTTTTTGCACGTTACCGGGCGTCGTGAAGACGGCTATCACTTTTTGCAAACCGCCTTTCGTTTCGTCGATCTGAATGATTACCTAAGCTTTGTGCCACGCAGCGACGGGCAGATCCATCGGACACACAGCACCTTGAGTGATGTAGAGCCTGAACAGGATCTGGTGATCAAAGCCGCTCGCGCCCTGCAACAAGCGACAGGCACCCGGCAAGGCGTAGACATCTCTTGTATCAAGAACATTCCTTCAGGAGCAGGGATGGGCGGTGGCTCCAGCGATGCGGCCACGACCTTGATTGCCTTGAACCGTTTATGGAACCTGGGCCTGAGCCGTCAGGCCTTGATGGATATTGGCTTGCCCCTGGGTGCTGATGTGCCGGTTTTTGTCTTTGGACAGGCTGCTTTTGCGCAAGGGGTGGGCGAGCAACTGCAAGCCATTCAGATGCCGCCCCGGGATTACATCATTATCCGTCCACCGCAATTTATATCCACGGGGAAAATATTTAGCTCCGAATGCTTGACACGTGATGAAAAACCCATCACAATGACGTTCTTTACTGATTGGCAAGAAAAATTCTGGCAAGCCAAGGATAATAATCCTTATTTTGGTAGAAATAATCTGGAGTCAGTCGCATTCAGTCTTTACCCTGATTTAAAAAATTTAAAGCAGGGTTTGCAAAGTTTAAAATTGAATGCTAGAATGACGGGCTCAGGTTCTTGTTTGTTTGTTGAATGCAGAGACAAGCAAAGCGCCAAGATCGGTCAGGTTGAAATTGATCGAAATAGCAGTAAAATAGATTTTTCTGGTAGCGCAGAAACAAGTGGTGGTAAATTGCTGGTCGAACAAACTTGGGTTTGTTCAGGATTGCAAGATCATCCGCTACGCTACTGGATTAAGTAAGCATTTGGGGAATCGCCAAGCTGGTTAAGGCACTGGATTTTGATTCCAGCATGCGAAGGTTCGAATCCTTCTTCCCCAGCCACCTTTCAGGCCTAGCCTGCGATAATGTAAAGCTGTTGAGTCGTTTCCTTGTAGGGGTCTCGATCAACAGCTTTGCTTTTCCTGCATCAAAATCTATCTCCCATCATGGCACAAGACCGATTCATGATCTTCACCGGCACGGCTAATCCTCGCCTTGCTGTCGATGTCGTCAACCACCTTGATATGTCGCTGGGGAAAATGACGGTGGGTCGCTTCTCTGACGGGGAAGCCATGGTTGAAATCAACGAGAACGTGCGCGGTCGCGATGTTTTTGTTCTGCAACCCACCTGTGCTCCCACCAACGACAATCTGATGGAAATCATGGTGATGGTCGATGCCTTGCGCCGCGCTTCGGCCGGTCGCATCACCGCTGCCATCCCTTACTTTGGTTATGCCCGCCAGGATCGACGCCCCCGTTCGGCGCGTGTGTCGATCTCTGCCAAGGTCGTAGCCAATATGTTGCAAGTGGTCGGTGTTGATCGTGTCATGATGATGGATCTGCACGCTGACCAAATCCAGGGTTTCTTCGATATCCCTGTCGACAATATCTACGCTTCCCCCATTTTGCTGGGCGATATCTGGCGCTGTAACTACCAGGACATGGTGGTTGTCTCGCCTGACATCGGTGGTGTGGTGCGCGCACGAGCACTGGCCAAGCAACTGGAAGTGGATCTGGCCATTATCGACAAGCGCCGCCCACGTGCCAACGTATCCGAAGTCATGAACATCATTGGTGACGTCAACGGACGCACCTGCATTTTGATGGACGACATGGTGGATACGGCCGGTACGCTGTGCAAAGCGGCTGAAGCCCTGAAAGAGCGCGGTGCCAAGGCGGTTTACGCCTACTGTACGCACCCTGTGCTCTCGGGCGAGGCCATCGAACGTATTACGCATTCCCAGTTGAACGAGCTGGTGGTGACGGACACCATTCCTTTGTCCGCCAAGGCTCGCGAGTGCAGCAAGATTCGCCAGCTGTCCTGTGCAGCTCTGTTGGGCGAGACCATCTTGCGCATCTCGAACGCCGAGTCCGTCAGCTCCTTGTTCTCTGACTAAGTTTTTTAGCGTGCGCTGGTCGCGGCGTACGTCAACTAGGTAGGCAACTACCGTTTTTTCGCAGTGATCTTATGATCCTGCAAATTGGAGTTTTCCATGAAATTCACCGCTACGTCGCGTGATGTACAAGGTACGAGTGCGAGCCGCCGCCTGCGTCACGCTGGCCAAGTTCCTGCTATTGTTTACGGTGGCGAAGAACAGCCCGTCGTGATCTCTTTGGATCATAACGAGATTTACCACAACCTGCGCAAAGAAGCCTTCCACGCTTCCATCCTGACCATGGAATTGGACGGCAAAGCTGAGAAAGTGCTGTTGCGCTCGGTTCAGTGGCACCCCTACAAACAGCAAGTTCTGCACGTTGATTTCCAACGCGTTCTGGCTTCGCAAGCTATTACCACCAAAGTTCCTCTGAACTTTGAAGGTGGCGATGTGTGCCCAGCCGTCAAGCTGAGCGGCCAAGTCATCAGCCACATCCTGACCGAGCTGGAAATCACCTGCTTGCCAGCTAACCTGCCTGCGTCCATCACTGTGGACCTGAGCGGCATGACTGCCAACGCCAACCTGCACCTGGACAGCATCAAGCTGCCACGTGGCGTGACTTACGCTGGCAATGACACCAACCCTCTGCTGGCTGCTGCTTTGCCAGTTGGCGGTGGTGCTGCTGCTTCGGAAGAAACAGAAGAAAGCGCCGAGTAATCAAGATTGCCAGCCGGCTTCGGTCGGCTTGCAGCTTGGCGAATCAACCCCTGTCAGCGTATGCTGGCGGGGGTTTGTTATTTGTGCCTGCGCCCTTGCTGGCGTAGGCGCTTTCTGCGAAAACATTCATGTCTGAGCCTATCCGTTTGATTGTTGGCCTGGGTAATCCTGGCCCCGAGTATGAAACCACCCGTCACAATGCGGGGTTTTGGTTGGCAGACCAGTTGGCCGATGATCTGCATGCGACGTTCAACCTGGAAAAGTCCTTTTTCGCCTGGGTGGCTAAAGCGCGTTTTGAAGGTGAGAACGTCATCATCGCCAAACCTATTACCTTCATGAACAAGTCCGGACAAGCCGCCGGTGCTTTGATGCGTTTTTACAAACTCAAGCCCGAACAAGTGCTGGTTCTGCACGATGAGCTGGATTTATTGCCGGGTCAGGTCAAGATAAAAAAAGGCGGTGGACACGCCGGACATAATGGTCTGCGTGACATCCAGTCTGCCTTTGGTACACCAGATTTCTGGCGCTTGCGCTTAGGCATTGGTCACCCCCGCACCTTGGGCCTGGCTCAGCAAGTGGTGAATTTTGTTCTGCATACCCCCCGCAATGAAGAGCTGCGTGAGATTGAAGACGGTATGAATCGTTGCCGAGTCATGATGCCTGCTTTGCTGCGTGGCGACTTTGAGCAGGCGACCCGCCAGCTTTATGCACCCCAGAAGGCTTGACGCATGAAGCCAGCGCCAAGCAGCCAGATGCGTTTCCGGGACGAGCTTAAAGATTTCTTTTACTTTCTGCGTCACCCACGCAGCGCCCGACGCTTGCCTGGCAGAGCGCAGGGCGATGGCTGGTATCTGGACTGGTTTGCCCCCTTGCCCTGGAAGCGTCTGCTGCAATGGGCGGGCATGCTTTGGTTGATTAATGCGCTGGTACTGGGGCCAATTGCTGTCTCGGTAGCGGGTGTGGGCGGTGCGCAGCATCGTCTGGACCCGACGCGTATTCCCTGGGTGCAAGCCATTATCTGGGCACCTATTGTGGAAGAACTGGTTTTTCGTTTTGTGCTTAGACGGCCATCACAATGGCTGACAGTTGTTCCGCTGGCGGTGTTTCTGATGTTTCAGGGACCAAGCTGGTGGTTGATACAAGGTTTGCTGGTCTTGTGCCTGGCGGTCTGGATTAGCCGTTATACCGGCATGCCACGCCAGGCTTTGCCCGCCGGCAGCCGTTGGTGGCGCAAACTGGTGGGTGCCTTGCAGGGAAGGGCGTGGCGCTTTTCGTCTATGCGACGCTATTGGCGTTTCTTTCCCTGGGTGTTTTATGGTGCAACACTGGCCTTTGGCGCGCTGCATTTGTATAACTTTCAGCTCAACAGCATGAGCTGGTATTTGCTGCCTTTGCTGGTGTTGCCCCAATGCCTGACAGGGCTGGTACTGGCCTGGCTGCGAGTGCGTCGCGGCATTGGTGCCTCGATCGTACTTCATGCCATCTTTAATGGTGGCCCGGTCTTGCTGATTATTGGCCTGCTCAAGCTGTTTGACGGCATTCCTGTCTAAGCAAGCCCGCGTTTCAAGGCGCTATCCTGTGTCCCCGGCACGACTGTTCTGATCCGTCTGCAGGCTCTGTAGCGCCCAAGGGCGCTACAATAGCGCATCGTTTATATAACTCTTTGATTTTCAGGATACTCATGGCACTGCAATGCGGCATCGTTGGCTTGCCCAACGTTGGTAAATCCACTCTGTTCAACGCTCTGACCAAAGCCGGCATTGCGGCTGAAAACTACCCTTTCTGCACCATCGAACCGAACGTCGGCGTGGTCGAGGTTCCAGATCAGCGTTTGCAAGATCTGGCCAAGATTGTGAACCCCGAGCGCATTTTGCCTGCCGTGGTGGAATTTGTAGACATCGCTGGTCTGGTTGCTGGTGCTTCCAAGGGCGAAGGTTTGGGTAATCAGTTCCTGGCCAACATCCGCGAAACCGACGCTACCGTGCATGTAGTGCGCTGTTTTGCCGATGAGAACGTCATTCACGTAGCCGGTAAAGTGGACCCCCTGGCTGATATCGAAATCATCAACACCGAATTGGCGCTGGCTGACCTGGGTGTGGTTGAAAAAGCCTTACACCGTAATCAGAAGCTGGCTCGCTCAGGCGATAAAGACGCTGCCAAGCTGGTAGCCTTGCTCGAACGTATCGAGAAAGCGCTGGGCGAAGGCAAGTCCGTGCGTTCGCTGAAGTTGGACGAAGACGAGCTGCACCAGATTAAATCCTATGGCTTCATCACCGCCAAGCCCACTATGTACGTGGCTAACGTGAAAGAAGATGGCTTTACCAACAACCCGCACCTGGAAGCCGTGCAGAACTACGCTGCGGCTGATGGCGCTCCAGTGGTGGCCGTCTGTGCTGCCGTAGAAGCTGAAATCGCTGAACTGGACGACGCCGACAAGCTCGAATTTCTGTCCGACCTGGGCATGGAAGAGCCCGGCCTGAACCGTGTTATCCGCGCCGCCTACAGCCTGCTGGGTCTGCAAACCTACTTCACTGCAGGCGTCAAAGAAGTTCGCGCCTGGACGATCCGCGTGGGTGACACGGCCCCTCAAGCCGCTGGCGTGATCCACACTGATTTCGAGCGTGGTTTCATTCGTGCACAGACCATCGCCTTTGAGGACTTTGTCGCTTGCAAAGGTGAGCAAGGCGCCAAGGAAGCGGGCAAGATGCGCGCTGAAGGTAAGGAATATGTAGTGAAAGATGGTGACGTGCTGAACTTCCTGTTCAACGTCTAAGGATTTTTCAGAAGTCAGGAACGCTTGGTAGTGCCGTGTGTATGGTTAGACCTTTTGAAATCAAGGGCTTGCCATACATATTGGCCTTCCAAGCGTTTTTTGTTCATTGATGTCTGAAAACAGCACTTTGCATCACCACCAATATGATCAGTGGCCAACATGATGCCCGGTATCTGCCCATAAAGAATCGAAGGCGTTTTCCCCTAGGGAAAACGCAAAGCCCAAAGTGTATCTTTTTGTTATAGTGTCGGCTCGCTTGTTCTAATGCATAGCGTTGGTATGTGCTATGACCTACGTACTTGGAGATACGATGCTGAATGGTTTGATCAAGGTGGGCGTGGTGCTCAGCCTGTCTGCTGTAATCGCAGGATGCGCTACCGAGCGCTCACAAAGTGTAGTTGTTCCAACAACGGCAGCCGCAGCCACTCGTGCTACCTACCAAGGTGAGCGTAGCCCGATTTCCATTGGTAAGTTTGATAACCGTACCAACTACTTGCGTGGTGTGTTTTCCGACGGCGTGGATCGTTTGGGAGGACAAGCCAAAACAATCCTGACTAGCCATTTGCAGCAAACAGGCCGTTTCCAGGTGCTGGATCGTGACAACCTGTCCGAGATTGCTCAAGAGGCGGGTTTCAATAAACAAGCCAGTCAGATCAAGGGAGCGCGTTACGTTGTGACGGGCGACGTGACGGCGTTTGGCCGCAAAGTGACTGGGGACCAGCAGTTGTTCGGGATTCTCGGGCGCGGCAAGGAACAGACGGCCTATGCCAAGGTTGATCTGAATGTGGTCGATGTCAGCACATCGGAAGTGGTTTTCTCTGCTTCGGGTGCGGGTGAATACGTTTTGTCGAACCGGGAAGTCATTGGCTTTGGTGGCACTGCCGGCTACGACTCCACCCTGAACGGGAAAGTCCTAGATCTGGCTATTCGTGAAGCGGTTGATCACTTGATCGAAGGCATTGAACGAGGCGCCTGGAAGCCTGCTGGCAAATAAGAGGCGGCCATGAGTTCACTTATGTTTTCCAACAAGGCCCCACGGTGTCCGCGCCTGTGGCGTGGTCTGCGCTGGGCGGGTATCTGCCTGTCAGTCGGTGTGCTGACGGCCTGCGCACAACCCAAAAGCCTGTATAGCTGGGACTCTTACCAGCCTATGGTGTATGCGTATCTGCAAGAAGAGGGTGAGGACTATGCAGCACAAGTCCAAACTCTTGAAGAGAATGTAGAGTCGGCGCGTGCGACTGACCAGGCCTTGCCGCCCGGTTTTCGAGCACATTTGGGCTTGCTCTATTTGAAGCTGGGTGATGGAGCGAAGGCCGTGGAGCAATGGGAAGGCGAAAAGAATGCTTTCCCGGAGTCGTCGCCATTCATGAACTTCTTGTTGCGCCACACCACGGCGCAAGCAGATGTACCCGCCCAAGCTCAATAAAAGGTTATTCCATGATCAATAATTTGATGCGGGTAGCAATGCTATCCCTGGCGATGACTTTGGTAGGGTGTGCTGCTCCACAGGCCGAAGTTGACTACTCGGCATTTCGTGAAAGCAAACCTGCTTCTATTCTGGTGCTTCCGCCGCTTAACGATTCTGTGGATGTGGCTGCCACTTCGGCGGTGCTGTCGCAAGCGACCATGCCATTGGCAGAGTCCGGTTACTACATCCTGCCTGTCGCGGTGATGGAAGAAACGTTTAGGCAGAACGGGTTGGTCACACCAACAGATATCCACGATGTGCCAGCACCCAAATTGCGCGAGATATTTGGCGCAGACTCGGCACTATATATGACGGTGAAAGAGTACGGTGCGCAGTACGTCGTGCTGGCCAGTACGGTCACAGTTAGTATTGAGGCCGACTTGGTAGATCTGCGCACGGGTACCAAGCTGTGGAGCGGACAGAAGTTGGTCAGCTATGCGGGTGGTAGTGGTGGTGGGATTCTGGGCATGTTGATTCAGGCTGTGGTCGATCAGGTGATCAACACCTTGTCGGATCGTGGCTATCAGGTGGCCGGGATGACAAACCAGGCGCTGCTTAGCGCAGGCCAGCCTGGCGGCATACTTTATGGCCCCCGTTCGCCGCATTACGAAACACAGTAATGTGAGCCCTGCCCACTGGGCAGTATTCGTCAGCACCTTATGGACTGAACACCCGATGAAACTCATCGGGTGTTTTGCTTTCAAGCAATCGCCTGATCATCTTCCTGCTGCTTGCTCAAGCAACACATCCGCTCAATAAACCGGCGTTTCCCTGCTCGTCGCCAGATACTGACTGGGCGGCTGCCCTAATGCACGACGAAAAATAGTAGAAAACGCGCTGGGGCTGCTAAAGCCCAGATCCGAGGCCACTCGGGTTATCGGCTCCCCATTCCCCAAACGAGTAATTGACACCAGCAGGCACATTTGCTGCCGCCAGGCCAGGTAGGTCATGCCCATATGCTCCTTGAAGCGGCGGGTGAAGGTGCGGCGGCTTAGCATGGCCCAGGCGGCCATTTCGTCTGTAGAGATGTTCTGGGTCGGATTATCCAGAAAGCGCTGGCATGCGGCCCCTAATCTGCTGTCAGAGGGCAGGGGAGCACTCAGGCCCAGTCTGGGCATCAGCCGGATTTCTTCCACCAGCAACCCAATGACGTGATGAGTACGTCCGCAGTCAGTCCGTTCAGCCGGTAGCTCCATGGCCGCGCTGAACAGGTGCCGCAGCAGGGGGGAGACGCCGAACACCTGGCAATTATCCGGCAGTTGCGCCTGCTCGATGGCTTGGGGTGTCAGATAAGTGTTCACCATGGTGACATCACCGCGCATGTGCATTTCATGCGCCACACCCGGAGGTACCCACAGCGCCCGTTTGCTGGGCACTACCCAATTTCCTTTCTCCGTGAACATCGACAGGACCCCCGACGCCGCATAAGCCAGTTGCCCGCACTGGTGCACGTGGTTGGGAAAAATCGATCCTGATGTGAAGGCGCGCAGGCTGACTTCCACATCCCAGTTCGAGTTTTCCAGAGGGTAGTCATTCAGAGAAATACTCATGGCCCAATTTTGCCAAAAACTGACCCGCTTTTAAAGGTGTGAAAGGGCAGGCCTTCGTAAGATCACCAGACATTTAACGACTCGGGGATTCGAACCCCCGGTCTTGTCTGGAGCTGTCGGACATGCAAAAAAAACACCTGATTCTTGCCATTTTGGTCACGCTGGTTTGGGGAGTGAATTTCCCGATCACCAAGCTGGGGCTGCTATCCATGGAGCCTTTTCTGCTGACGGGGATACGCTTTACCTTGGCGGCTTTGCCGTTGGTGTTCTTTATCCCCAAGCCGAATATTCCATTCCGCTATGTCGTCATTTATGGCTTTATCTTTGGCCTGGGCATGTGGGGGATTATCAACTATGGCATTGAGGTGGGTGTCCATCCGGGCGTGGCCTCGCTGCTGATTCAGCTTAGCGCCTTCTTTACCATGGGCTGGGGCGCCTTGCTGTTCAAGGAGCGCTTGCGAGCCACGCAGTTGCTGGGAGCCGTGATCGCGTTTGTGGGGCTGGTGGGGATCCTCTTGTCGCAAGGTGGTGGGGATGCCACCTTTGGGCTGGTGCTGGTCGTGCTCAGTGCCGTGTCCTGGAGTATCGGGAATGTGATCATCAAGCTCTCTGGTGTGAAGGAGATTTTCTCGTTCATGGTGTGGGCCAGCTTGTTCCCGTCTATCCCGCTATTTATCGTCTCGTACTGGCTGCATGGGGCCGAGCCTTTCACCACCTTGCCAGAGGCGATCAACCTGATTTCGGTCATGTCGATTCTGTTTCAGGTCTATCTGGCGACGCATTTTTCTTACTGGGGCTGGAATTCCTTGCTCAAGCTGTACCCGGTTTCCACGGTGGCGCCTTTGTCTTTGTTGATCCCGGTGTTTGGGCTGGGTAGTTCCATGCTGATACTGGGCGAGCAGGTTAGCTTTGTGGAGGCCCTGTCTATCAGCGCCATTATTGCGGGTCTGGCCTTTGGGCTTTATAAAGGGCCGGTGCGTCCGGTTTCCTATTCAGCGACGCGTTAGGAGCTTTGGGGTTTGCCAGTAGGCGCAAAGTCCTTGTACGAGAAGCTGTCTACGGAGCCAGCCTAGACTTTGGAGTATGCGCGTCTGGCTTATGTCGGTGAGGTGGCGGATCGCTGTGACACAAGGGGAGAGGAAGCAGAACGTTTGGCGCAGGAACTACTTGGGAGCCTTAAGCAGGCTTTGTAAGGGTGCGTCAAAAATCACGCGGCTTTGATGCTTTGGAAAGCGTCAGGTTTCTCGCATAGAGGCAGTGAGTTTGATCGTGATATTTCAATTCGCTAAGCACAGTAGCTTCAAGACCTTGTTGTTAGTGGGCAATTGCTGCTGAATTCGGCCCTCGGATCCACCGCCCTCAGTGGTCGCAGCCAAGATAGCGGGGGCGAGTCACTGGTGTTTGTGCTTGCTACCAAGGCCGCAAGCTCCAACCTTCCTCACTAAATTCCAGGCGCTTCGTCAGCCCAAGATTGTTCATGAAGGCATCGTCGTGCGAAACCACCATCAGCGTGCCCTGGTAGCTGTTCAACATGGTTTCCAGGGCCAAGGTGGACGGCAGGTCCAGGTGGTTGCTAGGTTCATCCAGAAGCAGCAGTTGTGGTGGGGGATCAGCGTACAGCACGCAGGCCAGAGCGGCTTTTAGCCGCTCGCCACCGCTCAAGGCACCGCTGGGGCCGATGGTTTTTTGGGCATCCAGTCCCAGTTGTGCCAGACGCATGCGTAAGTCACCCTCGCTGCTTTTGCGGTTGACGGCCTGTATCTGTTCCAGCACGGTTTGCTGTGGATCCAGATCGGCCAAGCCCTGATCCAGATAAACATGTTGTGGCACGACTTTGCAGTGTCCAGCAAGCGGTTCCACTTGGCCTGCAATGACCTTGAGCAGCGTGGATTTCCCGCAGCCGTTCGGGCCTATGACCCCTACCCGTTGCTGGCCGTTTAGTAGCAGCGTGACTGGGGTTTGGTCGGCCGGGACATAGGGGAGTTTCACCTCATCCAGTTCCACAACGCGCTGACGGGTCAGCGGCATCAAGGGTAGGGCGTGCAGATTGATGGTGCTGTCCTGCTCAATCAATTCGGCGGCTTCCTGTATGCGTTGTGCTAACTGCTTTTGAGCCGTCACGTGTTGCTGGTGCAGTTTGCCGGTGGTGGCTTCACTGCGGCCCTTTTGCCTGTCCAGCAGGATTTTGGCCTGATTGGCTTGCTTGCCTTGTTGATTCCCGCGTGCCTGTCTACGCTCTTGCCGTTGGCGTTGCTCTTGCATGGTGCTTTGCGCGCGCTGACGTTCCAGCTTGCGGTGCTCCAGTTGGTTCATGGCGCTTTGCTGTTCCAGGGCTTTCTGTTCGGCGTAGTGGCTGTAATTGCCGCCATAGCTACGCAGCCCCAGGGAAGATAGCTCCACAATGCGCTCCATTGTGTCCAGCAGTTGGCGGTCATGGCTGATGAGCAGCAGGCCGTGGGGCCAGTGTCGTAATTGCTCGATCAAGGCAAGCCGGTTGTTGCGATCCAGGTGGTTGCTGGGTTCATCCAGAATCAGGAAATCGGCCTGAGACAGCAAGGCATTGATCAGCGATACTCGCATAGCCTGGCCGCCGCTTAACGTTTCGGCAGGTGTCTCGGCATTGAGATGCCCTAAACCATTGCGCTCCAGCGCTTCTTGCAATTGCTGCCGAATATCCCAACGGTCTTCGATCAGATTGAAGTCTTCCACGGCACTACTGCCAGCTTCAATCCGGGCCAGTGCGTCCAGGGTTGGGCCTACGCCCGCCAGATCAGCGACGCGCAAGCCACTGACGGACGCCACTTGCTGCGCCAGATAATGGACTTTTCCCGATCGCAGGCAACGGCCGCTGCTGGGTTGGAGTTGCCCAGCCAGGATTTGAGCCAGAATGGTTTTGCCCACGCCATTGCGTCCGACCAGGCCTGTGCGCCGCGAGTCGAAGGTTTCGTTCAGTTGGGAAAACAGAGTCTTGCCTTGCGGCAAGGTATAGGAGACGCCTTCCAGCGTCAGATAAGGATTCGTCATACGAGATGCTTTCATTAATGCCAAGAACTCCCCCTGCGTGATGGGGGTGGGTGGAGACTGGCCGTCTAGGGGACGGCGGCATTAGTGGCGCATTGGACGAATACCTCAGGGGAAATGAGTCGAAGCCACACTATAAAAGGATTTTGCCGGGAAGGTAAAGCCGGCCGGGCTCTCAAGAGAGCATTGAAAGTCGTGTCATCTCATCACAGGAGCTGGTTTGGGTTCAGAAGCCTGGGCTTGTCTTACGGTTTGGAGATCTTGTCTTATCGGTCTCAGCGCGGTGGGGGCTTTGTTGCTGTAGATCGCTTGAAATAACGAGCCGCGCGAGACGGCCACCCAGCAGGAAACGAAGTTTATTTCCTGACGTTTATTCAATAAAGTGGAGTTCTCGGCTTTTCATCCTCTGCGTCGTTTCATGTCTGGAGGCCAGGATCAGGAGTGCCTTTTCTCTCCCATTCCGGGAAGCCACACCATTTTGAAGGAATGCCATGAACACGTTCAATTTACCCGCCCGCTCGATTGTGTATGTGCAGGATGTGTATTGCGGTTGGTGCTGGGGTTTTGCCGAACGCATGGTCGAGTTCGAGGTGGCCAACAAGCACCGAATACCGTTTACCGCCGTTTCAGGGGGCTTGTTCGTGGGTGATCGGGCTGCTCCCATGTCCCGCTACCCTTATATTTCCGAGTCCAACAAGCGCATCACGCAAATGACAGGGGCGAGGTTTGGGGCTGCTTATCAAGCTTTGGCAGAGGAAGGGACTACGGTTATGGACTCTCTGGATGCGGCAACTGCCTTGGCTGTGTTGCGTGCGCAAGACTCGGAGCGGGCCATTCATTGGGTACACGAGTTACAGCAGGCCTTCTATGTGAACGGACGCAGCTTGTCGGATCAGGAGGTCTGCCTGGGGATTGCCGCTGCTGGTGGTCTGGATGTGGAGATGGTTCGACGCCATTTGACTGACGGTTCAGGTCGGGAGCAAGCCTTGGCGGACTTCGCGTTGGCGCGAGCCTTGGGCGTGCAATCCTATCCGACCTTATTGTTTGTGGATGGTCGAGAAGTGACGCCGCTACCTGCGGTTGGGACCCCTTTGGAAATGCTGAATCAGTCCTTGGACTCCTTGTTGGGCTGATCAACATGTAGCCATAGTGTGCTGCGCTTGGCTAAAAGGCTGGCAAGGAGCAATTAAAAACGCCATGCAAAAGCATGGCGTTTTCTATTCAAACCTGGGAGGGCTTAGCCGCGTCTTAAGGGCGCAACACATACATCCGGGTTGTCTGCCAAGGACACAAACTTCATGCTGCCACCGTCATAGGCGTCGATGGTGCCCGACTCAATGTCGTAGACCCAGCCATGCAAGGTCAAGCGGCCTTCGGACATGGCCAGACGCACCGAAGGGTGGGTCTGGATATTGGCCAGTTGGGCCACCACGTTTTCACGCACCATGGAAGCAATACGTTCCTGCTCGTTGGCGTGGGTGCGGGCTTCGTTTACCAGACGTGCCGAGTCGGCATAGCGCAGCCAGTGCTCCACGGCGGGCATGTGGTCCAGGCACTGACAGGAAGCAATCGCGGTCATGGCGCCACAGTCCGAGTGACCACAGATCACGATATCGGACACGCGCAGGGCGGACACGGCATATTCCACCGAGGCGGTCACCCCACCGGGTTCCGGGCCGTAGGAGGGAACGATGTTGCCAGCGTTACGAATCACGAACAGATCACCGGGTTCACGTTGTGTCACCAGCTCTGGGACCAGACGGCTATCGGAGCAAGAGATAAACAAAGCGCGGGGGTTTTGTTGTGTGGCCAGATTTTTGAAGAGCTTGGCGCGCTTGGGATAGGCTTCCCGTTGGAATTTCAGGAAACCGTCGATAATGTCTTTCATCCTTGTCCTTGTAGTTCGGCTTGGATAGAAGATTAACGCTTCATGGTCATAAGGTAAAATACCGAATTCTGATGCTTTCCATTGGGTTTACTTATAGAAAGGCCCTGTATGCTTTTGCGCCATCTTAATTACTTTCTGGCGGTTGCCCAGTATCAAAGCTTTACCCGCGCTGCGCGTGCCTTGCACGTGTCTCAGCCGGCCTTGTCACAACAGGTGCGTCAGCTGGAGGAACATCTGGGCGTGCAACTGTTTGATCGTACTGGGCGGCTGGTGCGTTTAACGGATGCGGGTGAGGTCTATCTGCGTTATGCCCGCCAAGCCTTGCAGGATCTGGAAGAAGGACGGCGGGCCTTGCATGATGTCAGTGACTTGAGTCGAGGCTCCTTGCGTGTGGCGGTGGCACCGACGTTTACTTCTTACCTGATTGGTCCTTTGGTGGAGGCCTTTTACCGGCGCTATCCCAATGTGCGCCTGGTGGTGCAGGAAATGTTGCAGGAGCGCGTGGAAACGCAACTGGTCGAGGACGAGTTGGATATTGGTATTGCTTTTGAAAAGCCCACGTCAACTGCGGTGGAGTTCCAGCCATTATTGGTGGAGACCTTGGCGTTGGTCATGAGTCGTACCCACCCTTTGGCCGAGCGACGCAGCATTGATAGAGACACCTTGACGCGTGAGTCCTTGGTGTTGCTAACGCCGGAATTTGCCACACGTGAACAGATCGAACGTTATTGCCGACAGCATGATCTGGACTTGAAGGTATCGATGGAGTCGAACTCCCTCAATGCCGTGATCGAGGTGGTGCGGCGCACGGGTCTGGCGACCTTGCTGCCTGCTGCGATTGCCAGCAATAGCGAGTATTTGGTGGCGGTGAGTCTGGAACCGGCCCCGCCACAACGGCGGGCTATTTTGATGCAGCGCAAGGGCGCTTACCAGTCCGCTGCCATGCGCGCCTTTATTGAGCTGGCGCTGAAATACGGCGCGGCATCGACGTTTTAAAGTAGGTGTCGGACAGAGCGATTGTGATGCGCTACTGCAGGCACCTTATAGCGACACCAGCACACTTTGCTCCAGAGGGCGCAGCTCGCTTTCTACAGCCGGTTTGCCCTCGTTCAAATGGGCGACCAGATCGACTGTGGTTGACATGCGTGTCAACATCAAACAGGTCACTTCACCCTGGGCAACACGGCTGCTGTGCCAGCAACCGGGCCGCATGCACACACCTTGCCCTTGAGCAATGCGGAAGGCTTGCAGGGTGGATAAATCCGGGCCGCCTTCGGCTGTGCTTTCGGCCACGATATGGATCACTTCGCCAGTCAGCGGGATCAGTGCCTGTTGCGTCAGCAGGTGATTTTCCAGGGTTGTGATGGTGGGATCCTGAATACGGTAATTCACCCATAACACTTCGGTCTGCTTGTTTTGACCTGTGTCAAACGCATGTTCGTGCCAAAAGTCTGTGGCGGCATTGCTGAAAGCAGCCGTCGCAGGTGCAGTAGCCAAGCCTTTCCCTAACATCCAGCCATAAGGCTCAAACGCCTCTGGGCTTAGCGGCTGGGGAACCAGATTAATTGAAGTATTCATGATCAATCACGTGAAGAAAGTGCTATGGCGGCATATTAGCAAAAATGGCAACTCGGGTCAGGATTGGCCTAGATCAATAAGCTTGAGTTTCTGACGGTTATTGCGGAACTAAGTCAGGTATCCCCTGTCTTGAAAGAGGCTCGTCATTACTTAGCGAGCTAAGCAAGCCGCCTTTTTCGATGGGCGGCTTCGCTCTGTCTGCTTTCTTGATAAGGAGGTGCTGTGCTTGACGCTGTTTCGCTGACCTGTAAACGGGGCCAGCGTCGTGTGTTCTCCGAGCTGAGCCTAAGGCTTGACGCTGGCCAATGCCTTTTGGTCAGTGGGCCCAATGGTAGCGGCAAAACCAGCTTGCTGCGTATCTTGGCCAATATCGCCCAGGCCGATGAAGGCCAACTGATCTGGCGCGACCGACCTGTGCAAAGCAACGATAGCGATTACCGGCAACAGCTTGTGTACGGCGGCCATGCCCCCGGCTTGAATGGCAGCTTATCGGTGCAAGAAAACCTGGATAGCCTGCTTATGCAGGATCGTGTTCCTTTGGAGCGGGACGCCTGTGATCAGGCGCTGCTGGCAGGCAGTTTGCTGGCTTACCGTCGAGTGCCGGTAAGGCAGTTGTCGGCAGGGCAACGCCGCCGTGTGTTTTTGGTGCGTCTGGCGCTCAGCAACCGTCCCTTATGGATTCTGGACGAGCAACTGACCGCGCTGGATAGTGCCGGTCAGAAGTTTCTGGGCGAGTTGATTGCACAGCATTTGCACAAACAGGGCGCTGTCATTCTGACCAGTCACCAGACCTTGCCCTGGGATTTGGAGGTGCAGCACCTGGATCTGGGGCAGGCATGTTGAATCTCTTTTTAGCCTTGATGAAGCGCGAGTGGCGCTTGGCGATGCGTCGGCCCGGCGATGTGCTGATTCCCCTGGTTTTCTTTCTGGTGGTGTGCAGCCTGTTCCCTTTGGGCGTGGGAGCAGATGCGGCCTTGTTGTCCAAGATGGCCCCGGGTGTGCTGTGGGTGTCGGCCTTGCTGGCCACGCTGCTGTCATTAAGCCGCCTGTTTGAACAGGACGAGCAGGACGGCGCGTTGGAGCAGGTTCTGTTTTCCCATTTGCCGCTTAGCCTCTGGGTTTTGGGCAAGGTGTTGGCGCATACCTTTTTGACTGGCGTGCCGTTGCTGTTGTTGGCTCCCATTCTGGGGCTGCAATTCAGTCTGCCTACGTCCAGTCTGGGTGTGTTGATGGTGTCCCTGGCGCTGGGGCTGCCCGTCCTGACCTTGTTGGGGGCGATTGGCGCGGCCTTGGTGCTGGGTTTGCGTTCAGCAGGTGTCTTGCTGGCTCTATTGATTTTGCCCTTTTACGTTCCCGTTCTGGTCTTTGGGGCGGGGGCGGTGCAAGCGGTTCAGGCCGGGTTGGGTGCACAAGCGCATCTGTCCGTTCTGGCCGCTTTTTTACTGTTGGCTTTGTTCTTTGCGCCACTTGCTACGGCAGCGGCGTTGCGCCTTGCTCTTGAGTAAATTCCATGAACTTTTTGTATCGTTACGCCGCCCCTCAAAACTTTTATGTCCTGGCCGGACGCATTGTGCCGTGGGCCGCTGCATTGGCCCTGTTGCTGTTCGTGGCAGGGGCTTATGTGGGCTTTTTCCTGGCCCCGACGGATTTCCAGCAAGGCGAGGGTTACCGCATTATTTTTCTGCATGTACCGGTGTCCTGGATGTCCATGCTGATTTACCTGGCCATGGGTTTCTGGTCCTTGATCAGCCTGGTTTTCAATAGCCGTACGGCAGCCATGATGGCCGCTGCACTGGCACCGACCGGGGCGATCTGTACGGTTTTGTCCTTGGTGACTGGTGCGCTGTGGGGCAAGCCTATGTGGGGCGCCTGGTGGGTCTGGGATGCCCGTCTGACGTCCGAATTGTTGCTGCTGTTTCTGTATATGGGTTTCATGGGTTTGCGCGGGGCGATCGACGACCCGCGCCGCGCGGATAAAGCCGCCTCCATTCTGGCCTTGGTCGGGGTGGTCAATGTGCCCGTTATCTATTTCTCGGTGCAATGGTGGAACACCTTGCATCAGGGGGCTTCGGTATCGCTGACCAGCTCGCCTTCCATGGCGACCGTCATGCTGACGGGCATGTTGCTGATGAGTCTGGCCATGTGGTGCTACAGCATTGCCATCGCACTGTATCGGGTGCGCAATTTGATTCTTGAACGTGAGGCGCATACCGCCTGGGTTCGCAACTTGACGGAGGGCTGATGATGCATTGGTCGAGTGTGGGCGATTTTTTCGCTATGGGCGGCTACGCCGTGTACGTATGGGGCTCGGTGCTGGCCTGTACCGTATTGTTGCTGGGCGAAGTGCTCAGCGTACGGGCAGGACGGGCACGCGCCTGGCAACGGGTGCGTGATGAGCGCGCTCTGGGAGAGCAGCGTCATGACTAAGCGACAGAATCGTCTTGCCCTGATTCTGGGCGCTTTAGTGGTACTGGGAGCGGCAACGGCTTTGGTCCTGAACGCCTTTCAAAGCAGTCTGGTGTTCTTTTTCACCCCTACTGAGGTTAGCCAGGGGCAAAGCCCTGAAAACCGGACTTTCCGGGTGGGCGGCATTGTGCAGATGGACAGTATTCGCCGTGGTGGAGCCCAAGGTATGGCTGTGAATTTTGTGGTGACAGACGGTGCGGCCCAGGTGCCCGTCAGCTATACCGGAATTTTGCCGGATCTGTTTCAAGAGGGGAAAGGCGTGGTGGCCCAAGGCCGCCTGAACGAGCAGGGCCATTTTGTAGCGGAAGAAGTGCTGGCCAAGCACGATGAAAACTACATGCCGCCCGAGGCCATGCATGCCATGGAGCAGGCCGAGCGTGCCAAACAAGGAGCCCAGCCATGATCCCGGAGCTTGGGCACTTTGCCCTGATTCTTACCTTTGTGCTGGCGCTGGCCCAAGGCATTGTGTCCTTGTACGGCGCCTGGCGCGGCAATCTGGCCTGGATGGCCTTTGCGCGCCCGGCAGCGCGCTGGCAATTCGGTCTGGTGGCGTTCAGCTTGCTGTGTCTGGCCTGGTCTTTTGTCAGCTTTGATTTTTCGGTCGCCTATGTGGCGCAGAACTCCAGCACCAAGCTGCCTTTGTTCTACCGCATTGCCGCAGTATGGGGCGGGCACGAAGGCTCGCTCTTGCTGTGGATGTTCATGCAAACAGGCTGGGCTTTTGCCGTCAGTGTTTACTCGCGCTCCTTGCCTGAAGCCATGCTGGCTCGGGTGCTGGGTGTATTGGGGCTGATCACTGCCGGTTTCCTGTTGTTTGTCCTGCTCAGTTCCAACCCCTTTGAGCGCATGTTCCCGGTGCCGGCTGAAGGTTTGGACCTGAACACGCTCTTGCAGGATATTGGTCTGATTATTCACCCGCCCTTGCTGTATATGGGCTATGTGGGTTTTTCGGTGGCCTTTGCCTTTGCGATTGCTGCTTTGCTGGCAGGCCGTCTGGATGCGAGTTGGGCACGTTGGTCGCGTCCCTGGACAACCTCGGCCTGGTTGTTCCTGACCTTGGGGATTGCGGTCGGTAGCTGGTGGGCCTATTACGAGCTGGGGTGGGGCGGCTGGTGGTTCTGGGATCCGGTGGAGAACTCCTCCTTTGTGCCCTGGTTGGCGGGTACTGCCTTGATTCACTCTTTGGCGGTCACGGAGAAACGTGGCAGCTTCAAGAACTGGACCGTATTGCTGGCAATCAGCACCTTCTCCTTGTCCATCTTGGGCGCCTTCCTGGTGCGCTCCGGTGTGCTGACGTCGGTGCATGCGTTTGCGACAGACCCGGCCCGTGGTGTGTTCATTCTGAGTCTGTTTGCCGTCATTGTTGGTAGCTCCCTGATTCTGTTTGCCTGGCGCGCACCGCGTGTCGGGGCAGGCGGGCAGTTTGCCGTGGTGTCGCGTGAATCCTTGCTGCTGGTCAATAATGTTTTGCTGGTGGTGGTGACAGGTACAGTCTTGCTAGGAACCTTGTACCCGCTGATCATGGATTCCTTGGGCCTGGGCAAAATCTCGGTAGGCCCGCCTTATTTCAATAAGGTGTTTGTCCCTTTGATGATCCCGGCTTTGGTCTTGATTGTCTTTGGTGTGCTGGCGAACTGGAAACGAGCCAACGTTCTGGATCTGGTGCGCCAACTGGCCTTGGTGATTGTGTTCAGCGTCGTGTTGGGTGCCGCTATTCCGTTGCTGTATGGGCAATGGCAGGGCACTGCCGCCTTGGGGGCGGGATTGGCCGTGTGGATCGTGCTGGGCAGCTTGTTCGATGTGGTCAAGCGTGTGCGCGCCACGCGTTCAGGCGTGTTCTCGCAACCACGTAGCTGGCTGGGACAGCATCTGGCGCATATGGGGGTGGCGGTTTTTGTTCTGGGCGTGACCATGGTCAGTCATTACGAAACAGAAACCGACGTTCTGTTGCAGCCTGGACAGACCGCGCAGGTCGGCGCGTATGACGCACGTTTCCAAGGCGTACATATTGTGCCCGGTCCGAATTACTCCGCCGAGCGTGGCACGGTGGAGCTGTTGCGGGACGGCAAGGTGGTCGCTACCTTGTACCCGGAAAATCGCACTTACCTGTCCTCGGCCTTGCCCATGACGGAATCGGCGATCAATACCAATGGCTTGCGTCATATTTACGTGGCGCTGGGCGATAAGTATGACCAAGGCGTCTGGAGTGTACGTCTGTACTACAAACCGCTGGTGGACTTTATCTGGCTGGGTTGTTTGCTGATGGCCTTGGGTGGCGCACTGGCGATCAGTGATCGACGCTATCGTGTCAAGCAAACTCGTACCGCTGTACAGAACAAGGCCATGAATACGCACAAGCAGGTGCAGGCATGAACCGTTTTACCGTCCCTTTGATCGGCTTTGTGCTGTTGTTGGTGTTTCTGGGTATTGGTTTGACCTTGAAACCCAGCGAGGTGCCTTCGCCCTTGGTCGATAAACCGGCCCCGGCGTTCAGCCTGCCTCAATTGCACAAGCCTGAAGCCAGTTTTTCGGGGGAGCAAATGAAAGGCCGCGTCTGGCTGTTGAACGTGTGGGCCTCCTGGTGCTATCCGTGTTTGACAGAGCATCCTTTTATCAAGGAGCTGTCCACCAAGCACAAGGTGCCGGTTGTGGGTCTGAACTACAAGGATGTACCCGAGGAAAGCCGTGAGTGGTTGCTGCGCAATGGCAACTCTTACGAGGTTTCCGTTATGGATCGGGACGGGCGTGTGGGCATTGATTTCGGTGTGTATGGTGTGCCGGAAACCTTTGTGATCGACAAGCAGGGCATTGTGCGCTTCAAGCACATAGGCCCCGTGTCGCGTGAGTCCATGGAGGAAACCTTGTTGCCCTTAATTCGTCGTTTGGAGCAGCAGCCATGATGATGCGTCAATGGATGGCGGCACTGGTTGCCAGTGTGTGGCTTTTTCTACCGTCTGCCCAAGCCCAGTCGGGGGCGCAAGGCGCGCAGGAGTCGGTGATGCTGGAAATTGCGGCTGAACTGCGTTGTCTGGTGTGCCAGAACGAGTCTATTGCGGCTTCGCGTGCCGAGCTGGCCGTGGACTTGCGCCACCAGATCATGGAACAGCTGGGCCAGGGCCGTACCCCGGATCAAATCCGTACATACATGGTGGACCGCTACGGTGATTTCATCTTGTATCGCCCGCCTTTCAAAGCCAGCACGGTGATGCTTTGGTTGGGGCCTGCCCTGTTGCTGTTGATCGGTTTTCTGGTTTATGCCTTTACCTTGCGCCGTCGACACCGTGCCGGTGATGACACGGCCCTGACCGATGAGCAGCGTCGTCAAGCCGATGCGCTTTTGCAAGGTTCTTCTCGGGATGAACAATCGTGACTATTGTTTTTTATATCGTGGCCGCACTGCTGGTCTTGGTGTGTGCGCTGTATTTGATGTTAAGCGTCAAGCGCAAACCGGCCTTGCAGCGAGTGGTGGAACACAAACAGGCCAATCTGGCGATTTTGCGCGAGCAGCTCAAAGAGATTGAGCGAGACAAGCAGGCGGGTGTGTTGTCTGCTCAGGATTTCGAGCAGGCGCAGATGGATTTGCGCCAACGTGTACTGGAGGAGAACGAGGGCCTGAAAACGGAAGCAGTGCAACAAACCGGTGCACCCAGGCTGGCTTGGACCTTGATGCTGAGTATTCCGCTTGCCGCCATCGCCTTGTATTTTTATCTGGGTAATCCGGTGATGCTGGACCCGGCTGCCGTGCAGCAGCAGGCCAACGCCCAGCCCGTGGATATTGAGGCCATGGTGGCCCGTCTGGAGCAGCGTCTCAAAGACAATCCGGATGATCCTGGTGCCTGGTTGATGATGGCCCGTTCGCATCGCTATTACGGCCGTCACCAGCAAGCGGCAGAAGCTTATGCCAAAGCCATGCCGGTCGTGGACGGAGATCCGGCTGCGCTTGCCGAGTATGCCGAGTCCATGCTGTTGGCAGGTATCGACACCTTGGATGGCTTGCCAGGCCGCCTGGTCAAGCGGTCGCTGGATCTGTACCCCGAAGAACCTTTGGGTTTGATGCTGGCTGGAGCGGCTGCCTTGCATAACGAGCAATACCCGGCAGCGATCGATTATTGGCAGCGTTTGTTGGCGCAGTTCCCGCCAGATTCGGAAACCGCCAAGGTAGTGAATCAAGGCTTGCAACTGGCGCGCGAACGTATGCGTATGCCGGCCACGCCTGCAGCGGAACCTGCCACGGCCCCTTGATATGGAAATAGTGTCTTTGGATTTGGGCTTGATCGCTCTGACAACGGCGTTTTTGGCGGGGATGGCTTCGTTTCTATCCCCCTGCGTTTTGCCACTGGTCCCCGGCTATTTGTCCTATCTGGCTGGGGACGGACAGGTGTATACGCAGGTCAAACGTAGCCAGCTACTGGGGCGCAGCGTTTGCTTTGTCGCCGGTTTTTCGCTGGTGTTCATCGCCTTGGGGGCCAGCCTGTCGTATCTGGGCCAGTTGTTGATGGCGTACCGTTATGAGCTGAATGTGGCGGCGGGCGTCATGGTAGCGCTAGCAGGTTTGAGTGTGATGGGTGTACTGCGCATGCCCATGAGCCTGCAACGCTACTATCGCTTTGAGTCCGGCAAGGCGGCGGGTCCTGGCGGTGCAACGGTGATGGGCCTAGCCTTCGGCTTTGGCTGGACGCCGTGTATCGGCCCGATTCTGGCTGGCATTCTGATGATGGGGGCCAGCACGGCCAGCGCAGGTAAAGCCAGTATTCTGCTGTCCGTTTACGCCTTGGGCCTGGGCGTCCCTTTTATCCTGGCTGCCTGCTTTGTGACGCCTTTTTTGCAACGCATGACGCAAATCAGGAAGATCGGGCGCTATGTGCGCTGGGGCGCGGGTCTGGTTTTGATTGTGATGGGCTGGGCTATGGCCACAGGTGAACTGGCGCGTTTTGCTATCTGGGTGCTCAAGACGTTCCCGGTTTTAGGGCAGTTGGGCTAAGCCTTCGGCTACCTGAAATCCGTGCGGTGCTTCCTCTGTTGTCAGGAAGCACCGCCTTGTCATTTCACAGCCGCATTGCCGCCATCCGCAAACAGGGCGGAGCCGGTAACAAAACTGGACATGGGGCTGGCAAGAAAAAGCGCAGCAGATGCAATTTCTTCAGGTTTGGCGATTCGTTTCATGGCGTGCAGCCCAGCCGCCCATTCTTTGGTGCTCTGGTCTCCGGCGATGTCTGTATCGGTTCCGCCCGGTAAAAGGGCATTGGCTCGTACGCCGTTGGCCGCATAGTCTGCAGTAATGCCTTTGACCAATCCCATGAGTGCCGCCTTAGCGGCTCCATAGGCGCTCATGCCGGGCAGGCCAACACTGGTGCCTACAAAGCTCGATGTGAAAACAATCGAACCGCCACCGCGCTTGAGCATGGCCGGAATCTGGCTACGCGCACCCAAAAAGGCTGCTCCAAGATTGGTGTCCAGTGTGGCTTGCCATTCTTCCAGCGTCATCTCAGCCAGCGGCTTGAGGGCACCGACAATACCGGCGTTATTGATTGCAATATCCAGACCGCCAAATTTGCTGGTCGCGGCTTCGATCAACTGCTCATGGGTTTGAGCCTGTGTAATGTCCCCCGCCACAAACTCAGCGCGGCCGCCAGACTGCCGGATTTCCTTGGCGACGGCCTCAAGCAGAGCGCTGCGCCTTGCCGTAAGAACAAGTGCCGCTCCCTGCTCAGCAAACATCAATGCGATGGCGCGTCCAATACCAGAGGATGCTCCGGTAACAAGGGCAACCTTTCCATCAAGCAAAGCCATGAGTGAAATCTCCTGTATTTCTATTGGGAGCTCATATCGTATGTATCCTGGCCTGACGGGGAACTCCGTTTCTTGCCTTCAAAACCCGTTATTGATGATGGGGCAGGCAGCCGACTATCAGTCTTGTACTTCACGACGCAGTAGTTCACGTTTACGGTCTATACCCCAGCGGTAGCCGGCCAGGTCGCCATTGCGCCGCACGACGCGATGGCATGGGATGGCGACGGCTATGTGATTGTTGGCGCAGGCCTGCGCCACAGCGCGCACCGCTTTGGGAGCGCCGATGCGTTCGGCGATCTCGGTGTAACTGACGGTGGTGCCGGGTGGGATCTCGCATAAGGCGCGCCAGACACGCTCCTGGAAGGCCGTGCCCTGTACATCCAACGGTAGGTGCAAACCAATTGAAGGGGTTTCGATAAAGCCCACGACTTGGGCGATCAATTGCTCGAAATCCCCGTCGCTGCCGATAAGCTCGGCTTTGGGAAACTGGTCTTGCAGATCGCGCACCAGTTGTTCGGGGTCCTCGCCTAGCAGGATGGCGCAGATGCCGCGTTGGCTCTGGGCGACCAGAATGGCTCCCTGCGAACACTGGCCCACCGCGAAACGGATAAGCGCACCGGCACCACCGGCCCGGTACTCGCGCGCGCGCATGCCCAACAACTGTCCAGAGGTTTCATAAAAGCGGCTGTTGGAGTTGAATCCGCTGTCGTAGATTGCGTTCGTGATGGAGGCGTTGGGGCTGCTCAGTTCCTCGCGCAGTCTGCGAGCGCGATAGGCCGAGCTGTATGCCTTGGGCGTCAGGCCGGTTTCCGCTTTGAACAGTCGGTGGAAATGAAAGGGGCTCTTACCTACTGCGGTGGCCAGTTGCTCCAGCGAAGGGGGTGTTTCCGACGTTTCGATCAGGCGGCAGGCGCGCGCCACGATCGCGGCTCGTTCGGCTGCGGCACTGGTTTGGTCGCCACGGACGCGACGACTGTAACGGTAGCCCGCTGCTTCCGCAGCCTGGGCCGAATCAAAGAACTCGACGTTTTCGCGCTTGGGAAGCCGTGTTGTCGAGCTGGGTTGGCAGTACACGCCTGTGGTGCGTACCGCATAGACGAACTGGCCGTCGGCGGCGCAGTCCCGCGCTTGCACGGCTGCCCAGCGCTGATCCTCAGTTTCGTAAGCACGCTTTTTAGTCATGAGGCATATGTCCTGACATCATTCATTACGAAGCCAGAATACGCTGGTCTTTCATCGCAAGCACTCCGATTCTTGCGGCCAATATTGGCAGGCTTGACCGGTATTGTCTCAGAGGTGTGCAGCCATTGCCGGTATGCTCGTGCCCGCCAAGTCCGCGATAGAAAAAGGCCGGTATCAACCGGCCTTTTTCGCTCTGCAGCATTGACGCCATGAAAGGCGCGGCATGCTTACAGGGCGCTGGGGGTGTAACCCGCTTCTTCAATCACTTTCAGGGCTTGCGCGCCATCCAGACCTTGAACAGTAACCTGGTGTTTTTCCAGATCCGTGCTGACGGTGGCTTGAGGGGCGACAGCCTGAATGGCTTCGGTGATGCTGCGTACACAGTGGCCGCAGGTCATGTCGGGTACGGAGAAGGTGGACATAGCTGACTCCTTGATAAAAACAATGGAGCCAGCTTAAGGCTTGCCACGGGGGCAAGGTCAAGTGCTGTTTGCTTTAGAACAGGGCAGGCGACATCAAACGGATTTGATCAAGCTCGGGATTTCCCAGCCATTGAATCTGGCTGCTGGCCCAACCTGGGCCCGATTCCTTGTTTTCGACAAAAGCGCCGTAGGAGAGGGTCTGCGCTTGTGCATCCAGCAGGACAACGTAGCTGGAGCTGGTGCAGTCATGAGGCTTGCAGCCCTGGAAGACCTGGTAATGGCGTCCATCCAGGGAAACGGTCTCACCCGGTGAAGCCGTACCAAATTCTTTTACCCAGCTGGCGCGTTTGGCAACGTCCTGCATCAGGTTTTGATATTGCTGGGCCACTTGCTTGTTGGACTTGGCCAGATCAGCCAGATACACGGATTCCGAGGACTGTGCATGGCTCAGGACGGGAACGAGCAGGGCGCTGCCAAGGACAAGGCGACACAGAGAATGGGAAATACGCATGGGATCTCCAATAATGACGCAAGCCGTCAGTGTAGCAGCGGGTCTGGCGCAATATTGTTAACAAAATCAAGGAAAACGTGCATAAACGGCTATCTCTACAGTCGTTATAGTGCTTATCCGTACAGGGAGTTGGTACGGTGCTCTGTTTCTTGTCGAATGACCTGGACATTGAAGGGGTGTAGGTAAAAACCACAGCTTGTCAGCAAAATTGTTTGATAACTAAACTATTTATAAATGAATGGTTGGCATAGTTGAATTGGTGTTTCGATCTGCTGTGCATCTTAAAGAAAGACAGCCTATAAGCGCGGTGGCGCAAGGAGATAACATGAAACGTATTGCATTGACCGTGGCGTTGGCTGCGGCTTTTGGTGGTTCTCTGGCTCATGCCGATACCATCAAAGTGGGGATGGCAATGGATACATCCGGTCCGTTTGCGGCTGTTGGGGGCGAGGTTCGCGACGGCTTCAATCTGGCCATCAAGCAATTGGATGGCAAGTTGGGCGGCTTTCCTGCCGAGTTCATTGCACAGGATATGGCCGGTAATCCGGATCAGGCCCGCCAATTGGTCAATCGTTTCGTTCAACGCGACAAGATCGACTTCTTTACTGGCCCTGTCGGCTCCAACGTCGCCCTGGCAGTGGCTCCCGCCTTGTTCTCGGCCAAAGTGCCTTACCTGACCAGCAACCCGGGCCCCAGCCAACTGGCCGGCGCTGGTTGTAATCCGTACTTCTTTGGCGTGTCCTACCAGAACGACGCCTTTGACGAGGCTGCCGGTAAAGTGGCGGCGGATCGCAATTACGAAAAAATGTTCATCATTGCCCCTGATTATCCAGCCGGCAAAGACCACTTGAACGGCTTCAAACGAGGTTATGGAAAACCCGTTGACAATGAGCTCTACACCAAGCTGGGCCAGATCGATTACTCGGCTGAATTGGCACAAATCCGTGCTGCCAAGCCTCAGGCCGTGTTTTTCTTTCTGCCCGGTGCCATGGGCATCAACTTCATCAAACAGTTCGTGGCTGCAGGCCTGAACAAGGATGTGGTCTTGCTGGGTCCGGCCTTCTCGGGTGATGAAGACATCATCCCCGCCGTGGGCGAGCCTATTCTGGGCATGCTCAATACCGCCCAGTGGTCACCAGATCTGGATATTCCGGCCAACAAGACCTTTGTTGAGGAGTTTCGCAAAGCCTACGACGGCCGATACCCCTCGGTTTACGCCGCCCAGGCTTATGACGTGATTTTGGCGATCGACGCCGCCGTCAAACAGGTCGATGGCAAGGTGTCTGACCGCGAAGCGGTGCTCAAGGCATTGAAAGCGGCCGACTACAACTCGGTTCGTGGCCCCTTTACCTACGGCAACAACAATTTCCCCATTCAGGCTTACTACCTACGTGAGGTGGTCAAGGATCAGGACGGACGTCTTGTAAACCGTATGGTCAGCAAGGTGTTTGACTCCTACCAGGATGTCTACGCCAAAGATTGCAAACTTAATTAAGATTCACAGGTGGTAAAAGCATGTCGCTCATTCTGATTAGCGAGCAATTGCTGAATGGTTTGCAGTTTGGTTTGATGTTGTTTCTGATTGCCGCCGGCCTGACATTGGTCTTTGGCATTATGGATATCATGAACCTGGCCCACGGCTCCCTCTATATGGCGGGAGCCTATGTGGCCGCGGAAACCATGCAGCGTACAGGGTCCTTTACCGCCGCCATTGTGGTGGCGGTGGCAGTGACAGCCCTGGTCGGTATTGCCTTGGAAATTCTCATTCTGCGCAAGCTGGTCACTCGTGATCACCTGGCTCAGGTATTGGGAACCTACGCCGTTATTTTGATCGCCAATGATGTGGTCAAAATGATTTGGGGCCCAACCCCCGTTATGTTGAATATGCCTGCCTTGTTGTCCGGGCCGGTCGAACTCTTGCCTGATTTCCTCTATCCCGCCTTCCGTCTGATGATTATTGCGGTCGGTCTGGTGGTGGCACTGGCTCTGTATGCCTTCGTGACCAAAACCCGAGCCGGGGTGCTCGTGCGGGCAGGTGCATCCAACCGACAAATGGCGACCCTGATGGGGGTTCGCGTGCCTATCCTGTTCTTAGGGGTATTTACTCTGGGAGCCGCTTTGGCTGCGCTGGCCGGTGCCTTGCTCGGGCCGATTACAGCGGTTCAGATCGGTATGGGCGAGGACATCCTGATCCTGGTCCTGGTGTGCATCGTGATCGGCGGCATTGGTTCGATTCGTGGTGCGTTTGTAGGTGCCTTGCTGGTGGGTATGGTTGATACTGCTGGCCGTGCCTTCCTGCCGATGTTGCTGCGTAACGTCTTCCCGGCGGATGTGGCATCCAGTGTCGGTCCTACGATTGCTGCCATTTCGATCTATGTTCTGATGGCTGTTGTTCTTGTTTTCCGTCCTTCGGGCTTGTTCCCGGCGCGAGGTTAATGTATGTCTACTTCGCGTATTTTATCGGTCCTGGCGCTGGTGGCCTTGTTGGCTTTCCCCTTGATTGCACCGCTGTACGGGCTTGAGTTTTATATTTCCTTTGTACGCCGTATCTTCATCTATGCCATGGCAGCGACTGCCTTGAATCTGGTGCTCGGTTATGGCGGGATGGTGGCTCTGGGGCATGCTGCTTTCTTTGGCGCCGGGGCCTATACCGTGGGCATTTTGGCCACTGAAGGTGTGCAAAGCGGCCTGATCACCTGGCCAGCCGCCATGCTGATTTCCGGTTTGCTGGCTTTCCTGACTGGTGCCGTGTCGCTGCGTACTCGTGGTGTGTACTTCATCATGATTACGCTGGCGTTTGCGCAGATGATCTTTTATCTGTTCATCTCCTTGCGGCAGTACGGTGGCGAGGACGGTTTGAACATGTACAACCATTCCTCTTTGCCCGGTATTGATTTGGGCAATGAACTGAGCTTTTACTACCTGGTTCTGGCTCTGTTACTGGCGGTTCTGTTCCTGATCAACCGTCTGGTTAATGCTCGTTTCGGACAGGCCTTGATGGGCACGCGTGAAAACGAAAGTCGCATGACGACCTTGGGCTACCCCGTCTACCGCATTCGCCTAACGGCCTACACCTTGAGTGGTGCCATCATGGGGCTGGCTGGGGCTTTGTTGGCCAACCATAACCTGTTTGTCTCGCCTAGCCTGATGAATTGGACCCAATCAGCGGACCTGATCATCATGGTGCTGGTGGGGGGGATTGGTCTGTTGTATGGCGGTGCGCTGGGGGCGTTTGTGATGCTGGTGCTGGAAGAGTTGCTGCGCAACTGGACCGAGTACTGGCACATGCCTTTGGGTATTTTATTGCTGCTGGTGGTGTTCTTTGCTCCCAAGGGATTGGCCGGACTGGTACGTATCCGCTCGGTCGCTGATCCAGCTACTACCGCCAAGGAGCAAACATGACAAATACGATAGCAGCCACCTCCAAGGCAGGCAGTGGCTCGGCCGCCTTGCAGGCCCGTGGTCTGATGAAGCGCTTTGGCGCCTTGCAGGCGACCAATGATGTGTCTTTGGACCTGGTGCCCGGTGAAATCCATGGTTTGATCGGCCCGAACGGTGCGGGTAAATCCACTTTGATTCATTTGTTGTCGGGCACCTTGAGTCCGGATTCGGGCCAGCTCTTGCTGGGCGGGCGTGACGTGACGTCCTTGTCGGGTCACGAGCGTGTTGCCGCCGGTCTGGCGCGCTCCTTCCAGATCACCAATATCTTCAAGAACTACACGGTGCTGGATAATCTGGTATTGGCTTTGCAGGCATGCAGTGGCAGCAGTTTCCGCTTCTGGCGTGCTCGTCAGGCGGAAACCGAGTTGTATGAGCAGGCCCGTGAGTTGGCCGCCGAATGCGCCATTAATGCATCGCTGCTGCACACTCAGGCTGGTGTTTTGCCACATGGTGAGCAGCGCAAGGTCGAGTTCGCCCTAGCGTTGGCCAGCCGGCCGCACGTTCTTTTGCTGGACGAACCTATGGCCGGGATGGGGCCGGATGAAACACTGCGTCTGACTGAACTGATTGAAACCATGCGTGGCAAAGCCACCATGTTGCTGGTCGAGCATGATATGGAAGCCGTTTTCCGTCTGGCTGACCGGATTTCTGTGCTGGTGGCAGGTCACATTATTGCCACGGGTACGGCTGCCGAAATCCGTGATAACGAGGCTGTGCGTCAAGCTTATCTGGGTGACGATGACACGCCAGTGCCAACCAAGGTGGAAAGCCATGCTTGAAACAACTCAATTACAAAGCGGCTATGGCGCCAGCCAAGTGCTGTTCGGGGTAGATCTGTCCATTCGCAGCGGACAGGTGGTGACGGTGTTGGGCCGCAATGGCATGGGCAAGACCACCTTGCTGAAAACCATTCTGGGCCAGTTGCCGGTGCGCGGTGGGGATGTGAAGTTCGACGGCCAGTCTATTGCGGGCTGGAATCCGGATCGTATTGCCCGTGCCGGGATTGCCATTGTGCCCGAAGGGCGCCAGTGCTTTCCCAACCTGACGGTGGCCGAGCACCTGACGGCGTTTGCTTGCAACCGCAACCCGCAAGCCAGCAAAACCTGGACGCCCGAGCGTGTCTATGAGTTTTTCCCGCGCTTGCGTGAACGCGCCTCCAATATGGGTAATCAGCTCTCAGGGGGGGAGCAGCAGATGCTGGCCATCGGTCGTGCCCTGGTTACCAACCCCAAGCTGCTGATTCTGGACGAAGCCTCCGAGGGCCTGGCGCCCAAGGTGCGTGAGGAAATCTGGAACTGTCTGGCCGTCTTGCGTGAAGAGGGGCAGACCATCTTGCTGATCGACAAATATGTCGAGCGTTTGATGGCCTTGTCCGATCACCACATCATTTTGGAACGTGGCAAATTGGTCTGGCAGGGGAACTCCGACGCATTGGGGGCCGATCGCACTTTGTGGACGCGCTATTTGGGCGTGTAAAAAACACAATTTGCAACAAATCTGAGGTGCCGCCTGCTTGATCGCAGGCGGCATTTTTTTTGCCTTTCGTCAAGGCGCTATAGAGAACGTGGCGGCTTAGTTGCACTTTCCTCTGAAAGTTCCCTAAGCATCTCTGGAAAGATTATTTCCTTGCGATGTATCAATGTGTAATGAAATGGCATTCCTTACGATATCCATAAGGCCAGCAGGGTTATGGGTCCTACCCGGACCTCACTGGCAGGAAGCTCTGTCATCCCATAAGGAAGTTGTTATGAAATTACGCCTGTTCACTCTCTCGGCTCTAGCCACCGGCTTACTGCTTGGCAGCGTCGCGCAAGCCCAGCAAAATGAACCTGTACAGCCGATTCCCGCTGCTGTTGTCAGCGACCCGGCACGTGTTGAACTGGGTAAAAAGCTGTGGTTTGAACCCCGCTTGTCCCGTTCGGGCTTTATCTCATGTAATTCCTGTCACAACCTGAGCATGGGCGGCACGGACAATATCCGTACCTCCATCGGTGATCGCTGGCAGGAAGGCCCCATCAACTCGCCCACTGTCTTGAACTCCAGCCTGAATCTGGCCCAGTTCTGGGATGGCCGTGCTAGCGACCTGAAAGAGCAGGCTGGCGGCCCCATTGCCAATCCCAAGGAAATGGCGTTTACGCACGAACTGGCCATGGAGTTCCTGAGCTCCATTCCCGAGTACAAGGCCGAGTTCAAGCAAGTCTTTGGCAAGGCCGATTTCGGTATTGATGAAGTCACCTCCGCGATTGCCGCGTTTGAGGAAACCTTGGTGACGCCTGATTCGCGCTTTGATCTGTGGCTAAAAGGCGATAAGAAAGCCATTACTGATCAGGAATTGGCCGGCTATCAACTGTTCAAGGGTAGTGGTTGCGTAGCTTGCCACAACGGTCCCAACCTGGGTGGTACGTCCTTTCAGAAAATGGGGCTGATCGAGCCCTACC
This sequence comes from Alcaligenes sp., assembly GCF_050255915.1. NCBI lineage: Bacteria > Pseudomonadati > Pseudomonadota > Betaproteobacteria > Burkholderiales > Alcaligenaceae > Alcaligenes > Alcaligenes sp. The sequence continues at coordinate 94,233 of NZ_JBFWIQ010000012.1, forward strand.
AAACCACCAATCCTGCCGAAGGCCGTGCGGCTGTGACGGGTAAAGATGCCGACCGTTTCAACTTCAAGGTTCCTACCTTGCGTAACGTCGAGCTGACCTACCCCTACTTCCACGATGGTGCGGTAAATACCTTGACCGAAGCCGTGGATATAATGGGTCGTTTGCAGTTGGGTCGCAGTTTCTCTGCAGAGGAAAATGCCCAGATCGTCGCGTTTTTGAAAACGCTGACGGGCAAACAGCCTGAAATCGTACTGCCCATCTTGCCCCCTTCGCGTGACAACACACCACGTCCGGTGCCATTTGGTTCTTGATAGCAGTCTGTGCAGGCAGCAAGCGCTTTTAAGGGCTTGAGCTGCCTTTGAATGACCCAGGTCTTGGATGTTGTTTTCTGAGCCTGGGTTTTTGTATTTGGCTTTGGATTCATCGTCCTGGTCTGCCAGTCAGACTTGAATCCCCTGCTGCTATTGTTGATGCTCGATCCGGTGGGCTAAAAAAATAGTACCATTTAGATACTATTTAAATGACTGGAACCATCATGAGTCGCATTGTCCTGTTTGAGAACATTCATCCTAGCGCCCGTGAAGTTTTTGAGGCTGCTGGTTTGACCGATATTCAGACCTACAAGGGAGCCTTGTCGGGTCAGGAGCTGCTGGACGCTGTCAAAGGCGCCGAAGTGGTCGGAATTCGTTCCCGTACCCAGTTTGACAGCCGGGTGCTGGAGCACGCAGACCAGCTTAAAGTGCTGGGATGTTTTTGTATTGGTACCAACCAGGTGGATCTGGACCAGGCCCAGAACCACGGCGTACCAGTCTTTAATGCGCCGTTCTCCAACACCCGCTCGGTTGCCGAGCTGGTGCTGGGTGAGGCCATCTTGTTGCTGCGTCGTATCCCCGAGAAGAACCTGCGCGTACACCAGGGTTTCTGGGACAAGAGTGCCGATGGCGCTTTCGAGATCCGTGGCAAGACTTTGGGTGTGATTGGCTACGGCAATATTGGTTCTCAGGTCGGTACCTTGGCTGAAGCGCTGGGTATGCGCGTGCTCTACCATGATGTGGAATCCAAACTGCCGCTGAGCAATGCCCGTGTCTACGGCAGCCTCAAACAAATGCTGGCCGAGTCCGATGTGGTGACCTTGCACGTCCCAGGCGGGCAGGGCACGCATAACATCATGAATGCCGAGACGATCGCGGCCATGAAGCCAGGTTCCATCCTGATCAACGCGTCGCGCGGCACAGTGGTGGACATTGATGCCTTGCATCAGGCCCTGGTCAGTGGTCATTTGGCAGGTGCGGCATTGGATGTTTTCCCCACTGAGCCGAAAAGTGTGGACGAGCCTTTAAAGAGTCCGTTGATCGGCATGCCCAATGTGATTCTGACGCCGCATATTGGCGGTAGCACCCAGGAGTCGCAGGAAAATATTGGCCGTGAAGTGGCCGAGAAATTGGTTAGTTACTTGCGTAGCGGTGCCACCAAGGGCGCAGTGAACTTTCCGGAAGTGTCGTACTACGATATTCAAGGCGCCGTGCGTTTGTTGCATGTCCATCGCAATGTTCCTGGTGCAATGGGGGGCTTGAACAATATTTTGGCCCAACACGGCATCAACATCACTCGTCAGCAGTTGCAAACACAAGGTGAGCTGGGTTATGCCATGACAGATCTGGATCGTGTACCAGAACAGGAGTTGCTGGACGCCGTGCGTGCTCACTCGAGTACCGTACGCAGCGAGCTGATTTTTCCGGCGTAAGGCCTGAGTCAGACCATCGACAAACGGCCCCGGATTCTTTGAAATCCGGGGCCGTTTGCTATCCGTCCGTTTGCTATCCGTCCGTTTGCTATCCGTCCGTTTGCTATCCGTCCGTTTGCTATCCGTCCGTTTGCTATCAGGCGGAGTGCATCGACTTGGTGGGCCAGGAAATGGTCTGTTCCAGGCTGCTGCCGGGAACAATAATGTCGCGCAACGTGTAGTTGTCCAGATAACTCAGGAACTGGACCAGTGCCTGTTTAAGGATATTGCTTAGATTGCAGCGACCGCTCAGGATGCAATGGGTGCCACTGCCCAAGCACTCCACCACGGCCAGATCGGTTTCTGTATAGCGCACCAGCTCGCCCAGATTGATATCTTCAGGAGCACGCGCCAGCCGCATCCCGCCATTTTTCCCGCGCTGCGTCTGAATCCAGCCGCCTTTGGACAGCAGGTGGGTGACTTTCATCAGGTGGGCTTGGGAAATCTGGTGGTACTGGGCAATTTCCGCGATGGTGCAAAGCCTGTCTTCGTTCTGGCCCAGATACATCAATTGACGCAGAGCGTAGTCGGTAAGGTTGGTCAGGCGCATGATCAGGGCAGTTGCAGTTCGCTGGCTACTTTGGTGGGGTTGTGCTGGAATTGGTAGCCAAACCAGAAGCTACGGGCGATACGCTGGGCGTACTCCAGCGCTAGCTTGGCCATAGCCTGATTTTCGCGTTCCTGACAGGTTTCCTTGAACAGACGCAGCCATTGTTCAAAGTGGCTGGCCTGAATGTGCTGGAGCGACAAGTGCTTGGCCATGGGGTTGCCATTGAAGCCATCGGTCTTGAGCAGCAGGGACGACCAGAACTCTTCCATTACACCCAGGTGTGTATCCCAATCCTTGATGCGCTCGGAGAAAATCGGGCCAAGGACTTCGTCCATGCGGATGCGATCGTAAAAGTCCCAGACCAGGTCATGAATTTCCTGGCGGGTACACAAAGCGTTGAGAGTCATAATATTTTTAATTTAAAGATATATATTTTATCTATCTTATTGGTAGGGCTCACCGGGGTCAAGCCGGAAAGAAAACGCTCGGATGCGGGATATGTTCACGTCGGATTTCACGCAGATTCAACGCCTGCCTTCCTACACTGAGTCCAAGTTTCAGAGTATGGATGTTGTGTTTCAGGTGTTTTTTCCTTGAAAGGTGGTTTTTAGAGGACTTGATGATCTTGAGCGGCGTTTTTTTGCTAAGGCAAGCAGCGCGTAGGGTAAATTGCACGAGTCGGGCTGGCAGGCTACGATTACTTTTTGTTGGCTAGCCCTCAATTTTGTTACAGCATGGTGCTCAAGGAATAATGATTACAAAGAGACAGGCGCAGACACTTTCTTGCGTTATCCCGGGTTTGAATGAAGCAGAAAACTTGCCCGCACTGTTGCCCGTTCTGGTGGCAACGTTGCGTGAACTGGTTCCGGCTTTTGAAATCATTTTCGTTGACGATGGCAGCACTGACGCAACGCCTTTGGTCATAGAGCAATTGCGTCAAACTTACCCCCAATTGGTTTATCTGCAGTTATCACGCAACTTCGGTAAAGAAGCGGCGTTGACGGCAGGCTTGGAAGCCAGTCGCGGGCAGGTGGTCGTGTGTATGGATGCGGATTTGCAGCATCCTCCTGCCTTGATTGAAACCATGCTGGAGCGTTGGTCTACCGGGCTGGAAATGGTCTATGCCGTACGGGAAACCCGCGAGGACGAAGTTTGGCTAAAGCGTGTGGGCACCAGTGTGTTCTACAAGTTGATGCGTACATCCAATGGCCTACGCGTACCTCGTGATGCGGGCGATTTTCGCTTGATGGATCGTTGTGTGGTCGATGCCCTGATGGCCTTGCCCGAGCGCAGTCGTTTCATGAAAGGCTTGTTTGCCTGGGTGGGTTTTCCGTCCGAGCCTATTTACTACTCCCCCGCCGAGCGTTTGTATGGGGTCAGTCGATTCCGCCCCGCCAAACTACTACGCTTTGCAGTGGATGGTTTGACGGCATTTACCACCTGGCCGCTACGTTTGTTGAGTTTGTTGGGTGCGGTGCTGGCGATGCTGTCTTTCAGCTACGGTTTGTTCATTATCTTCAAGCATTTGATTTATGGAGACGCCGTACGGGGCTGGACCACCTTGATCACCGTAGTGCTGTTCTTTGCGGGTGTGAATATGCTCTCGCTGGGCGTGGTAGGTGAGTATGTCGCCAGCATCTTTGCCGAGGTCAAGAACCGACCTTTGTATTTGGTGCATCGTCGCCGGGGGCAAGGCTTGGCTCCGGATCAGGAACCCGCTCACAGTCAGGATCAAGGCAGCACCCAAAGTCAGGCTCGGCAACAGGACTGATCCAGTCGTTTAATTGCCGTTCTGCTTTCAAGTGTCATTGGACGCTACATCGATATTCTGAATTGTTTTGACAGCCACGAAGGTGGCTGCCTAACCCTTTTGGTTTGGCGACAGTCGATGAGTATCGAGAATTCTTTTCCCCCTTCTGGCGTAACCTTGCCTCTTGGGCGCGCGCGTGGCCCAGCCTACTGGCTGGGGCAAGGCGTACGAAACCTGGGCACCCTCTCTAGCCTGGCTGTGGGTCTGCTGGCGCTGCTGTGGTTTGCGCTGACCCTAGGTGTCTATCCCCTGCTGATTCCGGACGAAGGGCGCTATGTCGGTGTGGCTCTGTCCATGTTGGAATCCGGTGATTATCTGGTGCCGCGTTTGGACGGCTTGCCGTTTTTCCATAAACCCCCTCTGCATTACTGGCTCACTTCGCTGAGCCTGAAAGTGCTGGGCGTGAATTTTGTGGGTGCGCGTCTGGTGCCTGCCTTGATGGCGGCCTTGTTGATTGCTGGTATGCATGCCTTTCTGAAGCGCCATGCTAGCCAGCAACATGCGGGCTGGACGGCTCTGATTCTGGTCAGCAGCCCATTGCTGTTTGGAGCCTCCCATTACGCCAATCTGGACATGACGGTTGCTGCCTTGATCAGTAGCTGTGTGCTATTGGGCGGCCATGCTGCCTTGCAGATGGAGCAGGGGCGTCCCTATCGGTGGGCCTTGATGGGGCTGTATGCCACCGCAGGTTTGGCCTTCCTGGCAAAAGGCTTGATCGGGATTTTGATCCCCGGCGGTATCTTGGTGTTCTGGCTGTTGGGTCGAGGACAGTGGCGTACCTTGCTGCGTCTGTTTTCTTTGACCGGCCTGGGAGTCTTGTTGCTGGTCGCCACGCCCTGGATGTGGCTCATGCAGGCACGTTACCCCGGTTTTTTTGACTATTACATCGTCTATCAGCACTTTCAGCGCTTTCTGGAAACGGGTTTCAACAACCCTCAGCCTTTCTGGTTCTACTTTGCCCTGATGCCTGTCGCCACCTTGGGCTGGACGCCATTTTTATTCAAGCGCCTTCGTGGCTCTGTTAATAGTCCAGATGGTTTGGGGCCGGTACGGGGCTTGATGCTGTCTGCCTTGCTGACCGTGCTGGTTTTCTTTTCTATCCCTACGTCCAAGCTGGTGGGTTATGTCTTGCCTGCGATTGGCCCCTGGGCTTTTTTCCTGGCCGATGGGGTGATTCGTCGTAGCCAGTGGGATGGGGCAGCAAAGGTAGAGCGCTTTGCGGTCTGGAGCCTGGGTGTTTGTGTCGCTATTTGTGCGGTTGCGGTGGGCGCGATGATATTGCGACCACAGGCTAATAGTCAGGCCCTGGGGCGCGTGCTGGCGAGTGAATATCAACAGGGGGACCGGGTCGTCTTTCTGAATACCTACCGCTACGATCTGGGCTTCTACGTTCCAGGTCTGCAGAACATCAGCGTCATGGAACGCTGGGATGATCCGGAGATCATGCGCACCGATAGCTGGCGTAAAGAGTTGCTGGAAGCCGCCCGTTTTGAGCCGCAGCGTGGGGCGATGACCTTGATAGACCGGGAAACCTTGCATCAGCAGCTATGCCGGGACAGCAAGGCTGTAGTTTGGCTGATTGGCTCGCCAGATGCCGTGCGTCAAAGTCAGGTGCTCAACTATGCCCAGCGCCTGTATGACGATCAGCGCATCGCGCTGTGGCGTTTTGATTATGATGAGTTTGCGCTTATGTGCGGCGAAACGCCCAAAGCCGCCCAGCCAGAAACGTCAGCACAGCCAGGCCGATAAGAATCAGGCCCAGCAGCACGTCATAGCGCAGGCCGGAGTGATTCAGCAAAAACGCATAGCTGGCTTCGTTCACCGCGAAGCCAGCGGCAGACACCAGAAAAAAACGCGTCAGAGCCGGCAAAAAACGGGCATTCTGGGAACGGAACGTCAGCCAATAATGGCCGCCAAAAGACACCAGAAATGCAATCAGCCAGCCAAAAAGATTAGCCAGCAAGGGAGATAGACTGAGCGTTTGCACCAGGGCGATTACAATGCCCCAGTGTGTGAAGGCGGCCAAGGTGCCGACTAGAATGAACAGAATGATTTGACGAGACATAAAGCGGAGCGAGCAGTGGCCAAGGATAGGCAGATCAGTATATGCGCGGATGATTTTGGGATGGCCCCTGCCGTGGACGAGGCCATACTGACATTGGCCCAGGCCCGACGCCTGACAGGAACATCCTGCCTGGTCGATGGGGACAGCTTTGTGCAAAACGCACCGGCACTGCGCCAGAGCACGCTGCAAAAAGGTTTGCACCTGAATTTTACCGAGTTTGCCTCCCAGAAGGGCGTGTATGCCATGCCGCTCAAGCAGGTGATTATTCGTAGCCTGTTGCATCGTCTGGATAGCCAGAAGGTTAAGGACAGCGTGGCCCGCCAACTGGATCGTTTTGAGGAGGTGATGGGGCAGGGGCCGGACTATATAGATGGGCATCAGCACGTGCATCAACTGCCCATGATACGCGAGGCCTTGCTGGCTGAAATGGAGCGCCGTTATGCCGCTTCCATGCCCTGGCTGCGCTATACCGGCGCCGAGCGTCTGGCCACGGGTTTTGCGTTTAAAGATAGATTCAAGGCGCAGATTATCGCCGGGCTAGGGTCCAAGGACTTGCTGCGTCTGGCCAGGGCCAAGGGCGTTACCTTGAATACCAGTTTTACCGGCGTGTACGACTTTCAGGGTGGCAAGGAGCGCTATGGCGCCTTGGTCCAGGCCTGGCTGGCGGTGATGCAGCATGGTGACAGTATGATGTGCCATCCATCCTTGCGCAGTGTGCAGGATGATCCTGTAGGGGGGCAACGTTTGGCGGAGTACGAGGTGCTGGCAGGAGCTCAAATGCAGCAATGGCTGGATCAATACAGTCTGCGTATTGCCTGAGTACCCGTTCCCAGGCAATACGCAGGCTGGTGGGCGTGTGTAAGACGTGGACGCATTTCCTGTTTATTCGACGGGCTTGGCGTACAGGTCGCTGTGCTGTGCAGCACATGATAGGCAAAGATGGATTGCGCCGTTGCCCTATCGTCCAGCGCGGCGTGATGGATTACTAAGGTGCCGGCGTAATTGAATTGTGGCAAGGCCAGGGAGAAAGGGGCTTGCGTACTCTCGGGGGGGAACATACTATTTTTCCTTTCAGTGCTTTTTGCTTATTCCGATTTCAGGAGTTTTTATGTCCTTCCCCCATCAGTTTTTGACCGAGCAATTGGCCGTCGCGCCGCAGTTATCGGGAGAGGACATGCAAGCCGTGGCCGATGCTGGTTTTAAAAGTGTCATCATCAATCGTCCCGATCTGGAAGGCGGTCCCGACCAGCCTTTGTCGGCAGACGTCATGAAGGCGGCCCAGGCAGCAGGCTTGCAGGTGGAGTATCAGCCGGTTGTGGGTAGCGCTATTACCGCTGCTGATGTTGCCCGTTTTGGTCAGTTGCTTGAGGTTTTGCCAGGCCCGACTTTGGCCTATTGCCGCACCGGTACTCGCTGTGCCGTATTGTTCCGTGCATTGAACGAATCCTGACCTGGCTCAAGGTTCAGGTCTATACCAGCTTGTCCTGTGTCGGTATGCAGCGGTAAGCTATCTGTCTCCATTCAAAGGGGTTATGCCATGTTCAAGAAAATTCTGATTCCAACTGACGGTTCCGAGCTCTCTTCCCAAGCTGCCAATAAAGGCGTGACCTTTGCCCGTCAAATGGGTGCCGAGGTTCTGGCTTTGCACGTGACGCAGCCTTTTGCGGCCACCGTTGGTTTTGATGGTATGGCTGCTGCCTATGCCATTACCGACGAAGACTACGACAAGACCGCCAAAGAACAGTCGCAGAAATACCTGCAACAGATTCTGGACCGTGCCGAAACTGCCGGTGTGAAGGCAACCGGTAAATCCGTGTCCAACTTTAACGTGGCCGATGGTATTGTGCAGGTCGCCGAGCAAGAAGGCTGCGATCTGATCTTTATCGGTAGTCACGGCCGTAGTGGTCTGTCCCGCCTGTTGTTGGGTAGCGTAACCATCAAAGTGCTGAATATGGCCAAGAACACGGTGCTGGTGTATCGCGTTAAAGAGCACGATTAATTCGTGTTTTAGCCCAAAGAAAAAACCCGCTTAGGCGGGTTTTTTTGTGTCTGCGGTGAGTCTGGCAGTGGCTGACCGTAACTGGGTTTGTTGGCTCTTAAAGCGTGCTGTTCGCGGTGGCTGATCTTCAGGATCGCCAGAGCCGCCCACTTTAATAGCTGCGTGGCTCCAACTGCTGTTTATGGGCGACGACCGCCTGCAAGACAATAGGCAAAAGCTCGCCGTCTTCGCTTTTACCGCTGGGATTGTGCTCTACAAAGTCCAGCAGGGAACGACGCATGCGCGGGTCCCAGAATTTTTGGATATGTTCCGCAATCTCGCGCAGGCCTTGCTCCCGATTGCTCAGGGTTTCAAAGAACTGGCCGATCTGGTTGGCCATGGGAATCAAAGGAACAATATTCATGGTGATGTGGCCGAGCGGGACTCGGCAGAATTCAGGTAGTGGGGATGGCTGTACAGCGTGAAGCTGCGGTCACGGGCAAAGGCGGCCAGCATGACACCCAGTTCATCAGCAATCTGCACGGCATAGGCGGTGGGGGCGGAGACCGCCACCACAAAGTTGATGCCCATGGCAGCGGCTTTCTGGACCATCTCGAAGCTGGCACGGCTGGAGATCAGCACCATGCCAGAGCGGGGATCAATATCATTGCGAAGCATGTGGCCCAGCAGCTTGTCCAGCGCGTTGTGGCGGCCTACGTCCTCACGCACGGCCAGGATATCGCCTTGCAGATTGCACCAGGCAGCGGCGTGGGTAGCCCCTGTCAGGCGATGCAAAGGCTGGCTGGAGCGCAAGGCATCCAGCGCCTGGAAGATGGCGGCGGCATCGGGGCTGTGCTCAGGGGCGTCCAGACGGGGTAGCTGGCGGCGTACCTCGTCCAGGCTTTCCAGACCACACAGGCCACAGCCCGTACGGCCAGCGAGCTGACGGCGACGCGCCTTGAGCTGATGCTGGCAGGCACTGGCAATTTCGATTTGCAGCAAACTGCCGCGCTCGCCTTCCAGCACATCCACGCCGCGTATATCGTCAGCCGTACGGATTATGCCCTCGGTCATGGAAAATCCGTAAGCCAGATCCTCCAGATCGCTGGGGCTGCACAACAAGGCACTATGGCTGATGCCGTTGAATTCCAGGGCAACGGCCTGTTCGCGCGCCAGCGCATCCTGATCCTCTTGGGGCAGGGTGTCCGCTTGTGTTTGCGCTGGGGTACGCGCCTGCCGCCATACGGTGGCAGGGGCGCTGGCATCACGAAAATCTGCCTGGTTCACGTGGGCAACTCCTTAGGGCCTGTTTAGACGCATCATACTTTCGCGACGGCCTCGGCAGGCTCATGCGAGTGGCTATGATCCGCCTGGGCCAAATCCTCGGCCGGGACGGTCTCGCCTTGCAGGAGACGTTGCTGAATATCGTGGAAACGGTTCCAGCGATTTTGCCAGGCCGACTCGGAGGTCACGCGCTGAATTTGCACGGCCGTCACCTTGTACTCGGGGCAGTTGGTTGCCCAGTCCGAGTTGTTGGTGGTGACCACGTTGGCGCCCGACTCGGGAAAGTGGAAAGTAGTATAGACCACCCCAGGTTGTACCCGTTCGGTCACCGTCGCACGCAAGGCAGTCTCGCCCGCACGGCTCTTGACCGAAACTTTGTCGCCACTACGAATGCCACGATCTTCAGCATCCACCGGGTGAATTTCCAGCAAGTCTTCGGCATGCCAGGCCACGTTGTCGGTACGGCGGGTTTGTGCGCCCACGTTGTATTGCGACAGGATGCGGCCGGTCGTCAGCAGCAAGGGGAACTTGCGGCTGCTGCGCTCTTCGGTAGGCACATACTGGGTCAGCATAAAGCGGCCTTTGCCGCGCACGAACTCGTCAATGTGCATGGTGGGGGTGCCTTCAGGCGCTTGCTCGTTGCAAGGCCATTGCACGCTGCCACCCAGTTCCTGGATGCGATCGTAGGACACGCCGGTAAAGGTCGGTGTCAGGCGGGCGATCTCGTCCATGATCTGGCCGGGATGCTCGTAGCTCATGGGGTAGCCCAGCGCACGGGCCAGGGCGCAGGTGACTTCCCAGTCGGCCATGCCTGCCTTGGGTTCCATCACTTTGCGTACACGCGAAATACGGCGCTCGGCGTTGGTGAAGGTGCCGTCTTTTTCCAGGAAGGACGAACCGGGCAGGAATACGTGAGCGTATTTGGCGGTTTCGTTCAGGAACAGATCCTGCACTACCACACATTCCATGGCGGCCATGGCGGCGGCTACGTGCTGGGTGTTCGGGTCGGATTGAACAATGTCCTCGCCCTGGCAGTACAGCCCCTTGAAGCTGCCACTCAAGGCGGCCTCAAACATATTGGGAATGCGCAGGCCGGGTTCGGATTGCAGGGACACGCCCCAGGCTTCTTCAAACTGCTGACGTACGCTGGTGTCGGAGACGTGACGGTAGCCAGGGAATTCGTGCGGGAAGGAACCCATATCGCAGGAGCCTTGCACGTTGTTCTGACCACGCAGCGGGTTCACACCCACGCCTTCGCGGCCCACGTTGCCGGTGGCCATGGCCAGATTGGCAATGGCCATCACGGTGGTGGAACCTTGGCTGTGTTCAGTCACGCCCAGGCCGTAGTAAATCGAGCCGTTGCCGCCGGTGGCGTACAGACGGGCTGCGCCACGGATGTCCTCGGCGGACACGCCGCAAATCTCGGCCATGGCTTCTGGCGAGTTCTGGGGCTGGCTGACAAAGCTGCGCCATTCATTGAAGGCAGCAGTATCGCAGCGCTCGGCCACATAGGTTTCGTTCACCAGATTTTCGGTGACGATAACGTGGGCCATGGCAGTCAGTATGGCGGTGTTGGTGCCGGGGCGCAGGGGCAGGTGGTAGTCGGCCTGGATGTGTGGTGAGCTGACCAGTTCGGTCTGGCGCGGGTCGATCACGATCAGGCGCGCACCTTGGCGCAGGCGGCGTTTCAGGCGCGATGCAAACACGGGGTGGGCGGCGCTGGGGTTGGCACCCATCACGATCACCACGTCGGTGTGCATCACCGAGTCAAAGGTTTGTGTACCGGCGGACTCACCCAGGGTCATCTTCAGGCCGTAGCCGGTAGGGGAGTGACACACGCGGGCGCAGGTGTCCACGTTATTGGTACCAAAGGCGGCGCGAACCAGCTTTTGCACCAGATAGGTTTCTTCGTTGGTGCAACGCGAGGACGTAATACCGCCCACGGCGTCACGACCGTGCTGATCCTGAATGCGACGGAACTCGGACGCGGCGTAATTGATGGCCTCGTCCCATGACACTTCCTGCCAGGGATCGGTAATGCTCTTGCGTATCATGGGGCTCAGGATACGGTCCTGGTGAGTGGCGTAACCCCAGGCGAAACGGCCTTTCACGCAGGCGTGGCCACGGTTGGCCTTGCCGTCTTTCCAGGGGGTCATGCGAATGACCTTGTCGCCCTTCATCTCGGCCTTGAAGCCGCAACCGACACCGCAGTAAGCGCAGGTGGTGATGACGGCGTGCTCGGGCTGGCCCAGATCGATAACGGATTTTTCCATCAGGGAGGATGTCGGGCAGGCCTGGACACAAGCACCACAGGACACGCAGTCGCTGCCCAGGAAATCGTCGTTCTGGCCGGCGGTGACGCGCGACTCAAAACCGCGCTTGTCGATGGTCAGTGCAAAGGTGCCCTGAACTTCCTCACAGGCGCGCACACAGCGGTTGCAGACAATGCACTTGCTGGAGTCGTAGGCAAAGTAAGGGTTGGAGTTGTCGGTGCTGTCGTCCAGATGGTTGGCACCCTCAAAGCCATAGCGCACGCTGCGCAGGCCCACAACACCGGCCATATCCTGCAGTTCGCAATTGCCGTTGGCAGGACAGGTCAGACAGTCCAGCGGGTGATCGGAGATGTACAGCTCCATCACGTTGCGGCGCAGCTTGTGCAGGGTGTCGTTTTCGGTCTGGACGACCATGCCTTCTTCCACCAGGGTGGTGCAGGAAGCAGGGTGGCCGCGACGGCCTTCAATGTCCACCAGGCACAGACGGCAGGAGCCAAACGCTTCCAGCGAGTCGGTGGCGCACAGTTTGGGAATATTGATGCCGGCCAAGGCGGCCGCATGCATCACGGATGTGCCAACGGGCACTTCAATCAATTTGCCGTCAATGGTCAGGTTGACCATCTCGGTCTGGGTCGAGGCTGGGGTGCCCAGGTCACGTTCGCGTACGGCGACTGTTTCTTTCATGGTGATCTCCGTCTTAGACCTTGGCCAGGTCCTGCTCGGTTTGCGGGGCCAGTCCAAAATCCTGGGGAAAGTGTTCCAGCGCGGACAGGACGGGATACGGGGTCATGCCGCCCAAGGCGCACAAAGACCCGGAGAACATGGTGTCGCACAGGTCGCGCAGCAGTTCGACATGGTTGTCCATATCTTCACGGCGGCGGATTTTCTGAATGGTCTCCACGCCACGCGTAGAGCCGATTCGACAGGGCGTGCATTTGCCACAGGATTCGATGGCACAGAACTCCATGGCGTACTGCGCCATGTGAGCCATGTCCACTGTGTCGTCAAAGGCCACCAGACCACCGTGACCGACCATGGCATTGATCTTCATGTAGGCTTCGTAGTCCAGCGGGACATCCCACTGGTGTTCAGGCAGGTAAGCGCCCAAGGGGCCACCGACCTGAACGGCACGCAAGGGACGACCGCTGGCGCTGCCGCCACCGTAGTCGTACAGCAGTTCACGCAAGGTGACGCCAAAGGCTTTTTCCACCAGGCCACCGTTTTGCAGATTGCCGGTCAACTGGAACGCCAAGGTGCCACGCGAACGGCCCATGCCGTAGTTCTGGTAGTAAGCACCGCCCTTGGCCAGAATCACCGGCACGGAAGCCAGCGACACCACGTTATTGATCACGGTAGGCTGACCGAACAAGCCTTTGATGGCGGGCAGAGGTGGCTTCACACGCACCATGCCGCGCTTGCCTTCCAGACTGTCGAGCAGGGCGGTTTCTTCGCCACAGATGTAGGCGCCGGCTGCTTTGCGCACTTCCAGGTCGAACTCGTAGCCGCTGCCCTGAATATTCTTGCCCAGCCAGCCCGCCGCGCGCGCTGCCTCAATGGCTTCGTTCAGCGCTTGCACGGCCAGCGGATATTCGGAGCGCACGTAGATGTAGCCATAGGTTGCGCCCACGGCCAGACCGGCAATCGTCATGCCTTCAATCAGGCACAGTGGGTCGCCTTCCATCAGCATGCGGTCAGAGAAGGTGCCCGAGTCGCCTTCGTCGGCATTACAGACAATGTATTTCTGCTGCGCCGGAGTGTTCAGTACCGTGTTCCATTTGATGCCGGTGGGGAAAGCCGCACCGCCACGACCACGCAGGCCGGAGTCGGTCACTTCTTTCACAATAGCGGCCGGCTCCATGGCCAGTGCTTTGCTCAAACCCTCAAAGCCACCACAGGCCTGATAATCGGCCACACTGACCGGATCAATAATGCCCACGCGGGCAAATGTCAGGCGTTCCTGGTTCTTCAGGTAGGGGATGGCGTCCGTCAGGCCGTGGCACAACTTATGTGTACCACCTTGCAGGAAACCGGCGTCAAACAGACCGGGCAAATCTTCAGTCTGGACAGGGCCATAAGCGACGCGGCCTGCTGCCGTTTGTACTTCCACCAGAGGTTCCAGCCAGAGCAAGCCGCGCGAGCCATTGCGCACGATCTGTATGTCCAGACCGCGCTCCTGAGCCTGGGCCGCCAGTTGCTGGGCAATCTCATGGGCGCCCATGGCGACCGCCGCGGTGTCGCGCGGAATGTAAACGGTGATGGTGCTCATGACTGGGCCTCCTGACTGCTTAGCAGGGCGTCCAGTTTTTCGGGGGTGACGCGGGCATGGGGAACGCCGTCCAGCATGACAGCGGGGGATTGGGCGCACAGGCCCAGGCAGTAGACGGGCTCCAGTGTGTACTGGCCGTCGTCGCTGTTTTCGTGGAAGTCGCAGTTCAGGCGGCGACGGGCATGAGCCGTCAGTTCCAGCCCGCCCCGCGCCTGACAGGCTTCAGCCCGGCAGATTTCCAGGGTATGAGTCGCGTGAGGCTGGGTGCGAAAGTGGGCGTAAAAAGAGATAACGCCATGGATTTCCGCCCGGGATAGAGCCAGTTGTTCGGCCAGCACCGGCACCACGGACTCGGGAATACAGGCAATCCGGTCCTGAATCGTGTGCAAAATAGGCAATAGGTTACCTTTCTGGCCGGCGTGCTCCTGCACGGCCTGTAAGGTGACCTCTTCAGGCGTCAGGCCGGACTGGTCCTGCTCCTGGTGATGAGGGGTTGTTTGCATGTCCTGTGTGCGCGGTGCCCGAGTAGGGAGCCTGCGCCTCCATGTTTTTTTATGCACAGCCGTGCATATTATTTGACAGTGTTTTCCCTTGTAATCTAACCACTTAAGTCCATAACTTCAATAAGCAATATTTCGCATATATAATGTTTGGTACATGCAGCACAAAACATAAATACGAAAATACACTGGTCGACAAAAACACATGACCAAACAGAAATTCAAAGCCCGGCTGCGCTCTGAATGGATTCTGGAAAATGCAGACGGCGTGGAACTCCTCATGGGGGATGTGCTGCGTCTGTTGGGTGCCATCGAGCGACTGGGGCACTTGGCGGGAGCCAGCAAGGAATGCCAGTTTTCTTACAGACATGCTTGGGGCTTGTTGCGCAATGCCGAACAACAGTTTGATGCCGCCTTGCTGGAAACGTCCCGGCGTAAAGGCACCAAGCTGACCGAGTTTGCCCAGCGTTTGCTATGGGCAAACCGGCGTCTGGATGCGCGTCTGACGCCGACCCTGGAGAGCATGGCCTCCGAACTGGAAGAGGAGCTGGGTCGCTTGTATGCTCAGCCTCTGGACCGTTTGCGCTTTCAGGCCAGTCACGGATTTGCGATTGAAGGCTTGATGCGCTTTGCCAACGAACACGAGGGCTTGCCGTTGGAACTGCGCTATCGCACGGCGATTGAAGCCTTGGCTTCGCTGGAGCGTGGAGACTGTGATCTGGCTGGTTTCCAGGTTCCGGTAGGCGAGTTCGAGGTGGCTGCCATGCGCCGTTATGGGCAATGGCTGTCACCGGCGCGTCACCGGCTGATTTTCCTGTCCACGCGCCGAACGGGCTTGTTTGTGGAAAAGGGCAACCCCAAGAACATCACGGGCATGGCGGATTTGCTACGGCCCGATGTGCGCTTTGTGAACCGTCAGATGGGTTCCAGTACACGCTTTCTGGCGACCCTCTTGTTGAGTCAGTTAGGGGTAAACACGAATGCGGTCCTGGGCTTTGAAACAACAGAATTGACGCATATGGCGGTGGCAGCCCATGTTGCCAGTGGCATGGCCGATACTGGCCTGGGTGTGGAAACAGCGGCCAGCCGATGCGGGCTGGAGTTTATTCCCCTGGCGCAGGAGCGTTACTTCATCGCGGTCGAGCAAGAAGCGCTGGATAAGGCTCCTATGCAGCAACTGATGAACGTGATTGGCGGTTCCGCGTATAGTCAATTCATGCAAGATCTGGTGGGTTATGACCCACGTGGTTTAGGGCAGATCATGACGCTGGAACAGGCATTCGGCCAGGCCGCCGACATGCTCTGGCGTTAGACCCCTTTGCTTGACGAAAACACACATACACCATGAGACGGGGCCAACCCTGTCCTTGAACGAAAGAGAACACCATGAGCGATGATCATGGGCCAACGTTTGAATCCCCGCCTGAAGGCGGGGGTTCGACCGGGCCACATCAAAAAGCGGCTCCTCCAGGCGTCGGGGCTTTGTCGTCGGGGCGGACTGACGCGGCGCCTGCTGGATCGGGGCTTGTACTGTCAGGCATTGAACAGGGGATTCAAACGAGTGCTGCTGAACCTGCGCGCCGTCCCACCGTGCGCATGGCGGCGGTGTCTGAGCAACCGTTGGACAAGCGCCACCGTCCGTTTCACGATCTGCGTATTTCTCTGACCGACAAGTGCAATTTTCGCTGTACCTACTGTATGCCCAGGGAAGTGTTTGGCACGGACTACGAGTTCCTGCCTCATTCTTCCCTGCTCAGCTTTGAAGAGATCGAGCGCGTGGCACGGCAGGCGGTTTCCCTGGGCGTGCGCAAGCTGCGCCTGACAGGTGGCGAGCCGCTCTTGCGTCGCAATATTGAAGTGCTGATTGCCATGCTGGCCAAGCTGCGCACACCGGAAGGTGATCCGGTAGAGCTGACTTTGACCACCAATGGCACCTTGTTGGGTCGCAAAGCTCAGGTGTTGAAAGACGCGGGCTTGAATCGTGTCACTGTCAGCCTGGATGCCTTGGACGATGCCCGCTTTACGCAACTCAGCGACAGCGGCGTGTCCGTGTCCACCGTGCTGGATGGCATTGCCAAGGCGCAGGCGGCAGGTTTGAGCCCGGTGAAGGTCAATATGGTGGTGCGTAAAGGCCTGAACGACGATCAGATTCTGCCCATGGTCGAGCACTTTAAAGGCTCCGGCCAGATTTTGCGCTTTATTGAATATATGGACGTGGGCACCAGCAATGGCTGGAATCTGGAAGAGGTCGTCAGCGGTGCGCAGATTGTGGAGCGTATCCAGTCCCGTTTCGCGCTGGAGCCGGTAGCGGCCCAATACCGTGGCGAAGTAGCCAGCCGCTGGCGTTTCAAGGATGGCACAGGAGAAGTGGGCGTGATTACCAGCGTGACGCAACCCTTCTGTGGGGACTGTTCACGCATGCGTCTTTCCCCGGAAGGACGTCTGTTTCTGTGTCTGTTTGCCTCTCAAGGTTATGATGTGCGGGCGCAATTGCGCTCGGGTGCTTCCGACGACCAGTTAGCCGCCTATATGCACGGTGTTTGGACGGGGCGGCAAGACCGATATTCCGAGATTCGGGGTGAGCACACCACGAGTCGTGACCGTATAGAAATGAGTTACATCGGCGGATGATAAGCACACAGGACATCAGCGGTATTGTGCTGGCAGGCGGACAGGCCCGGCGTTTTGATTTGTCGGGCCAGGTCGATAAAGGCTTGCTGCTTTTACAGGGCCAGCCTTTGGTTCAGCATCTGGTACGTCGCCTGCGCCCGCAGGTGGGGACTATCTTGATCAGTGCCAATCGCAATCCTGAACAGTATGTCCATTGGGGGCGGGTGGTGCCCGATGCGCTGGAGCTGGAAGGCTATCTGGGCCCCTTGGCCGGACTGGCCAGTGTGCTGAATCAGATTTCTACCCCGTGGGCCTTGTCCTGTCCCGTGGACTTGCCCTTTGTGCCAAAGGATCTGAGCAAGCGCTTGATCAAGGCTGTAGAAGAGCAGGGCGCCGTGGCTGCTTACGCGCAAGCTGAACGCAGCCATCCTCTTTGTCTGCTGCTGCGTACCGATCAGGCTGCTAGCCTGAAACAGTATCTGCTGAGCGGTGAACGCCGCGTCATGAACTGGTTGGAAAGCATAGCTGCGGTGGCAGTGGACTTTCGCGATGCACCGGAACATGCTTTTTTCAATATCAATACGCCGCAGGATCTGGATCAGGCACAAAGCTGGTAAGCCGGTTGTGGTGCTTTCGTCGCACCAGTAAATAGCATCAAATAAACAGCACAAAAAGCCGTCCTGGATCAGGGCGGCTTTTTTTATGGCGAAGCCAAGGCTGGAGTGGCAGCGCTCAAGCCTGCCATTGGCTGTATTCATACAGACGCACCACATCGCCGGGGGAGACATGGGAGTCGGCAGGGATGCGGGCCAGTGCCTGCGCCCAGGGCAGGGAGCTGATCACGCCCGAACCCTGATTATTGAATGGCCGCGCCAGCAGGCGGCCTTGTTCGTCGCTATCCACTTGTACTCGGATGAACTCTTCGCGGTCACCTTCAAAGTGGCGCTCGCCTTGCAAAATGCCGTAGCGAATCGCAGGCAGTACTTGATGGCGGCCTTGCAGGCGACGAATCAGCGGTGACACCATCAAGGAAAACACCGCGTAAGAGGACACCGGATTGCCGGGTAGGCAGACCAGGGGCTTGTTGTCTATGTACGCCAGTGCCAGCGGTTTGCCGGGCTTCATGCGCACTTTCCACAGATCTAGCTGACCGCCTATCCCTTCGATGGCAGGCTTTACAAAGTCCTTTTCACCGACCGAGACACCGCCTACGGTCAGCACCAGATCGCAGCGTTGCAGTAGTGCTTTCAGGGCATCCTGAATGGCTTCCAGTGTATCTTTGGCATGGACAGCATGGACTGTTTCAACCCCTAGTGCTTGAAGCTGTGCACGCAGCATGGGGGCGTTGGAGTTGTAGATCTGGCCGGTTTTCAGTGGCTGACCGGCGGGGGTCAGTTCGTCACCTGTGGTCAGAATACCCACTGTCAGGCGAGGGTAGACCTGTAGCTGAGCGTGGCCTTGCGCAGCCAGTTGGGCAATATGGGCTGCTGTCAGCTTGGTGCCTGTGGTGATCAGCACCTCACCGATGCGCATGTCTTCACCACGGCGGCGGATGTTCACGCCTGCCACGGGCATTTCCAGAATGCGCACGCCCTGTTCGTCTTCCTGGCAGTTCTCCTGAATCACCACGGTATCGGCACCGGGCGGCAGCATGCTGCCGGTAAAGATGCGAATCGCCATGTTCTCTTGCAGCGTTTCAGGAATATCGCCGGCATAGCAGCGTTGCTGAATGGGCAATACCTTGCCATCGGCAATATCAGCCAAGCGCAGGGCATAGCCGTCCATGGCGCTATTGTCAGCGGGCGGCATGTCCAACTGGGCGTGAATATCCTGGGCCAGAATACGTCCCAAGGCTTGCGACAAGTCGCAGGTCTCGATTTGGGTGGGAACTTGCCCTGCCTGGGCCAGCCTTTGCTGTGCTACGTCAAATTCGATCATAGGATGGATAAATTCGATAAAACAATTCGTGGCTCAGGGCGTCAGAGCACGGTGGAAAGGAGGTCGTTCCGGAGCAGCCACTGCCATGCCTTTGCAGGCATCAGGACTTGGCTGGCTCCAGATATTCAGAGGCAAAATTGCACGGGCGATGACGGCTGTCCAGTTGTTCTTTCAGGATTTTTTCCCAGGCTAGTTTGCAGGCACCGCCCGAGCCGGGAATGCAGAACAGCAAGGTCCGGTTGGCCGTTCCAGCCAGCGCATCGGATTGCAAGGCCGAGGAGCCAATATCCTGATAGGACAGGTAGCGGAACTGTTCGCCAAAGCCGGTAATGACCTGATCGAGCAAAGGTGTGACTGCGGCAATCGTGGATTTTTTATGGCTGAAACCCGTACCGCCATTGCAGATGATGACGTTGATTTCCGGGTTCAGAATCCATTGGCTGAGCAGGGCGCGAATGGCGTAGATATTGTCTTTGCTGATGGCGCGCTGTACGCAGTAATGGCCGCTTTCTGTCAGGCTGGCCGCCAGATACTCGCCGGAGGTGTCATCGTCTGGGCCTCGTCGGTCCGAGATGGTCAGCACTGCGGCGTTCAGGCGGACGGCGGGTAAATCGGTCTTGGCTTTAGACATGCTTGTCGGTGTCCGCAGAGGTATTCCAGGTGTTAGTTTTCTGGGTGTCGCTGTCGCGCTGCTGTACCCAGAAACGTTTGCCGTCAGCCAGGGTTTCGCGCTTCCAGAAAGGAGCGCGGGTTTTCAGCACGTCCATGATAAATTCGCAGGCACGAAAAGCATCGCCCCGGTGGGCGCTGGTCACGCCAACATAAACGATTTGTTCGGTCAGATGCAGCTCGCCCACACGGTGTACGACCAGCGTATCCAAAATGGGCCAGCGTTGGCGGGCCTGATCGCAAACCGCTTCGATCTCGCGCTCGCACATGCCAGGGTAGTGTTCCAGGAACAGGGATTCGGTGGCAGTGCCATCGACCTGATCGCGCACATAGCCGGTAAAGGTCACCATGGCACCGGCCTTGCCGCCAGCCGTGGTACGCAGTTCGGCGTTCAGGGTGGCAACATCAAAATCTTCGGTCTGGATGCGAATCATCTCAACCTCCGGTGACGGGCTCGAACACAGCCACTTCATCGCCGGGTCGGACAGGGTCGGTGGGTTTGGCGTGAAACTGGTTCACCGCCACATGCAGGCGGCCTGCCATATCGCTCAAATTCGGGTGGCGTTGCAGTAGGGCCTCAGTCCATTGCTGGACGGTGCCTTCCTGGGGCCATTCCCAGTTTTCCTGGCGTTGGCCTGTGCGTTCGGCCACTTGGGCGAAGTACAGGACGCGCAATGTTAAAGGGCTTGTCATGCTATCTCCGTGAAAGGGCTTAGGCAAAAGCTGTCCAGGTCCCGCTTTTGCCGCCGGTTTTCTCCAGCAAACGGGTCTGTTCAATCACAATGCCTTTGTCGGCCGCTTTGCACATATCGTAAATGGTCAGGGCGGCAATGGAGCAGGCCGTCATGGCTTCCATCTCAACGCCAGTGGTATAGCGGGTGCGGCAGGTAGCCAGCACCGCAATGGTGCCCGCCGCCGCATCACTTTCAAAATCAATGCCGACAAAATCCAGGGGCAGGCTGTGGCACATGGGTATCAGTTCGGCACAGCGTTTGGCGGCCAGCACACCTGCCACACGGGCGGTGTTGAGCACTTCGCCCTTGGCATTGTGCTGGGCTGACAGCAGTTGATAGGCAGCCGGGCTCAAACGTACCACGGCGCGGGCAGTGGCAGAACGGGATGTCGCCGATTTGTGGCTGACATCGACCATCTGAACTTTGCCATCTTCATCCAGATGGGAAAGGTGCAAATCGGTGTTTTCGGTAGTGGTGCTCATGATCGCTCCGGGGACCGGGCCTAGTGCGCGGTTCTAATAGTTTATGGCTGCATTATATACACCCGCCCCGGTAGCTTTGACTAAGGCCCCGGCGGGTTGCGGTCTTCCCGCAGGCGGGCTGGGTCCAGTAGTCGGGCCAGCTCGATCAGCGTGCGGGCCTGCATCTTTTCCAGTGCTCGGGCACGGTGTACCTCCACCGTGCGCATGGTGATGTTCAGGTCCTGGGCAATCTGCTTGTTCAGTCTCCCCTCCAGCGCCAGGGCCAACACTTCACGTTCGCGCTGAGACAGAGTATCCAGCCGTTGCTCCAAAGCCTGCTCGTGGTCTCGTGCTTCCTGGCTGGCCTCGTAGTTGCGCAGCACCTCCAGCACGCGGTCCACCAGATCGTTATCGTTAAAAGGCTTTTCGATGAAATCTGCCGCGCCTTGTTTCAGCGCGGTCACGGCCAGGGGCAGGTCGCCGTGGCCGGTCAGGAAAATAACGGGCAGGCAGGACTGGCGCTGGCGCAATTGCTCGAACACTTCCAGGCCGGACAGGCCATCCATGCGTATGTCGAGCAGAATGCAGCCTTGGGTTTCGGGGCCAAGCGCATTGAGAAAGGCCTCGCCGCATTCCCAGCGTTCGGTATTGACCTGACGGGTAGCAAAGAGCCAGGACAGGGCATCGCGGATGGCCGGGTCGTCGTCCACGATGTGGACCAAAGGGGCGTGCTTAGTCATGTTCGATCAAGGGTAAGGAAAACAGGAAGGTGGCACCGTGGGGAACCCCGTTTTCAAACCAGAGTTTGCCATGGTGCAGCTCCACAATGGAGCGGCAAATATTCAGACCAATGCCCAGGCCCTGAGCTTTGGTGGTGGTAAAGGCCTGGAACACCTCGGCCATGATCGTTGCTGCTACACCGGGGCCTTGGTCGGCTACCATCACCAGCACCACACCGTTGCTGGCCTGCATGGTCACTTCCAGTACCCGGCGTTCCGGCTCCAGGCCGGACATGGCTTCGGCAGCATTACGCAGCAGGTTGAAAATCAGTTGTTCCAGCAGCACCTTGTCACCCATCACGGGCAGGTTCTCGGGGTGAGAGGGCACGATCAATTGAATCTGATGATGACGCAGGCCCGCCTTGGCCATGGCCAAGGCGCCTTGCAAGGCATCTGGCAAATTCAGGGGGCTGAGCTGCGGATCGCGTTTGCGTACAAAGTCGTGAATGCGGTGGATGATCTGCCCGGCACGGCGTGTTTGTTCGGCCAGACTTTCCAGGCCACGACGCAGCAGTTTCGGATCCAGTGGTTCATTACCCAGCAGGTTCAGGGAGCCGGCCGCATAGCTGGCAATGGCCGATAGCGGCTGGTTCAGTTCATGGGCCAGCGTGGAGGCCATCTCGCCCATGGTGATGAGTTTGGCCGTGTGGTGCAATTGTTCGGACTGTGAGCTGGCCAGGGCTTCGGCCTGCTTGCGCGAGCTGATGTCAATGATGGAACTGATCCAGCCCACATGCTGTTTCTGGGCGTCAATCAGCGGGGATTCAAAGACCTGTACATCGACGCGCGAGCCGTCCGGACGTTGGAACAGCGTGTCAAAGACCTGCACGGAGCGGGAGGACTTCAGGCGGTCCCGGCGCTCCAGCGTTTCATCCATCATCTCCGGCACCCACCAGGGCATGGGCGGTGCCAGACCAATAATTTCTTCGCTGCTGCGACCGACCAGTTCGCAAAACGCCGGGTTCACATACAGCACCTTGCCGTCCAGATCGCGGGCGCGCATGCCGGTCACCATGGAGTTCTCGATGGCACTGCGAAAGGCTTGTTCCTGCCTCAAGGCCAGCTCGGCATCACGGCGTTTGCGTGCGTAGTGATGTTGCATGGCCAGGTTCACCACAGCCAGTAAAGCCAGACCGGCAATGACGGTCAGCAGCAAGGTGAAGGTGGGAATGTTTTTTTGCGGATAGGGTGTCATCAGCAAACGCACGCCATGCAAAGGCGGGTCTACCGACATGGCGTAACGTAATTCGCTTTGCCCCGGCTCGCCTTTGGAGCGTGTGGCCAGCGTCTGATCGCCCTGGTCGATCAGGGAGACGTGATACTGCTCGGCGATCCACCAGGGCACGTTTTCCATCAGAATGGTGGCCAGGGAAAAGGTGGCGCGCAAGGTGCCGACAATCTCGTTGTCCTCGTAAATGGGCACCACCAGATCCAGCACACTTTCCTGGTGCTCATTGGAGTAGTAGGCAGGTAACCAGGTGGACGTGCGAGGCGTGCTGACGTGGGCCGCAATTCGGGTGTCGGCACCGGGAGGGCGCACCAGCAAAGTGGTGCCAAAGCGATCTTGTACCGCGACTTTGAGCAGATCGGGGTGAATGGTTTTGAAGTGCTGTAACTGTGTCAGTGCCGTCTGGGTGGTGGCGGGCCGGGAGTGAACTTCAATTTCACTGGCAATGCGGCTTAAATTGTTCTCGTGCGAGCGCAATTGAAAGGACAGGGACTGCTCCACCCACAGGGCATTGCGTATCAGCTCGTTGGATTGCTCCTCATGGCGCTCCTTGCTGACTGCCCAGGCAAACACGCCCATCAGCAGCACAATAATCAGAATGGCCAAAATAGGCACATAGGTGCTGATCGGGTGGGCGGCCAGGGTGCGTGAGGCAGCCTGGCGCATGAATCCGGACGGACGGGCAAGACGCATCATGACAAAAGGTTTCGGATTTCCACAATAGATAATTCGGGACTGCTTTTTTAAGCTACACGCTTTCAAGCACATCAATCAATAAAACGTGTCGGTTCCCCACCGACCGGAGGCAAACATGAAAAAGACCCTTGTGGCCAGCTTGCTGGCGTCCGTATTCCTGTCCGCGCCTGTTCTGGCCAACCCCATGATCATCAAGTTCAGCCACGTTGTGTCGCCAGACACACCCAAGGGCAAGGGTGCTGTGCGCTTTAAGGAACTGGCCGAAAAATACACCGAGGGCAAGGTCGTTGTCGAAGTCTACCCGAACTCGCAACTGTACAAAGACAAGGAAGAACTCGAAGCCCTGCAACTGGGCGCGGTACACATGCTGGCCCCATCGCTGGCCAAGTTCGGTCCTTTGGGCGTACGTGAATTTGAGGTGTTCGATCTGCCCTTCATCTTCAATGACCGCAACGATCTGCGTAAGGTCACCGAAGGGCCTGTGGGCCGCATGCTGCTGGACAAACTGGAGCCCAAGGGCATCAAGGGCCTGGCTTACTGGGACAACGGTTTTAAGGTCATGAGCGCCAATACGCCCCTGAAAAGCGTGGACGATTTCCTGGGCCTGAAGATGCGTATTCAGTCCTCCAAAGTTCTGGAAGCTCAGTTCAAGGCACTGGATGCCGTGCCTCAGGTGATGGCGTTCTCTGAGGTGTACCAGGCCCTGCAAACCGGTGTGGTCGATGGCACCGAGAACCCGCCGTCCAATATGTACACCCAGAAAATGCATGAAGTGCAAAAGCACGCCACCGTGTCCAATCACGGTTATCTGGGCTATGCCGTGATTGTGAACAAGAAGTTCTGGGAAGGTCTGCCTGACGATATCCGCCAAGGCATGGAAAAGGCCATGGCCGAAGCCACGGTTTACGCCAACGATATTGCCGAGCAAGAGAACAACGATTCCATGAAGGCTATGCAAGAGTCCGGCAAGACTCAGTTCTATCAGTTGAGCGATGCCGAGCGTCAGGAGTGGGTCAAGCAACTGCATCCTGTTCATAAGGAAATGGCATCTCGTATCGGCCAGGACGTGATCGATGCCTTTTACAAGGCGACCGAATAAAGTCGGTTTTCTCCGCTTATCTTGTACAGGTCTGTTTCAGACCTGCTCCGTTTTTCTTCCCGCTACTGCGCTGCGCCTGCCCGTGATCCGGGTGGGCCCGCTGTAGTCTGGAGCTACCCATGTTCTTACGTATTCTGGACCGCTTTGAGGAGGCGTTCATCTCGCTTCTCATGGTGGCCGCCGTGGTGATTATTTTCGTAGCGGTCTGCCAGCGTTACTCGGTCAGCATGCTGGCTGATCTGGTGTCCTGGTCGCGGGCCCAGGGTTACGAATCCGTGATGGCGATGGCTCGTTCAAGCTATCGCAGTGTGGCTGGCATCAATTTGCTCTGGGCGCAGGAGCTGTGTATTTACCTGTTTGTCTGGATGGCCAAGTTTGGTGCCGCATACGGCGTACGCGTGGGTATCCACGTGGGTGTGGACGTGCTGGTTAACGCGGTAGGGCCGCGTTGGCGCCATCTGCTGGTGGTGATTTCCCTGTTCGCCGGTGCCTTGTTTACCGCCATGGTTGCCTGGATTGGCGGCAGCTTTGTCTACGACATTGCCCATACAGCTCAAGTGTCGGCTGACCTGGAAGTGCCTGTCTGGATTGTGTATCTGGCGGTGCCTGCGGGTTCCCTGCTGATGTGTTTTCGTTTCCTGCAAGCCTTGATGAATTTCATTCGGACTGGCCAGTTGCCCCATCACGAGCCTGCGGCTGATCTGATCGCTGAAACAGAGCGCGGTGTGTCTGAATCCGAAGGAGCGCGCGCATGACCGCCCTGATTATTTTTGCCTTGCTGGCTATCCTGCTGTTGACGGGCATGCCCGTGTCGATTGCCCTGGGTCTGACGGTGATGGGGTTCCTGTTCACCATGACAGACGTGCCCATGGACAGTATTGCTCTGAAGCTGTTTACCGGCATCGAGAAGTTCGAGATCATGGCGATTCCGTTCTTCATTCTGGCCGGTAGCTTCCTGACGCACGGTGGGGTCGCGCAGCGCATGATTCGCTTTGCGGCCTCCATGGTGGGCCATTTACCCGGCGGCATGGGCTTGGCAGCGGTACTGGCTTGCGCCTTGTTTGCCTCGATCAGTGGTTCTTCGCCAGCTACTGTGGCGGCCATTGGGTCGATCATGATTCCGGCGATGGTCAAACAAGGCTATCCCGCACAGTTCGGAACCGGCATTGTGGCTACCTCTGGTGGTCTGGGTATCTTGCTGCCACCTTCAATTGTGATGGTGATGTACGCGGTGGCTACCAGCGGCATGATGGTCGAAGGCCCGGATGGTGCCAAAGTAGGCACCGCCTCGATTGGTCAGCTATTTATTGCAGGTGTGGTGCCGGGCTTGATCTTGGCGCTTGCCCTGGGTGCGACCACCATGTTCCGCGCCTGGAAAATGAACTACCCCCGTATGCCGCGTGCTTCTTACAAAGAGCGCTGGCGTGCCTTCATGGATTCCATCTGGGGGTTGATGCTGATCGTTATTGTGATGGGGGGGATTTACTCCGGTGTGTTCACGCCGACCGAAGCTGCCGCCATCAGTGCCGTGTACGCTTTTGTGATTGCGGTCTGGGTCTACAAGGATGTGAAGCTGCGCGAGGTAAAACGCATTGTGCTGGAGTCGGCGGCCATGAGTGCCATGCTGCTGTACATCATCACGAACGCGGTCATGTTTGCCTTCATTTTGACCTCCGAGCAGATTCCACAAGCGATTGCCGAATGGATTGTGTCGCAAGGGATGGGGCTGATTGCCTTCTTGCTGTTCGTCAATGTCTTGTTACTGGTGATCGGTATGGTTATGGAGCCATCGGGGCTGATCCTGATCATGGCCCCCATTTTGTTCCCGGTTGCCATGAAGCTGGGCATGGACCCGGTTCACTTCGGCATTATGATGGTGGTGAATATGGAGATCGGGC
This sequence comes from Alcaligenes sp., assembly GCF_050255915.1. Taxonomy (NCBI): domain Bacteria; kingdom Pseudomonadati; phylum Pseudomonadota; class Betaproteobacteria; order Burkholderiales; family Alcaligenaceae; genus Alcaligenes; species Alcaligenes sp. Next base: position 120,854 of record NZ_JBFWIQ010000012.1, read on the forward strand.
TGGCGACGCCGCCGGTTGGCTTGAATCTGTATGTGGCGTCCAGCATATCGAAGCTGGGCCTGACCGAAGTGACCAAGTCCACCATGCCGTGGTTGCTGACGGGCCTGGCCTTCCTCTTGATGATTACCTTCATTCCAGGAATTACGCTTTGGCTGCCCCGCATGATGGGATGGCTGTAGAGGTCCTGATCGCTATCGGCGAGCAGGGCAAGGTGAGCCCATGATGGGGCAGTACGGCTGTATGCAATCGGCGTAAAACGTGAATCACCTGGAAGGCCGGGCAAAAAGCCCGGCCTTTTTTTGTGGGTGAGTGTTTTGGTGCTGACAGATTTTTTTGCTGTATGGACTGTATTTTTTGAGTGCCGGGACTGGCTGCTTCCAGCATCCACCAAAGGTTGCTGCCTACGTGTGCTGGTCTGATTGTCTTTCAGCGCTGAATAGTTTTTCTTGGCTGTGTAGGCAAATGAAACGTACTGATAAGTATTATTTGTCTATCAGACACGCTAGTCTATTAGTATCATAGTTTGATCGGGCCGCCATACTGGCGGTGTTTATTCATACGGAGACCTTATGTCCATTTCAGTCGGTGAGCGCGTTCCAGACGCGACCCTTAGTGAGTACATTGAAACCGCCACAGAAAGTTGCCCGATGGGCCCCAATAACTTTCAGGTGGCTGATCTGGTTAAAGGCAAGAAAATTGCCGTGTTTGCCGTCCCTGGCGCTTTCACTCCCACCTGCTCCGAGCAGCACTTGCCTGGCTTTGTCGCCAAGGCAGATGAGTTCAAGGCTGCTGGTGTGGATGAAATCTGGTGCGTGTCTGTGAACGATGCTTTCGTGATGGGTGCATGGGGTAAGTCCCTGAATGTCAATGGCAAAGTGCGCTTGTTGGCTGACGGCAGTGCGGTCTGGACCAAGAAACTGGGTCTGGAGTTTGATCTGACGGCCAAAGGTCTGGGCGTTCGTTCCAAGCGTTTTTCCGCCTTGCTCGATGATGGCGTTGTTAAACAATTGAACATTGAGAACGACGGAGGCCTGCATACGTCGGATGCAGATACTCTGCTCAAACAGGTACAGTCTTAAGTATCTGACCCTGCGCCAGTCCGGCCAGGCGTGGGAGTGAAAGCTTACAAAGCGCTGGCTGCAAGCTGGCGCTTTTTTTACCGTGCTTTTGTCGTGGCACCCCGGCTGGAGTGTGGGGGATAGCCAGAGTAAGCACGGTGCTGCTGTTTTTTTAGGATGTGTGAATGCTGTCATCGGTGGGTGCGTTTTCGTCCCTGTACTTTGCGACCCTGATGCTCTTGCTCAGCTCGGGCCTATTCAACACCTTCATGGGGGTGCGCCTGACGGCCATCTCCGTGTCAGAGGTATGGATTGGTGGGCTGATTGCGGTGTATTACCTGGGCCTGGTATTTGGTGCTCGTATGGGCCATCGCCTGATCATGGGCGTGGGCCATATTCGTGCGTACGCCGCCAGTGCTGCCATTGTCACCATCTGTGTGCTGGTGCAGATTCTGATCGACTCCATGTATGTCTGGCTGCTGTTGCGTTTTTTGGCGGGCGCAGCGATGGTAGTGCAGTTCATGGGTATTGAAAGCTGGCTTAACGAGCAAAGCGACAATAGCCAGCGCGGTACAATTTTTGCCATTTACATGGTGTTCTCCAGTCTGGGCACGGTGTTGGGACAGTTGTCGTTAACGCTGTTCCCGCATCTGAATTACGAACCCCTGGTTTTTGTGGCGATCTGTTCGGCCTTCAGTCTTGTGCCGGTGGCGATTACCCGTCGCAGTCATCCGCCTTTGCAAGTCCCCGCACCCATTAATGCGCGTTACTACGTAGACCGCGTGCCCTTGTCCTTGATGGTGCTGCTGGTGGCTGGCATGTTGACCGGGGCCTTCTACGGGCTGGCCCCGGTATATGCGGTGCGTGTCCATTTAAGTAGTGAGCAGGCGGCCTTGTTTGTTGCGGTGTCGGTGGCAGCCGGGGTGTTGGCTCAGTGGCCGGTAGGCTGGTTGGCAGATCGCATGAATCGCGTCAAGCTGATCCGCATCAATGCAATCTGTTTGCTGGTCTTGGCTATTCCCTTGTGGGGCTGGTTCGAGGCACCGTTCTGGTTCTTGCTGGTTTTTTCCGCGCTGTTCGGGATTCTGCAATTTACGCTCTACCCCTTGGGGGCGGCGTTTGCCAACGATAACGTGGACCCAGAGCGGCGGGTCGGGTTGAGCGCCATCCTGTACATGGTGTATGGCTTGGGGGCCTGTTTGGGGCCGCTGCTTGCCGGCGGCCTGATGACTTACATCGGCAGCAACCTGTACTACATTTTCGTGGCGGCCTGTGGTTTGGCACTGGTCCTGTTGGTTCGTCCGCAAAAGGTGCTGGGCGATCACTTGAGCCAGGATGCGCCAACCAACTTTGTGCCTATGCCCGATAGCTTGCAAAGCTCGGCTGCGGCGGTGGCATTGGATCCTCGGGTCGATATCAGTTCTGACGTGTCACACGACCCGGTGTTCGAGGATCTGCCCCCGGTTGAGGAGCGCGTGCCTGCGACAACGGAAAGTACTGCGGTAGAGCGCCAGGCGGAGGATGAGGCCGTAGAAGCGACACTTGCCGAGGACGACAAGAGGGTTAATCCTGTTGCGGGAAGTTCCGGAGGCTTGGATGATTCTGGGAACCCGGCAGATGTGGATAGCTCGGGCGGTGCGCAAGAGGCAGAGAGCAAGCGGAAACCGTCAGGTCCAGCTCCGTAAACAGTCGACAGAATCGAGCCTGTTTTCGTGGCGCTTTACGACCATGATTCACTCAAAAAAACCCAGGCCAGGCCTGGGTTTTTTTCTTTGCCCGGATCTTAAATCTGGAATTCAAGCCCGTTAGATTTAGCTTCAAGCTCAATCTTGCCAGCCAGAATATCCTGCTGCCGCGCTGCACTACGCAGGCGTGTATGAGATACGCCTGGGACTGTTTAACGTGGAATCAGGGCCACGATCGCGCCTATTGCCAGGGCAACCCCCACTACATTGAGGGCGCTGAGTTTTTCTTTGAAGAAGCCCGCTCCAACAATGGCCCCCAAGGCAATGACGCCAATATTCATGGCCGAGAACACCAGGGTGGGGTTTTCCGGGAAGATTTGGTGGGCGCGGATGTAAAAGAAAATATTTCCGAAGTTCAGCAGGCCTAGTACCAGACCAGCCAAGAGACTGCCTTTGTGCCAACTGGTGCGCTTGGCCAGCAGCCAGCACAGCATCAGCACTCCTGCCAAGGAGAAGGACACCACCAGACTGCTGGAGAAAGCGGCGCCGGCTTTGGAGAGCTGCTTGAACATGATGTCGATCACGCCATAGCCCAGCCAGACCGCCAGCAGCATCAGGGCCGGATGTCCGGAACCCGCGTCCTGCTTACTGGTTTGGTGGGGACGTATCAGCAAGCACAGCAGGGCGGTCAGGGCCAAGCCTATGCCCAATAGTTTCTGTCCGCCCAGATGCTCGCCAAACAGCAGAAAGGCCGCCAGCAAGGGGATGAACAGAGACAGGCGTTGGGCGGCATCGCTCAATACAATACCGGCCTGGCGTACGGCTGCCGCCATGAACAGAAAGACACTAGGCAAAAGCACGCCCAAGGCAATCAGAATCCACCAGGGTGTGGCGGGATTGAGCAGGCTGCTGGGGTGTGGTTGCAGCAAGACCAGGCTTAAGGTTACTGCCACGCCGTAGTTGACCATGATGGCCTGGGCGACATCGATCTGCCGCTGGCGGGCAACTTTGAGCAGAATGGAAACAGCAACACTGCACAGAATACTGGCGATCAAAGTGAGCATATTAAAGGGCCTCGACCATCGCGCGTGGACGGGTTTGTTCCAAAGACAAAGGAGGTTCGGACAGTGTGGTTTTGGCCGCTTCCAGTTGCAGGCGGGCAAACAGATCCTGGTCCGCTACAAACTGCGGGTTGCCGGTGGTCAGCAATTGCTCGCCATAGAAAATGGAATTGGCCCCCGCCATAAAGCACAGGGCCTGTGTGCTGTCATCCATGGTTTCGCGGCCCGCTGACAGGCGCACGGCGCTGGTGGGCATGAGGATACGTGCAATGGCGATAGTGCGTACAAACTCGAAGGGGTCCAGGTCATCGACCTGATCGAGCGGTGTGCCTGGCACTTTTACCAATTGGTTGATGGGCACGGACTCGGGGTAGGGGCGCATATTGGCCAACTGGGCCAGCAGGCCGGCACGCTCGCGGCGACTTTCGCCCATGCCAATGATCCCGCCACAGCAACTGTTCAAGCCGGCTGCACGTACGCGCTCCAGCGTGTCCAGGCGGTCCTGGTAGGTGCGTGTGCTGATGATCTGGCCATAGAACTCGGGAGAGGTGTCCAGGTTGTGATTGTAGTAATCCAGCCCAGCCTCTTTTAGGCGTTCGGCCTGACCGTCTTTCAGCATGCCCAAAGTGACACAGGTTTCCAGCCCCATCGCTTTGACGGCACTGACCATATCAATGACTTGGTCCAACTGCTTTTCTGTAGGGGAACGCCAGGCGGCACCCATGCAAAAACGCTGTGCGCCCTGTGCCTGGGCCGCGCGGGCCGCCTCCAGTACCTGCTCCAGAGGCATCAAGGGTTCGGGTTCCAGCTCGGTCTGGTATTTGGAGGATTGCGGGCAGTAGGAGCAATCCTCGGGACAGGCGCCAGTCTTGATGGACAGCAGGCTGGAGAGCTGGATTTGATTGGCGGGGTGGTGCTGTCTATGTACGCTTTGCGCCTGGAATACGAGATCCATAAAGGGCAGTTCGTAAAGCTCCATGATGCGACGAATTGTCCAGGGCGCGGGGTTATTTACAGACATGGCAGGCTACCTTATTCAGTGACGCGGCTATGCTAGGTGCTCTGCCTGTGAAAGACGACTTCTGTCCCTGCTTGGGCGTGACGGTTTTCCCTCTTCAGAGGCTTTTTTCAGTGATAATTAAGCGAAATTGTTGCTAACTTCGCTTAATTGATATGCCTGATCGCGATACAAATTGTTTCTTGGTCAGTGTTTGCAAAATGTTTCTGTTGCTGGTTTAGTACCTGATTAGCGTGGTTTCCACCTTTTTATTCGCAGTAAACTGACCGGTGATTTTGCGAAAGGATAAACATGCACGTGTTCGAGCGCCGCATCACGGTGGAGTGGGGTGATTGCGATGAGGCCGGGATTGTTTTTTATCCCAACTATTTTTACTGGTTTGATTGCACGTATCAGGCGTGGCTGCGGCAGGCTGGTTTGAGCCAGCGTGTCTTGCGACAAGAATACGATGCCGTAACCCCGTTGGTGGATGTCGGTGCCAACTTCCGCGCACCTGTTACCTATGACCGCGAAATTCGCGTTTGTGTGCATGTGACCCAATGGCTGGAGCGGCGTTTCAAGCTTGAATATCAAGTCTTCAATATGGATGGTGTGCTGGTAGCAACTGGCCACGAGTGGCGTGCCTGGGCGCGGGTCTTGCCGGAGGGGCGGCTGAAAGGAGCTGCCATTGCCGATGGTTTCCGTCAGCGTCTAGAAGGGAGCAGGGCTGTTTAAATCAGCCTGATTGCAGACAGGCAGTCGCTGCTGCACGTGGTGCAACTGTGGTTTGCCATTGGTCGGGATATAGACAAAAGCCAATTGCTTGAACAGGCGTGCTTGCCAGCGCGCTTGTTGCAGACTGATGTCCAATACCAGCAAGCTGGGTTCATCCGGCCATTTACCTTTGGGGTCCAGGTTCACGGCGGGCCACCAATGAAGATCCTGTTTTTGCAAATCGCGTAGCAGGGTTTCCTGAACGGCATCGTTAAAGGCGCGGCTGCAAATTTGGGCGCCTGGATTGCAGGCGGTCAAAATCGCTGCGCCACGACTGTTTTCTTGTTCCAGCAATTGATTCAGAGTGCGGTTGAGCTGGCCGATGCGCACGTCTATATCGCCCTGAGGGCTGTGTACTCGGTAAATTGCCTTCTCGAAAGCGTGAGACAGGGCGGCGGGCAAGTTGTTCGGTGTAGACATAAGCTAACTGGCGTCGTTCTGTTCTCCAGGCCCACAAGACTGGCCGTGGGACACATGGTTTTTCCCTCACAAACCCCCGTCCGTGGGCAAAAAATGCTCCCTTTTGTGGGGGCGGCTGGCAGGCGGTATGCCTGCCTCGCGTGCGGGGTTCGGTCCAAACCATGCATCCATTATTTACATAGTTTCAGCCTTCAAGCAAGTGATGAGACGCGTGGGTCCTGGATTCGATTCCAGATCGAATACAAGCTGGGTAAAAACAGGAGGGTCAGGATGGTGCCAATCGCCGTGCCACCGATCAGCGTCAGGGCCATGGAGCCCCAGAACACGGAGAAGGACAGCGGGATGAAGGCCAGTACCGCCGCCAGCGCCGTCAGAATAACGGGGCGGGCACGCTGTACGGTGGCCTCGATTACGGCGTCGTAGGGCGAGGCACCCTCGGCCCGGTTGGTCTTGATCTGCTCAATCAAAATCAAGGTATTGCGCATCAAAATCCCCGCCAGACCGATCAGCCCCAGAATCGCGGTAAAACCAAAGGGCTGCTGGAAAATCAGCAAGGCAGGTACGCTGCCGATCAGGCCCAAGGGGGCCGTCAGGAACACCATGATCATGTTCGATAGCGAACGCACTTGAATCACGATAACCAGCAGCATCAGCGCAATCATGACCGGGAAAACGGGCAGCAGCGCGTCGTTGGATTTCTTGGCCTCGGCGGTAATGCCGCTCATCTCGATCAGGTAGCCAGGGGGCAGGGAAGCTTGCAAGGAGGCAAACTTCTTCATCACTCGGTTGGCGACCTCTGCCGGTTGTACGTGAGGAGCAATATCACCCCGTACCGTCATGGTAGGCAGGCGGTTGCGACGTGCCAGCTTGGGTTCTTCCTGCATGATTTCCAGCTTGCCGACTTGCTCCAAAGGTAGATTCTGGCCCTGATCATTCATGACGGTCAGGCCGGACAGGCGAGTGGGATCATGGCGGTTGACGGCCGAGCTGCGCGCTACGACCAGTACATTACGTAAATCCTCGCGGTATTCCGCAACCGTTGCGCCGTCCAGTTGCAACTGGATTTGTTCTGCCAGACTCTGACGATTCAGGCCTAGTGCCTGCAGGCGTTGAGGGTCTACATTTAGCTTTAAGACGGGCACACGCGAACCCCAATCCACGTTCACCTGACGCATGTCCTTGTCGGCACGCATAATCGTCATGGCCTGCTCGGAAATATCGCGTAGCGTGTCCAGGTCGGGGCCGCGCACCAGAAACTCCACGGGGTATTTGGTGGATGGGCCGAACACCAGTTGCGTTGCGCGCACTCGCGCTTCTGGCGTCAAACCATCGGCCACCACCTGGCGAAAGCGTTGCAGCAGAGCATCGCGGTCGTGATAATCGGCGGTCAGCACCACCAGACGGGCAAAAGAAGGGTCGGGCAGTTCTGGGTTGTAGGACAGAAAGAAGCGCGGTGCGCCTTGCCCGGTATAGCTGGTCACCAGCTTGGTCTCGGGCTGCTCGCGCAACCAACTCTCGACCTGGCGAGTAACGGCCTGCGTGGACTGAATGCTGCTGCCTTCAGGCAACTGCACTTCTACCAGCAGCTCGGGCCGATCGGAGGTGGGGAAGAATTGCTGTTTGACGAAACCCATGCCTACAACTGCCAGCACGAAGGCACCCACCACAATGCCGGCCACCAGAAACTTGTGGTGTACCGACCAGGCAATCATGCGGCGCAGACGCTTGTAGTTGGGGGTGTCATAAATGGCTTGGTGACCGCCTGGACGGGCAGGAATGGCGGGCAGCAGTTTCACGCCCATATAGGGAGTGAAAGCCACGGCAACCAGCCAGGAAGTCAGTAGGGCGGCGGCCAGAATCCAGAAGATATTGCCCGCGTATTCTCCAGCAGAGGAACGGGCAAAACCCACTGGCAGGAAGCCGATGATCGTCACCAGGGTGCCGGACAGCATGGGTGCAGCCGTATGGTTCCAGGCATAGGCAGCGGCTTTCAGGCGGTCCATGCCTTCTTCCATTTTGACGATCATGATCTCGATCGCAATAATGGCGTCGTCCACCAGCAGGCCCAGCGAGATAATCAGCGCACCCAGCGTCACCCGGTCAAACACCTTGCCCGTCATCATCATGATGACGAACACCATGGCCAGCGTCAGGGGGACGGCTGCTGCCACCACAATTCCCACACGCCAGCCCATGCTGATCAGACACACCAGCAGCACGACGCTGAGTGCTGCGAAGAACTTGAACATGAACTCGCCCACGGCCGAAGCAATGTTCACCGACTGGTTGGTCACGGTCTCCAGCGAGAAACCCAGAGGCAGGGCAGCGGCAATATCTTCCCGTGCCTTTTCCAGATCCTTGCCCAGATACAGGCCGTTGTAGCCCTCCTGCATCACGACATCCAGCAGCATGGCAAATTGGGCGTTGTGATGAATCTCGAAGCTGGGCGGGTCCTCGTAACCCCGGCTGACTGTGGCAATATCGCCCAGTCGCAAGGTGTGACCTTGTACGTAGATATAGGTATTGCTGATGGCCTCTATATCATCCAGTCCGGCACTGAGGCGAAGATGAATGCGTGGTCCATCGGTGCTGACCGCACCACTGGCGGTCATGGCGCTGCGTTTGGACAAGGCTTCCAGGATCTGTTGAGGATTCAGTTGCAGATTGTGCAACTTGGCCTCGTCCAGATCGACAAAGATGCGCTCGCTTTGCTCGCCCAGAATGTTGACTTTCTTGACGCCGGGAACCTGCAGCAACTGGCTGCGTACCTTCTCGGCTTCGCGAGTCAGTAATCGCGGTGGCAAGCCTGGGGCTTGCAGGGCGAACAGGCTAAAGGACACGTCCGAGTATTCATCGTTCACGAAGGGGCCTTGCACGCCTTTGGGCAGACGTGGAGCTTGATCTTGCAGCTTTTTGCGTAGTTGATAAAACTCGCTTTGGACGTCCGCCGGCGGCATGGTGTCTTTCAAGGTCACGACCATCAGGGCTGTGCCAGGGCGGGTAACCGTCTCTACCCTGTCAAACCAGCGCAGCTCCTGCATGCGTTTTTCCATGGGTTCGGCCACGAGATCCTGCATTTCCTGAGCCGTCGCTCCGGGCCACATGGCAGTGACCGTCAGCACTTTTACGGTAAACGCCGGGTCTTCGGCTCGTCCCAGTTTCACGAAGGAGTAAATGCCGGAGGCTGCCAGAGCAATGATCAGGAACAGTGTGATGGCCCGTTCGCGCACGGCCAATGCTGAAAGATTGAAGCGGCCTGTCATGGTTTGGCCCCGCGCATTTCTGGGCGTACTTCCTGGCCTTCGTGCAGTAGATTGGCACCCAGGGCCACAATGGCTGTACCGGTTTCAGGGCCTTTGGAGAGGTAGGCGTACTCTTGGGCCAGTTTGGCAATCGTCACAGGCTGCCAGTGCACGGTTTTCTGATTATCAATGACCCATACGCCGGGGCCTTTGCCCGCATCGTAAATGGCGGTCAGTGGCACCTGATTCAAGGCGTCTGCATCGGGAGGTGTCAAATGCACGATGGCGCTGGAGCCTAGTCGGGCAGTGACGTTCTCACCCTCGAAGGAAAAGCGGGCCTGATAGCTGCGAGTGGCGGGGTCAGAGGATTGTGCCAACTCACGCAGTTGGGCGGGCAGGCTTTCCTGGGAGTCAGTCAGCTCGATCGTGGCGCGGGTGCCCAGTGGAAGATCCCATTGTTCTGGCAAACTGACGATGACATCACGTGGGCCGTCCTGGGCCAGGCGCAGCACGGCTTGCCCCGCACTGACTACCTGACCGACATCAGCCAACTGGGCGGTAATGATGCCGCTGGCCTCAGCCTTCAGGGAACTGTACTGGCCTGCGTTGCGGGCAAGGTCAGCCTGTGCTTGCGCTGACTTCAAGTTCGCCTGGGCGCTGCGTAGCGCTTGTCTGCTTTGCTCATGGGCCTGACGGGAGACACCCCCCTGATCGACAAGCAGGGATAAACGCTTGTAGTCTGACTGGGCTTGTTCTGCCTGAGCTTGGGCCGCCTGCACGGCAGCCAGACGAGCACGATGATCCAGTTGCAGATCCTTGGGATCCAGAGTCATCAAGAGCTGACCCTTTTTTACATGCTCGCCGTTTTGGACCTGGCGCGTATCAATCTTGCCGCCTACCCGAAATGCCAGCGGGCTCTCGATTCGCGCGCTAACCAAGCCCAGGAAACGCCGCTGCTGATCGGCCTTGGGCGCAACAACACTTTGAATTACCAAAGGAGCCTGAGTGCGAGGGTCTGCCTCTTGGGTCTGCTGACTACACCCCATCAGTACAAGGGCGGCAGACAAACTTAAAACGGGGCTAAGAGAGCGGAAAAGAGCCATGCAGGACTCCGGGTAAGTAAAGAGTTGGATGAACTGTAACTTGGGATTTGATGCTCAGGGCATCAGGCTGCGCAGGATTAGCTGGGTGACCACCAGCAAGCCTTGACGGGTTTTTTCAGGGGGGTGTATTTCTAGCAAGACGGGGTGCAGGCAGGCGGTCAAGGCAAATAAGATGCCTTGGACCACTTCGTCCAGGGGAGTACGACGCTCAAAGTCGCCACTTTCCCGACCCGCACGCACCAGTGCGGTAATTTGGGTTAGCAAATCCTCTCTGTGCTGGTTGACTGTGGCCCAGTTGTTTTGCAGAGCCTCAATCACCACCTCTTGCATGCGGCCTTCCCGCAAGAACAGCTCCAGGCTTAGATTGCAGGCGGTTTCAATGAAATGGCGCAGGCGTTCAATAGGCGGTAAATCGCCTTCAACAATTTGCTGCAGTTGCACGTGCATGCCATTGAGCACGGAATGACAAATTGCTTGGCCAATGGCCTGTTTGGAGTCGAAAAAACGATAAAGATAGGCGCTGGATACGCCTATGGACTTGGCCAGGCTGGCAACCGAGGTCTTGCGATATCCGTAGAGCCGGAAATGAGCATTGGCCTGCTCAATAATCTGTTCGCGGCGATGGTGCTCGGTCGGGCCTCGCTGGCCCAAGGTGCTGGCGGACATGGAAGTTGAATGTTGAAGTAACGATAACGCAATACATTAACTTCCTTGCGTCTCAGGGGCAAGATAATTGCGTGCCTGAAACCACGAATTGACTGTTTGGTCGCGGAGGGGTTGGTGGTTGGGGTGCCGCGTCCGGCTACGCTGCAACGCGCTTGTGGATTGGCGAGAAAGAAGGTGAGGAACCTGCTGAATGTCAGCAGAGCTATCTGGCTTTCTGGGGGTCCGTTGAGCGTGCCAGCTATAGAGGATCGAGATCTGATAATGGACCAGAGCTGCCATTTTGAGGTGTGCCTGGTGCTGAAGCTAGGTAACTTGAGTAGCGGGCATGAAAAAAGCCTGATAGATCGAAATCTATCAGGCTTTTTGAATTCTTTGGCGGAGCGGACGGGACTCGAACCCGCGACCCCCGGCGTGACAGGCCGGTATTCTAACCAACTGAACTACCGCTCCGCAGCGGTTGCCAAGCAAAAGCTTTGGCGTCCCCTAGGGGATT
>NZ_JBFWIQ010000013.1:0-126433 GCF_050255915.1 Alcaligenes sp.
CGCCAGAATAATGCCCGTCACCCCGGATACATGCTGCTGCCCTGCCATCCTGGCTCCTTTTGAACTAGGTAATGTCTCGTCGACAATGCGTATTGCGTCGTTCACTAGACTAATAGAAAGAAGCCTGAGGGGACAAGCAAGGTTAAAAAGCCGTGATGAGTGGATCAAAGAAGTCTCTGTAAAGACACCATTCAGTCGGCCTGCTGGGGTGTCGGGGCTGAGCACTTGCCGGTGCTACGCACCGGTGCCCTTATCAGGAGATAGCTACGGGCGCATCCTGAACTCGCGGGGTGGTTCGTCCCCCGGACGAACCACAAACGCCCCGCTCAAACAGCAGGATGCTTACACCCCTACGCTATCTCCTGACCGCGGCAAGTACTCTGATCCGCCCCAACACCCCAGCAGGCCAACTGAACGGCTCACAATGGCTTTTTATCTACCAATCTCTTACAGACAGACTCTTTGAACAAACAGGGCCTCGTGCCTTGCTCTTCTGCGTTTCCTAAGCGCCTATCGCTCTACTCTTCTACGGTTGTCTAAAACCCTATCGTCTTGCTCTTTTGCATTCTCTAAATCAGCTTCATCACATCAACAACTCCACAACCGAGAGCAGAACTAACTTGCTGATTTACTACGTGTCCTGTCCTGATAGCACACCAAGAACTCTACTCATTCACGGGATCTTTAAACTCACACTCCACTGCCACTCTTCGTTTTACTTTCCCTCTAAACACAAAAGAACAATTAAAAACCACATCTAAACTGATATCCCCAAACCCCAAGAACATTCAGCCTCAGCCAAAGCCCTCCTCCCTTCCCTTCCCTTCCCATCCCATCCCATCCAATCTGGACCCTTACCTTTCATCCCACCTCCGCAAGTGCCGTTTGGGCTTTAACCCGTGTTGCTTGTTTTCTTGTGGGGCCCGGGGACGGCTTGACGGACGAGTCAGGGCTCTTGCCGCCGGCAGAGTGCTGGGGCGGGATGCAAGGGGCGTGCTGTTTGAGGAGCACGCTTGCGGTTTGTCCGGAGGGACAAACCGCGCTCCGAGTTCACGACCCGCCCGCCCCGGCACTCTGACAAGGGCACCCACGCGCAGCGTGGGCAAGGGACCCGCCAAGACAAACCGTCCCCGGGCCCCACAAGAAAACTATCCACTCCCTTACGCAAAGCCCAAACGGCACGCCCAGAAGAAAGCCGCCCCAGAACAAGCGCTCTACTACCCCAATCCCTAAGCCCTAAGCCCAAAATTCGAAATTCGAAAAAAGCAGATACCCCGCGTTTAAAAAGGAGGGCCAAAGGTTTAAAACCAACAATATCTATTTGACACCATCTGTTATATTTTCCCGACGCAGGCCGAGGGAATCCCTTTTATCCGCCAGCCCCGATGCAGCAACAATGAACGCCCCACGCTAATCAAACTGTTTCCTCTACCTCAGGGGCCATTCAGTGCAAACAATATCTCGCGCATTCAACACCTGCTCAACAATGAAACTAACAAAACTGTATACCGCCCTGGCGCTTGCTATTGCGCCCCTGGCAACTCATGCCCTGGAAGACAGAACCGTTACAAATGCAGCGGGGCGCACCGTGTTTATCGCACGGTTTTTCGATATGAACGACGGTTCATTCGACAATGACGAAACGTCATTCTGGAGCTGGGAGGGCCATCAAGCCTATAAAGAACAGCTCCTTGAAGGCATGGGCTATTGGGCTGAAATATTGCAGCCCCAAGGCGACAACCCTGCGACCATCGTCAATATCGGCACGATTAATGACCCGGGCAATGCCTACGGAGGCTCGCCCACCGCCAATGGCGGTCAAAGCGCACTGACGCAGATGCAGCAAAACATGTTCGGCCTGTCGCCTGCAACCGGCACACTGCCCTTTGGTGGACATGGCTTTTTTGGCCTGGGCCAAGACGATTACGCAGCAAACCAGGCGTTTACACAAACTCCCCTTAGCGGAAAAGACAGCGTACTGCTGACAGCCGTTCACGAAATTGCCCATGGGCTGGGCATTTTAAGCAGCGTGGAGGACAGAGGCGGTTTGGATGACACCAAACCCTACTTTGAAAGCCAACTCAGTAGCTGGACCCAACTGCTAAGAGACGACAATGGCAAACCGGCACGCGCTGGCCAGAAGATTCTGTGCGATGGCTGCGACAACTCCTACGACCCCGACGCTTTTGATGTGCGTCAGGACAAGGGCTATCTGACCGGAACGCACATCGAACAAGTACTGGCTGGTGGCCTGCGTAGTGTGCCCGTAAAGATGCTGGGTGAAGGTGGCGGCATAGACAACAACTTCATGAGCCATATCGAGCTTCAAAACAGCGTCATGAGCCACCAGAACTACCGCAACTATTCAGGCTTCATGGAAGCTGAATTGGCAGTACTGCAAGATCTGGGCTACACCATTGACCGGGCCAACTTCTTTGGGCGCTCAATCTACGGCGATGGCCTTGAGCTGGTCAATACCCAAGGCTTCTTTGCCCGTAATGCCAAAGGCACGCAGTACCTTCCAGGCCAATACAACCAATCCACACTGGGTCTGGGCCTGCATATCTACGGCAGCAACAATCAGGTCCGACAAGCGGCTGACCTGCTGGCAGCCGGCTCAGGTGGTGCAGGCATACGGGTCGATGGTCAGAACAACACGCTTGTTATCGACCCAGGCGTCAGAATCTACGCAGATGGCTTGAACGGGCAAGGTATTCAATTTGCCTACGGCCGTGGGCATACGCTGGTGCATCGCGGCGACATCCAGGCTACTGGCCCTCAAGGTGTCGGCCTGCGTTTTGACTTTGGCACCAACTCCCTGGGCAACCATACCGAGCGTCGTGGTTCCTATATACGCAGTATTGAAGGCGTCGATCAAGCCCTGCTCCCCGAGCTGAACGGCCCCCTGGTTAAACAAGCCGACATTAGCGGGCGGATCGCAGGCCGGCAAGCTGCCATCCTGATTTCTGACAATGCCTACGTCGGGCGTATCAACCTGATGCAAGGTACCCAGATTGAAGGCGATATCATCTCGCAGTATGCGCAACGCGACGACCAGAACCAGCTACGTCTGACTACGCTGTCGTTTGGGCAGGCTGCCGATCATATGGGCCGCAGCATCGATCAACCCGATACCACCTTCCACTTGAGCTACGCCGGGAACATCACAGGCAAAGACAATCTGACCCTGTCCTTTGACGGCGGTACAACACAACTGAACGGTAACGTGCAGGTCCACAGCGCCGCCATCCACGAAGCGGCGACATTGGGCGGCAATGCCCGCTTCGATCTGGCCAGCGGTCAGGCCCTGATTAACGCCGGCACCCTGACGCCTGGCAACTCAGTCGGGCGCATTCAGGTAAATGCCGACTTCCAACAAACAGCAACGGGCCGCCTATTAGCCGAATTTGATGGTAAAGGCGACCACGACGCACTTGCCGTCAGTGGTAATGCCGATTTGGCCGGAACGCTGCAACTGACGCCTGTGGCGGACTGGTATCAAAACGCCTGGTCTGCCGACACAGGCTCATTTATCGAAGCCGCCAGCTACAGCGGCAGCTTCGACGCCACTCAGATCACCGCCGTATCGCCCACCTTGCAGTTTGACGCTGCCCCGTTGGGCAATGAGCGCTACCGCTTGTCTGCCACCCGCACCGACAATGCCTATAGCCAATATGGCGGCGACGACAACCAACGAGAAGCCGGCAAGGCTTTGTTCAAGCTGGCCGCCGCCGCACCGGCACCCGCGCAAACCCTGTTCCAGGAACTCGACTTCTCGGCCAAGGACGGCTCACAAATACCCGCTGCCCTGGATCAGATTTCACCGGCTGGCTACAGTGCGGCGATGGCCGCCTCTCTGATGCATGAGCGTTCGATCATGCAAACCGCGCGCCAAGGACTGAGCCAAAGCATGTTGCGGCCCGGCACCGACTGGCAGGGCTACGCCTTGGTGTTCGGTTCCAGTGGCGATCAGAACACGCGAGGTTCCATGCTTGGCTACGATGCCAACAGCTATGGCCTGATCGTCGGAGCTGGGCGCGCCCTGGAGTCGGCCCCCGACTTCGCGGTGGGAGCACAGCTTGATATTTCAGATCTATCGGTCAAACCGGATGCCCCGTACTCCGGCAAGAGCAAAGCCACCGCATTTGGCTTGGCTGCCCATCTGCAATACCGCCCCGGTGCACGGGAAGGCCTTTTTGGATTCAGCGGGCTGCGACTGGGGCTAGAACAAGCCGATATGCGCAGGCAAATTGCCATTGGAGACTATCAGGCCGCGCACTCGTCTGACTGGACGGGGCGCAATCTGTCGATTGACGCAGGCACAGGCTACCTTTGGGAGCTGAACCCCTCCTTATCGCTAGGCCCCTTTGCCAGCATGAACTATGCCTTGGTGTCCCGGCCATCAGTCGACGAATCGGGGAATGCAGCCACGCGCCTTCACCTGGACAGCAAGCGCGTCGATGCCTTGCGCTCCAGCCTGGGGCTGACGGCGCAATGGAATCGCGCCCTGACTGATGGCAGTAAGCTGGCCGTGAACGTTGACGTGGGCTGGAATCACGAATGGCTGGATCGCGACCTGACCCAAGCAGCCCGTTTCGCCATTGCGTCCACGGATACGGCGTTCAACACCCGCAATAGCGTGCTGCCCCGCGACACGATGAGTCTGCGTGCAGGCCTGACCTGGCAACGCAGTGAGCGTCTGTCGATTGGCACCGGCATCAGCTCACAGTTCGGCGGTGGATATTCGTCGCTACAAGGGCAGATGAATCTGCGCTGGGCGTTTTAAGAATAGCCACTTGCCAGGAAACGTGACTGTTGCTTGAAACGGTGGGAGGCGCTGATGCACATGCACAAAGCGTTCCCCCACCACTATTTGCGCGTTCACTAATGCGGCTTGGCGGGTGCGTCAGGGTTCTTGCCACGGGCAGAGTAACGAGGCGGGATGCAAAAGGTGTGCTGTTTAAGGAGCACGCCTGCGGCCGGTCCGGGTGAGCAGTAGCGCTCCGAGTTCACCGCCCGCCCGCAACGGCGCACTGACAAGGGCACCCACGCACGGCGTGAGCAAGGGACCCGCCAAGACAAGCCACACAGGGGCCCTACAAGAAAACCCTCCACTGCTACGCAAAGCCAAAAAAAGCCCCCGAGAGCCATCCGGCTCCCAGGGGCGCAGGTCCGACAGCCTGCCCCCAAGCGGCAGACCACCGATACTCGATCACAAATCCGTAGACACAGACTTGCTAAAAGGACGACACAGGCTCCGTCAATCAAACTGCTAAAAAATGACGAAGCACATCGTTCTTCTCAAAGGCTTAAAAACACCAAGCCTTACACTCCAATCAACTTCATCGCTTCTTCCAGCGTCGCTACGGTGGCGTACTTCTGACGCATGTCGAACAAGTTGGCCTCATGCGGGCCAATTGCACGGTCACCCACGCAGTCCGACACCACCAAGGGGCGGAAGCCCAGTTGCATCGCATCGACCACGCTGGAACGTACGCAACCGCTGGTAACCGCACCGGCGACCAGCAGTGTTTGCACACCACGTTGCGTCAGCCAGGCCGCCAAAGGCGTACCAAAGAAGGCCGACGGCACATTCTTGCGAACAATAAATTCACCGGGTGCAGGAGCCAACTCCGGCACGATGTGGCTGTTGTGTGCGTCTTCAGTCAGACCCAACATGCCGGGGACTTTGATGCTGAAAATGTTGTTATCTGCACCATCATCGGCATACACGATACGAGTGTGCGCCACCGGCCAGCCCTGTTCACGCGCCGTTGCCAGCAAGGTCTGCGTGTTCTCGATGGCTTCAGGGATATTGCCACCACCAAACACCGCCGGGTCAGCAAAACCATTCACCAGATCAATAATCAACAAGCCATACGGAGCCTTAGGCTCCAGCGTCGACCCAAACCCTTGTTGAGCGTAAACCGCTCCTTCATTCGTACTCACCAACGCCTCCGTCCAGTACTTTGCCATCACGCACGACGGCGCGGCCATCCAGGCTGACCGTGCAATTACGCAAAGGAATATCAATGTGGCAGGCCGTCGTGCGATTGCCGCCTGCCTCGTTGTTCGGCCCCAGGGAGAACAGGAAGTTACCCTCGAAGGCACGAGCATCCATACCAATCGTGTTCTCACGCGAGTACAGGCCCAAGGTGGACCAGTGGGCGCGTGGCTGCAAACCCCAACCAATATGGGAAATCGCATAACCTTCGGGATCGTTGAAGGTCTTCATATATTCGTCCAGCAGTTCGGCTTCGATACCACCTTCAATCTTGGTGGCGTAGCCGTTTTCCACCGTCAGAATGATCTGCTCAGTCGAGTATTTCTTCTGCGGCAACAGAATGTCGCCCTTGTCGATCACGATGGTGCCGTTGGTGCCCAACTCATTAGGCCAGGTCAGCACAAAACCGCTAGGCCAGTGATCCCAACGACCGGGTTCATCCACAAAACCGTATTCACGAATCGCAGGGAATTCACCCAGTGGGCAACGCAGATTAGTACCAGCAGGTGAGGTAATGCTCATTTCCTTGGCGGCCTTGATCAAGGCTGCCGCCGCTGTCACGCGTGCGCGATCTGCTTCGGTTGGCACGGTGCGAACCAGAATTTCGGGTGGCTCCACCGCCAAGAGGATCTTGGTACCCGACTTCAAAATGTCGATCTGCTCGGGCGAGAACAACAGGGTCATCAGGTCCAGCACCAGATCGCTGGCTTTCAAGGCTGCGATCGCCGCTTCGTTGCCCGTCAGCGGGGTCGTACCCAAGTACGCCAGCGAGTCCCGGCTCAAGGCTTTTTCCGCATTGACCGGCAACAAGTCCAAACGATTAACAATCGCACCCATAGACTGAGCCGCAATCTGCGCGCACTGCATGGTTTGGGGGTGCGTGGTCGAGCTGGTCAGCAAGGTCACGGTTTGACCCGCTTGCAGCTTGGACAGGCGCAGCACCTCTTGCCATGCTTCGATAAGTTGATAATCACTCACTGCCATTTTGTCTCTCCTTGTGAGAGGTTCCGGCACTGACGCGGAACCTCTGCATCACGACGGGCCACCGTAGCGGCCCTTTAACATCACACCAAGCGCTGGCCCAGAAAGTCACCGAAGGCTTCGTAAAAGCCGGCTTCGTTGTCCCAAGGAATCATGTGACCGGCGTTCGGCACACGAACGTGCTGAACGCCCGACGCCAGTTGCTGAATCTCGGCCACATCCTCATCACGCACCACATCGCCACGCTCGGCGGTCATCAGCAAAGCAGGCACCTTCAAATGCGGGAAGTCGACGTGGATATCGTCGGTGTGGAAACCTTCAAAGCTGGCCAGAATCGCAGGCTCGTGGCAGGTGTGCAGCCACTGGGCACGCAATTGCAACTGCTCTTCGGTCCAAGTCGGGCAGAAAGCACGCATGTCCTCTGCCGTGCAGCCCTTGCGAGCCATGGCCATGGAATCCACGTACCAGGGCAGCTTGGAAGGATAGGCACGGCGATCCGGGCCGGAGACCGGCGGATCAACCATCACCAGACGGTTCAGACCATCGCTGTTCTTGTGAGCCGCACGCAAACCGATACGAGCACCCATGGAGTGACCGACCACGATGTAGTCTTTAAGACCCAAGGCTTGAGCCAGGGCGATCAAATCATCGGCCTGTGCATCCAGGCTGTAATCCATGCCTTCAGCCGCTTCACTCAAACCACGGCCACGCACGTCCTGAATGTAGGTGTCAAAGTGCTTGCCGAACTGCTCACCCACAAAACCCCAGGTCACCGCCGGGCTGGTAATGCCGGGCACGATGATGACGGCAGGACGCTGATCGCGGCCCTCGCTGGAACCGCCGTAGCGCAAGTAATGCTGACGAATGCCATTGGCGTGAACATGGCCGCCGTAAAGAAAGGTACTCATTAATCTGTCCTTGGATTGAAACCGTCAGGCCTGGGCCCGACCCATGAAAATTGCTGCTGCCTACGCCATTTGGGGCGTAGCAGCCAGCGCGGCCCGGACCACATCCGGTGTAAAGGGCACCTGCCGAAACCGTCGGCCAGTTGCATCAAACAAAGCATTGGCAATGGCCGAGGCACAGGGCACAGAGGCGGATTCGCCCGACCCCATCGGCGGCTCAGACTGCCTGTCCATCAAAATCACCTCAATGGGCGGGATACGCGGAAAATCCACAATGGGATACGCACCCCACTCCGCACTGACCACGCCCTGCGCGTTAAAGCGCACCTGCTCATACAACGTGCGGCTCAAGGACTGAATCACATTGCCGTGAATCTGGTGACGCACACCAGCCGGGTTCACCATCTGCCCGGTATCCTGGCCCACATAAATCTGCTGAACGTCGATCACGCCTGTTTCCACATGGACTCGCAGATCCAGCAGCCAGGCTGACCATGCCGCCCCAAAGCCAGGAAACTTGCTGTGTATATAACGGGCGTACGACAAGCCTCGACCGTAGAGATAGCCTTGCTCGTCCGGCTTCCCGCGTGAGCCACGCTGCCCAATCTGCCATTGCCCCTTATCCGCCACCGCCTGTAGCAGTTCCTGCGCGCGCACATCCTGATCCAGATAACGCAAGCGATAACTCAAGGGGTCCACACCCGCTTCCACAGCCAGCTCGTCCAGAAAGCAGTCATGCGCAAAAGAATTAGGCATGGCCGATACGCCACGCAACCAGGAAGCACGAACAATCGCGGGCATGTCCTGACACACGATGCGCTGCTTGGGATAGCTGTAAGGCGGTACTGCCGTGCGATCCCCCATTTCCAATTGACGGGGGGCTGCCGACTCCCGCCCCGTCAGCAAGAGCGCCAGGTTCGGCGCGTCGTTGGAGGGGTAATGGGTCACAAAATCGTAATGACGCAGTTGCCCTTGAGCATCAATAGAACCTTCTACATCCATCAACTGGGCAGCACCTTTAGGCTCCCAGCCGTGTTCTTGCTCACGCGTCAACTGCACACGGACCGGCGCACCAACGGCTCGGGACAAGAGCAAGGCGTCCGCACACACATCATCCGCGCAATTACGGCCATAACAACCGGCTGCTTCGTGACGGATGATCTCCAGACCGGCCTCATCTTCGTCCAGCAATTGGCTCAAATGGACACGCAACATATGCGGGTTCTGCGTACCTGACCAGATCCGGCTATGGCCGGGCTGGTAGTGCGCCACGGCACAAGACGGGCCAATGGAGGCATGCAGTTGAAAAGGCCAGACATAGCTACACTTCAAACGTTTACCTTCTGGCGGCAGCTCGTCAAAATCCGGCCCTGTATCAGCCAGCAAACGCTCCGTCATGGGCTGACGACGAATCAACTGCTCCAGATTGTTCATGTCCTCCAAAGGAGGAATCGCTTTCCAGCGCACTTTCAATTCACGGGCGGCACGCATGGCGTGTTCTTCACGTCGCGCGACCACACCGATAAAGTCACCAATCACCACAACCCGCACATCGTCGGCAATATGGTGGATGGACTCCTCATCCACGGACTCCAGGCTGCGACCGATAAAGTCGCCGCTATCACGTCCTATATAAGGAGGACGCACGACACGACCATGCAACATGCCAGGCACACGCACATCGTGGACATACACCCACTGCCCCGCGACCTTGCCCGGAATATCGACACGCGCCTGGGCTGTCCCTACAAGGCGTAATTGCTCGGCCGGTTTGGTGGGGGTTTCCTTATCCAGATAGGCCCGCAGCTCCAGACCTTCCAGCAATTGCCAGTACGTTAGACTGCGTCCGTCCGGGGCAATGATTGTGCCGTCCTCTACTCGTAGTTGATCTGTACGCAACGTCCAGCGCTCTGCGGCTTGTGCCAGCAGTAATTGTCGAGCCTGAGCCGCCGCCTTGCGCAGCGGCACAGCATGAATCTGAATGGACGCACTGGCGATGGTGGGGCCTTGATTGGGCACAGCATCGGTATGGCCCAGCACCATTTGCACACGCGACATCGGCACATCCAACTCGTCGGCCACAATCTGACTGAGCGCCGTCTGAATACCGGTGCCCAGATCCACGTGCCCATGAAAAGCGCGCACCCAGCCCTGTTCGGATACGGCGACAAAGACATCGTCGTGCGCCTGCAAGTACTCGGACACCACGCCGGGCTGGCCGGGCGATGGCTTGGGAGGCCGCGCCGGTGCCGCTAAAATCAGCAAGGTGCCAGACGCCCTGAGCAAGTCTTGCTGCTGGTGGCGCGGCGCATCATAAGACATCACACTCTCCTGGCTGGGTTCTATATAAGAGGCGGGAAGCCGGCTTCAGGGACTCGTTCCTGAAAACCTGCCTTAAATGCGCCCTGGCAAAACATCGATTACTAGCGTACACACCCTAATAAAATCCAATGCAGTGCGCTGAAACCCATTTATCGCAACTACTATAAAGAGAAAATCAAGGGCTTAATAATCAGTGTAAACCCTATATTAAATAAGATCAGATCGAATTTTCTGCATCTTCCCAAGTAGGCTTTGATTGATACCTCAAGGGAGTAGTAGAATCTATTTACTCTATAAATTAAAGTGTATACACTTAATTTAAGCATATCAATACCGAGCTGATAAAAGCACCGCACACGCTGTCCGACAACAAGGTGCGATCTCCCAAAGGTGAAACCCATGAACCCTTGTACTCGCCCGCATACCTTGCGGGTCAATCAAGAGACCCACATCATCGAGGTGGAACCCGATACGCCACTGCTTTATGTATTGCGTAACGACCTGGAACTGAATGGCCCCAAGTTTGGCTGCGGCCTGGGTGAATGTGGCGCCTGTACGGTGCTGGTCGACGGTGTGGCCGCTCGCTCCTGTGTTGTGCCTGTCAGTCTGGTGGAAAACCGTCAGATCACCACCTTGGAAGGCTTGGCCCAGGACGGGCAACCGAATGATGTACAGCAGGCATTTATAGATTGTCAGGCCGCGCAATGCGGATACTGCCTCAATGGCATGGTCATGACCGTGCAAGCCCTGCTGGAACGCCATCCGCAAGCCACTGAAGAAGAAATTCGGGACGAGCTGCGTTATAACCTGTGCCGTTGCGGCACGCACGTCGAAATCATGCAAGCCGCTGTACGCGTCGCAAAGGCCCGGCAATGAGTCATTCCGTACAAGACCGTTCCCGAGCACAGTGGCCGGACCTGCCTGAAGGCACCCGCTTGCTGCATGGCGCTGTTGTGCGACCGCCTTATTGGCTCTACGAAAACGGCCAGTATCTGGGTGCCGAATTACAGTCAGTAGACCAACAAGCCGCCCTGCAAGTACCCGGCGTCGTGGCCTGTGTGCATATGGGGAATTTTCTGGGTGTGCTGGCGGTACAAGCCGAGCAGGCTCAACAAGGCGCCGCCTTGCTGGATGCGCGCTGGGCCACGCCCGTCGCTGCAAACCAGGCGGCCCTACCAGCCGATGAGACTGTTGCCACTACGCTTAGCGCCCCCGATCAACGCTATGAGTGGCAATCTGCCGCCGAGCATCAGGAAACCGCTTGGGCCCGTGCTTGTTATCACGACAAGCAGCTTTATGTTTGGGCGCACACGCAGCGCCCCGCTGCCCTGCTGATTGAGCTGCAAGCCCTGAGTGGTCTGCCCAGTGAACAAATCCATCTACAAGATATTGCTGGCAATCAGGCCGATGCCTACGACTGTGCCATGGATGCAGCCGTCATGGCCTTTGGCCGCCCCCAGGCTGTGCAGGTTCGTGCCAGCCACAGCGAAGTCACCATTGGCCTGAGCGTCTATAAAGGCAGCACCGAGCGAAACGACCTGAATGCCTATTTGCGAGCAACCCGCTGGCAACTGAACACCTTGTCCGGTGCGCGCCCTTCTCTGGCCGCCATTCTTTGTGGTCAGCAAGACTTGCCCAGCAGCGGCCCAACCGTAAAGAGTGATTACTTTTCTGCACCCACGCCTAACTATGATGGCGCGGCCGCCAGCAGTGACCCCGACAGTCTGGCCCAGGCCACAGTCTTTGCCCAAGAGTCGCAGTTCGATCAGGACTGCCACAGCTTGGGGCTGGATCCTTTGGAGGCACGACTGGAACACGTCAACAGCCCCCAAGGTCGAGAACTGCTGCAACGGGTTGCCGAGCAATCAGACTGGTCCGCGCCCTTGCCCGCCCATCAAGGCCCTTTGCGCAAAGGGCGCGGGCTGGCCTACAGCCATATTGTGGAACACATCCCCGGACAGGCTGCACGTGAGCAGTGGTCCGCCTGGGCCGTGGATGTCAGCGTTGATACCCGTCAAGGCACGCTCAGCATAGACAAGCTGACCATTGGCCACGACAGCACAGAACTGAACAATTCCGAACACGCTCCGGAGTCTGCGCCCGCCTTGGCCGACCGACTGGGCCGTTGGGCCCAGCAACTGCTGAACAATGGCGTGGGCAAAGGCGTGGGCAAAGGCGGCGAAGGTAGTAGCGACAGCCCTGTCCAAGAAACAGGCGACAAGCCAGCCGTCCAACTGGTCAAGCGGGAGTCTGCCGTCGGCCAGCCTTTGGCCTGGAACCAAGGCGTGGAACTGCCAGCCGCAGCCGCCATTGCCAATGCGATTTTCAACGCCAGTGGCATCCGCCTGACCAGTGCCCCTTTTAGTGAACAGTCTCTGGCACTGGGCTATCAGTCCGATAAAACGGCCAGCAACAAAAAACGCAAAGCCTGGTGGGGAGCCTTGGCCGCGGTCGCCACCGGCACAGTCTTGAGTGCCCTGCCCTGGCGGCCCGCCATCGCGCCCGTCGGCCAAGTGGATACGTCCATCTTTTCAGAGCTGGCGATTGAGCGTGGCCGCCTGGTTGCCATTGCAGGCGACTGCATGGTCTGCCACACCGCTGAAGGCGGTACGCCCAATGCGGGCGGTCTGGGCCTGGATACACCGTTTGGCACTATCTACACCACCAACATCACGCCAGACAAAGAAACCGGCATCGGTAGCTGGAGCTACAAAGCCTTTGAACGCGCCATGCGCGAAGGCATCCATCAGGACGGACGCCACCTGTACCCGGCCTTCCCTTACACGGCCTTTGCCAAAATCAGCGACGAGGACATGCAGTCCCTATACGCCTACCTGATGACGCAAGAGCCGGTGAAGTCTGAGGTGCCTGAAACCAAGCTACCCTTCCCCATGAATATGCGGCCCTTGGTGGCAGGCTGGAATCTGCTGTTTCACCGTGATCCGAATGCCTACGTGCCGGACCCGACGCAAACCGTGCAATGGAACCGGGGTGCCTATCTGGTCAATAGCAGCGGCCACTGTGCGGCCTGCCATAGCCCGCGCAATATGCTGGGCGCGGAAAAAGGCGGTAAAGCGAATTTCCTGGCGGGTGGTTTTGCGGACAACTGGGAAGCGCCTGCGCTCAATAGCTTGTCCAAAGCCCCCATCCCCTGGACCGAACAGGAGTTGTACCAATACCTGCGTACCGGCTACTCGCCCCGTCACGGCGTAGCAGCCGGGCCGATGGGGCCGGTAGTAGCAGGCTTGGCAGAACTGCCTGAATCCGATGTCCGTGCCATGGCGCACTATCTAAGCAGCCTGAACCCGGTCGAAAGCAAGCAAGAGCAAACGCATGCCGCGCAGGCCGCTCGTCTGGAGCAAGACAGCCGCAGCAATAAGGACGTGATGGTGATGCCAGGCGAAAACCTGTTCAACGGCGCTTGTGCTGTTTGCCACGACCCGCGTGGTGGGCCGGTGCTATTTGGCGCACGTCCCTCTTTGGCCTTGAACAGCAACCTGCACAGCGAACACCCGGACAATACGATTCAGGTGTTGATGCACGGCATTACTCGTCCGGCGCAGCCCACCCTGGGTTCGATGCCCGGTTTCAAAAACAGCATGAATGACGAGCAAATGGAAGATTTGCTGAACTATATGCGTGCACGTTTTGCACCGGACAAACCGGCCTGGACAGGGCTGAAAGACAAGATTGCGACCATACGGGAGCAAAAGGGGCACTTGTAGACGGGGCTTGCCCGCCGATAGTGTTTAGATACGCGGCAAACGAAACAAAGGCGGCTTCAAGTTTTCACTAGGCCGCCTTTGTTGTATGGTGCATCGCTTTCAGACTTGGTTAAACCAGAAACTCTCAAACCAGGCTCTCGGCCAGCACTCTGAAGGACGGATCAGAAGCTTGCGTTCCTACCCAAGCCCGAGAGCAGGCCCAAATCAAAACTATCCAGCCCGAGGTCTAGGCACAGTCCAAATCAAGATCAAGACTCGGCTTCCGCTGCAGATCCAGACTCAAAACCCATCAACCGGAAAAACCACCGGCCTCCAGAAATTTCTGTTCGTCCGCAGTGGTGGTACGCCCCAGAATCGAGTTGCGATGCGGGAAACGGCCAAAGCGTTCCACCACATCCAGATGCTCCTGGGCATGATCCAGCCAGGGCCGACCAATCTCCTGATTCAGGCGCACGGCCTCTTGCTGATCGGCCAGATTCTCCGCATGGGAATATGGCAGATAGCAGAAAACACGGCGTTCCACCGGAATCTGTTTATCCAGCCCCTTGGCCACCATTTCCTTGGCAATCCTCAAACCCTTCTCATCGGTCGCGTACATGCGCGGGGTATTGCGAAAGGAGTTGCGCGGGAACTGGTCCAACAAGATCAGCAAAGCATAGGCCCCTTCTGCAGTCTGTGCCCAGTCATCCAACTCGCCCCTGGCCGCACGTTCGTGCCAGTCCAAAAACCGCTCACGAAATTCCTGGTCGAAGTCATCGGACTTGCGAAACCATTTCTCTGGCCCTGACTCAACCCAGAAATCAATCACAGTCTGGGAATTGGGACGTGCATCTGCCATGGTGCTCTCCTGGAACCGATCCGGCCTGGCTCGCTGCCGGCCCGAAGTTAAACAGACAGGTAAGTGCGCCGTACGTGCTCGTTGGCACTTAATTCCTGCATGGCGCCACTGTACCGTATTTGCCCTTTTTCAAGCACATAAACCCGATCCGAGACCAGTTCGGCAAAATGCAGATTTTGCTCAGACAGCAAGATACTGACACCGGCTTGCTTGAGCTCCAGAATCATCTGCACCATCTGCTCCACAATCACTGGCGCCACACCCTCGGACGGTTCATCGAGCAAGACCAGATAGGGGTTGCCCATCAAGGTACGCGCTACTGTCAGCATTTGCTGCTCGCCCCCGCTCATCTGTCCGCCGGGTCTGTCCTGCATCTGGCCCAGATTGGGAAACAGGCTGTACAAACGTTCAGGCTGCCAGTGCGGGGCTGCTGCGCCATCCGGCCAGCGCCGTGCTGGTTGACGGCCTACTTCCAGATTCTCCGAGACACTTAAATCGCTAAAGATGCGCCGCTCTTCGGGCACAAAGCCCAAACCGGCTCGTGCAATCTCAAAAGGCTGCTTGTCGTGAATGGCCTGACCCATGAACTCGATATGCCCATTGGATCGCTCCATCAAACCCATAATGGACTTCAGCGTCGTGGACTTGCCGGCACCGTTGCGCCCCATCAAGGCGACCACTTCGCCGCGCTGCACCGTCAGGGACAGATCAAACAGAATATGCGCAGCACCGTACCAGGCATTCAAGCCATCCACCTTCAACAATAACTGCTGGTCAGTTGCGGCCCGCTTGGCACCGGCTACTCCATCCTGCGTCATGCTGACTCCTTGTTCTCAAATGTCTTGCCTGTGCCAAAGTAGACCTCCTGCACCTTGGGATGCTGGCGAATATAGTCCGCATCGCCTTCTGCCACCAGCCGACCGCGCGCCAGCACCAGCATGCGGTCCGAGTGCTCGAACACCACGTCCATGCTGTGCTCGGTAAACAGCACACCCATATTGCGTTCGATCACCAGTTTTTTGGTCAGGCGCATCAGCTCATTACGCTCTTTGGGGGCCATACCTGCTGTGGGTTCGTCCATCAACAAAAGACGGGGATCGTTGGCCAGTGCAATCGCCAGCTCTACCCGCTTCACATCACCGTAGGCCAGCTCGCTGCAAGGCCGTTCGGCCTGCGCCAGCATACCCACCTGATCCAGTAAATCCAGCGCACGGGCCCGCTCGAACTGCGCCGCCCGACGCCAGAAGGAAAACAGTTTTTTCTGATGCGCCAACAAGGCCATCTGCACGTTTTCCACTACCGTCAAGGAAGCAAACGTCGCGGCGATCTGGAAGGTACGGCCCACGCCCATGGCCGCAATTTTGCGTGGCGCCAAACCCACCAGCTCCTGGTCCCCCAAACGCACCGAGCCCGCCGTTGGCGTCAACTGCCCGCCCACCATATTGAAGGTGGTGGTCTTGCCTGCTCCATTGGGGCCAATCAAAGCCAGGAACTCCCCGGCCTGCACATCAAATTCAATACCATCTACGGCCAGATTGCCGCCAAACGCTTTTTTAAGACCTCGTACTTGCAGCAAACTCATGACGATGCCTCCGGTGCGACACGACGATGCGCCCAACGTTTGAAAAACCCAGCAATACCCTGTGGGAAAGCCAGAACCAGCAACAGAATCACGCCGCCAAACAAGGCGCGCCAATACTGTGTGATACCCAGGAAAAAGTCCTGCAGCAAGGTGAATACGGCTGCGCCCACCACTGGACCGACCAGGGTTTGCAGCCCACCTAGCAAGACCATGACCAAGCCATCCACGGACTTGTTCACCGCAATCACCTCAGGCGAGACACTGCCTTTTGAAAACACAAACAAGGCACCAGACAAACCAGCAAATGTACCCGCCAAAATAAAGGTCAGCCACTGTACACGCTTAACGGGAATGCCGATTGCCTCAGCCCGCAAGGCCGAATCCCGACTGGCACGCATGGCGTAGCCAAAGGGTGAAAACAAGATGCGACGCAACAAGAAAGCGGCCACCACGACAACACTTAACGCAAAATAATAGTAACGATCTCCCGACAGCCACTCGGCAGGCCAGATACCGACCACACCATTGGAACCACCGGTAAAACTGTCCCACTGATAGACAATTGACCAAACAATCTGAGCGAACGCCAAGGTCAGCATGGCCAGATACACACCGGACAGGCGCACACAGAACCAACCAAAGATCAGCGCACCCAAACCGGCCACAGCGGGAGCCAAGACCAAAGACCAGCCCATGGACAAGGCCGCCGTTTTGAACAGCAAAGCCGCCGCATAAGCGCCCAAACCGAAGTAAGCGGCATGACCAAAAGAGTTCATCCCTCCTGGTCCCATCATGAAATGCAGGCTCAACGCGAATAAGGACAACACCAGAATATCCAAAGCCAGCACAGGCGCGTACGGGAACCAATCGCTCATCAAAGGCAAGGCCGCCATCACCCCCAGAACCACCAGCACCATGATCTGGAACGCTCCGCTACCGGCACGCAGGGGCGCTTCAATCGGCGCCGAGTTACGGCTGACGGCTTGTGCTCGCCCAAACAAGCCCCAGGGCCGAAATACCAGCACCACAGCCATGAAGATGAACTCCACGACCAGCGTCAATTTGGGAAAGGCAAAGTCCACGCCAAAGAAAGTGACCGTACCCAGAGCAATACACAATGCTTTCAATTCCGCGACAATCAGGGCAGCCACATAGGCACCGGGGATAGAACCCATGCCACCGACCACCACAATCACAAAGGCATCCCCAATCACGCTCAAGTCCAACAGCAGATTGGCGGGCTGACGCGGCAATTGCACGGCTCCCCCCAAACCAGCCAGGAACGCCCCCAAAGCAAAGACACCCGTAAAGAGCCAGGCCTGATTCACACCCAGCGCACCCAGCATCTGTCGGTCGTGGGTCGCGGCGCGCACCAGCACTCCCCAACGGGTACGGGTCAGCAAGAGCCACAGCAAACCCAGCACCACCGGGCCGATCACGATCAGCACCAGGTCATAAACCGGAAAAAAGCGCCCTGCAATGGAAATAGAACCGCTCAAGCCTGGAGCCAGCGGCCCCAGCAGATCTTCCGGCCCCCACACGGCCAAGGCCCCGTCATTGATCACCAGCACCAAGGCAAAGGTAGCCAATAGCTGGAACAACTCGGGCGCTTTGTAGATGCGCCGCAACAGCACGATTTCCAGCAAGGCGCCCAAGGCGCCAACCAACAAGGCCGCCACAATCAAGCCTGCCCAAAATCCCAGTGCCGACCCACCCATGAATTGCACGGTGGAATACGCCATGTAGATGCCCAGCATATACAGGGAGCCGTGTGCAAAGTTGACGATGCGTGTCACCCCAAAGATCAGGGACAAACCCGCCGCCACCAGGAACAAAGACGATGCCTCGGCCAGTCCGTTAAGGAACTGTACCCATAAACCCGATAAGGCCATTACTGCCTCGCGTCAGAAGTGGCGCGCCAGACGGCGCGCCGATCTACAAAATACTGCGTTCTTGGAATTATTGATTGGCCGCGGCAGGGCGCCACTGGCTGACTTGCTCATCCGTAGGCTGTACCTCTTTGCCATCCACATAACGGATATGGGTCATGATGCCCTTGCCGTCCTGCTTGGCCAGCACACCCACATAAGCCCCCTGCGTGGATTGCTGATCTTGCGTACGGTACGTGATGGGGCCAAAAGGCGTGACCACGTCCAGACCACGGAAAGCTTTGATCATGGCTTCCGTGTCGGTAGAGCCGGCTTTTTCAATGCCAGCGGCAATCGACACAATGGTGCTATAGCCAATAATCGTGCCCAGGCGAGGGTGCTCGTTGTACTTGTCCTGATAGGCTTTCAAAAAGGCATTGTGCTCGGGCGTGTCGATGGCATACCAGGGGTAGCCCGTCACAATCCAGCCTTCCGGCGTTTCCTCACCCAAAGGGTCCAGGTACTCTGGCTCGCCGGTCAACATGCTGACCACCGGCAAGGCAGGACTGAAGAACTGACGCTGATTGCCAGCACGAACCAGGCGGGCCAGGTCAGACGCAAACAAGACGTTAAAGACCGCATCCGGCTTGGCATCGGACAAAGCCTGCACCACGGCACCGGCATCGACCTTGCCCAGTGGCGTGGCCTGTTCAGCCACGAATTCGATATCGGGCTGGGCTTGTTTCATCAAGGTCTTGAAGGTGGCAACGGCGGACTGACCGTACTCGTAGTTGGGGTACACAATCGCCCAACGCTTCTTGTTCAGCTTGACGGCGTCAGGCACCAGCATGGCGACCTGCATATAGGTGGAGTTGCGCAGGCGGAATGTATAGCGGTTGCCATCGGCCCAGACGATCTTGTCGGTCAACGGCTCGCTGGCCAGAAAGAAAACTTTTTTATGCTTGGCGAAGTCGGTAATGGCCAGACCGATATTGGACAGGAAAGTCCCGGTCAGCACATCCACCTTTTCCCGCGAGATCAATTCCTCGGCAGCGCGTACGGCATCGCCAGGGTTGGAGTTGTCATCCTTGATGATCAACTCCAACTGCTTGCCGTGAATCCCCCCGGCCTGATTGATCTGCTCAACCGCCAGCTCCATCCCGTTTCGATAAGGCCCTAAAAAAGCGGGCTGGGATTTATAGCTGTTCAGCTCCCCAATCTTGATAACCCCCTCGGCGGCGGCGGTGGCCCCCAAGGTTTGCAACATCATCGTTCCTGCCAGTGCTACCCCTGCAAATGTCTTGTTCATTGTCTTCTCCGTGGGCTTGTGAGGCGAAACACGACTCAGCAACTTGTCTTGTTTTAGTGATTTAAAGTGTACACATGGTATTTTTGCGAGTAAATCGGCCAAGACCTAGGGATATACCCTTGAACACTTTAAACATAAAACACAGCAAGCCACGCAGAAGGCCGTTAAAGCAAGGAGGCCAAGAAGAAATGAGCAGAAAAAGTAGATAGCCTGAGAAGAAGGGAACCGCCGATATACAGTGACTACACTTAATAAGCCCAAAGATTAAAACGCAACCACCCCGCCTGGTTCCTGCGCGCGCCGAATCATGGATTTCATAAACTGCTCCATCATATCCGGCAAGCCGCTTTTGTACTGGGGAAATCCTCTAGAAGCTTTCATCTGGAAATATCAATACCTAAAGAATTTTGACGTTATATTCTCAAGAGATAAAAAAACGGTAGCCCCCAGGGCTACGCTTGAGGAGACAAGATGTTGAACTTCCCCCGTCGCTTCCCATCCCGACTGACCCTTGGTGTACTGACCACCAGCGTCTTGCTGGCCGCCTGTGCCAGCACTTCTGTCAATGATCGCAGCGTCACCATCAAGCGCGACAGCTATGGCACGCCGCACATCTATGCTGACAGCACCTATGGCTTGTTCTATGGCTATGCCTATGCCGTGGCCACAGACCGTCTCTACCAGATGGAAATTGCCAAACGTTCAGGCTGGGGAACGGTGGCAGAGGTTCTGGGGGCGGATTTCCTGGAGCTGGATAAAGTCACCCACAGCAATATCGACCCGGACGCCATCCGCAAACAATTGGCCGCCCTGTCCAAAGAAGACCGCGCCATGTTTGAGGGCTATGCCGCTGGTTTTACCCAGCGTGTGCGCGAGGTGAAAGCCCAGCGTGATACCTTGATGCCCAAGGAGTTTCTGGACCAAGGCTTTGAGCCTTCTGAATGGCAGCCCGAAGACATTGCCATGGTCTGGGTTGGCTTGATTCTGAACCGCTTTTTTGCCGGTACGGCGGAAGTGGCCAACCTGAATCTGCTGGAAACCTTAAAGGCAGACCAAGGCGCGGAACGAGGCGAACTGCTCTACAAACAACTGCGCTGGCTTAACGACCCGACCGCGCCCACTATCATTGCTCAGCCTGAAGCCCGGACCGCCCTGGCTGATCTGCCTACGCATTTGCAGGCCCTATCCACACAAGCCGCACAGGACTATCTGCACAAACAAGCCGTGGCGCTAGGCCCCACTGTGGCCGCCGGCACACCGACGGCCAGCAATGCCTGGCTCCTGGGCCCCGAAAAGACGACTCACGGCCATGCCGTGCTGTACAACGGCCCGCAACAAGGCTGGTACACCCCATCCATTACCTATAGCGTCGGCTTGCACGGTGCCGGCTACGACCTGACCGGCAGCACCGCCGTTGCCCTGCCCGCCATTCTGTTCGGCACCAATGGCCAGATTGCCTGGGGTTCCACAGTGGGTTCACTGGACACCAACGACGTTTACCAACTGCGTTTGAAAGACGGTGATCCGCATAGCTACTGGTACAACAATGCCTGGCGCCCCATGGAGCACAAGCAGGTGCACATCAAAGTGCGTGATCAGGACGATGTGACGCTGGACGTCTACCGTGCGGCTCAAGGTTATGTCAGCAGTTGGGATACGAAAAACAACACGGCCTACGCCAACCGCCGTAGCTGGCAGGGCCGGGAAATTGAAACCCTGCTGGGCTGGGCCCATGCGGCTAAGGCCAAGAACTGGGATCAATTCATGGCCCAGGCAGCCCGCGTCAGCGCCTCCATTACCTGGTTCTATGCCGACACCCAAAACAATATCGGTGCTGCTGCCTTGGGACGGTTGCCCCAGCGCCCGACCAATCAGGCCATCCAGTTCCCGGCCGCAGGCGACGGCAGCATGGAATGGCAAGGCTTTCTGAGCTTTGAGCACAACCCCAAAGTGCTGAACCCACAGCAAGGCTATATCGCCAGCTGGAACAACAAGGCCTACAGCGCCCTGCTGGCTGACAATGCCAACTTCTCTTACGTGGATCGAGTGCAGGAACTGCTGGCACCGTTACAAGCCAAGCAGCGCCTGAGCGATGAGGAAATCTGGGGCATCGACTCCCTGGGTGCGCGCTCGGATCTGAATGCGCGCTACTTCGCCCCCATCATCCAGCAAGCCGCCAAGCTGCCACGTGCCAGTGCCCTGGCCCGTCAGGCTGCCGAACAGTTGAAAGGCTGGGACTACAAGCTGCACGTCGCCAGCAACGGCAAGCATTACGAAGGTAGCGCCCCGGCTGTGATGCAGGCCTGGATGCAAGCCGCAGTCCCTGTATTCCTGAAAGGTCGTTTGCCTGACAGCGTCTACCAGACCTACACGCAAGGCCTGTACCCGGCCATGAATGACCCGCGTAGCGCCCAGCCAGCCGCTGCGGCCAAGCTGATCTGGAACGCTATCCAGGGCCCGGCGGCCGGGGTGCCACAAACGATTGATTTCCTGCAAGGTCGTCCCGCCCAGGAGCTGGTGTTGGACGCACTGGAACAAGCGGCCGCCTCCTTGCAGAAATCACAAGGCGCGCAAGCCCAGCAATGGCGTGCTCCCTCTGTTTCCATGCTGTTCGCGGCACGCAATGCGATTGGGGTGCCCTGGTCCGACCCTGCGTACGAGCGCCGCATCATGCCTTATCTGAACACCGGCAGCGCCCGCTTCCAGTACGTGCTTGACCCTGCTGGCGTGCGTATGTGCTCGGTGATGGCGCCGGGACAAAGCGGTTTCATCAATCCCAAAGGCCAAGCCGACGTCCATCATTCGGATCAGCTTGAGATGTTTGCGGCTTTCAAGTGCAAGAGTGATGCCATCAGCGCTCAGGACATCGACCAGGCCAGTCAGGGCAGCCAAACCCTGCGCTACTAAGTAGTCCATCACAAACGGGGCCTGGAGCATTTGCCGCTCCAGGCCCCGTTTCTTTTTACGCAGTCCGGCACGCTTAATCCTTCGTCACCACCTGATTGCGACCAGCGCGCTTGGCGTCATACAAGCGCTGGTCAGCCTGCACCAGCGCCTCTTCAATGACCTGACCGGGTTGGCACACCGCCAAGCCCATACTGGCCGTAATCTGGAAAGACTCGCGGTCATGGTTGTAAAAGGTTTGTTCCTGCACCTGACGCAAGAGCAAATCCGCAAAGCGCAACGCCTGCTCATCACTACGCCCGGCCAGAATCAACACGAACTCCTCGCCACCATAACGGGCAGCCAAGTCATGGGGTCCCAGATGCGCCTTGAATAAAGACGCGGTACGCGTCAAGACATCATCCCCTACCGAATGGCCGTGGGTATCGTTGATCTGCTTGAAATGATCCAGATCCACCATCAACACATGCAGTTTTTCCTGGACTGGCCCCTGCCCCAACTGACGACTGACCGCGCCCCGGTTCAGCAAGCCGGTCAAGGTATCGTGGGTAGCTTGTCGATATAAACGCAACAAAAGCCCCAGATGAAAATAATTGGCGGTCAGGGCAACAACCAGCAAGGCACTCAACAGCCAAAGATCCTGCAAACCTTTCGCGGTCATCCAGGTTCCCGAGCTGACGCTGGCCAAAATTTGCAAGGCAATCAACGCGCCCCCTACCAACGCAGATTCCAGCAAGGTAAAGGGAAAAATACTTAAGGTCGCGACCAACAGGAAAGGGATAAAACCGTAACCCAGAACCACGTAATGCCCAGCCCCCGAGAGCGTCAGCAGCATATACGCGTAAAAAGAGGCTGGCAAAATAAAGACTAGGCCACTCAACACATAAATACGGGTAATGCGCTGATGGCCATTAAACGCTAGCCATACACACGCGATCAGTCCCCCCAGGCTTAACACACGCACCGCCATTAAATGTGTAGGCCAGCCGGGCAAAACCAGCCAATCCATCAAAGTCCAAAGGGGAGTCAGCAAGGCAAATAGCAAGCCAACTAATACGACACGGCTGCGTAAATATTCCATTCGGGCATGAATGAAGTCACGAGAATGGTATTTCCCGCTCAGTGTGTCGCGCACCGAGCTGATACTGATCGCTTGCAAGTTTTTCCAACCTTCCAGAACAGTTCCCATCAATCAATTCGCCAAGAAGAAACAAAATAGCATGATGGCAATTTTTAGTTACATGCATTTAAAAAACAAGCTGTCAGTTCTTTCAGGGTCAGCCCATGCTGACCCCGGCTTACCATCACACCGTGTGAGGCTGCTTGCTCATCCAGCTAATGACCTCCTCCAACATCGGTTCACCCGAATCCTGGGGGCGCCACAACAAACCGAGCTGACCATGCAAACGCGGGTCGCTCCAGTCCAGCTCCAAGATACACAGCTCCGGGTAGACCGGCACCATGCTGCGCGTCATGGGCACTAAGAAATCACTGCCCACGGCTACACGCGCATTGGTATGCGCGTAGGCAGACTCGATCGCACAAGTGGGATACGGCAGGCCTTTGGCATCCAGGCTCAGCTCGAAACTGCGCCGCATGGGACTGTTTTTGGGGGGCAATATCCAGGGATACTCCAGCGTCTGCTCCCAGGTCACTTCATTTTGCCGGGCCAAAGGGTGATTGCGGCAAGCGGCCACCCCCAAAGGCACCATCCCCAAGGGCAAATACGCCATCGCCGGGTTGCGACCGGCTTCGTCCACACGGCCAATGACCAGATCCAGCTCACCCTGCTCCAGATTGCGACTTAACACATCCAGCGTGCCTTCCTGAATCCGGATATGGCATTGCGGATCGCGCTCGTACAGATACACCAACAGTTGCGGCAAATAAACTGCAGCCACCATAGGCGATATACCCAAGGTAAATTGCTGGCGAAATCCCTGCCTGTATTGCTCCAGCGTCGCGTTCATGCGATCAAGGCGGTTGAGCACCCCTTGGGCCTGGGAGACCAGCGCCAAGGCTGCCGGCAAAGGCTCAATACCGCGGGCATGGCGCTCGAATAAAGGCATACCGATACTGTCTTCAAAGTCCTTGAGCCATTTTGACAAAGCGGGCTGGGTCATATTGGACTGCCGGGCCACATCGCTCATGCTTTTCTGTTCGCACAAACGAATTAAAACCTGCAGATGCTTTAAGCGAATGCGTTCACTCCAGCTCATGGCTTACCTATATGAAAGAAGTATATATACCTGCAAGTTATTCAATTTAACATTATGGCTACTGCTTCCATAATGGGTATACCCGAAGCTACAAAATAGGCACGTCATGTCTCAGTCAGTACCCAATTTTTTATTAATCATTGCGGATCAACTCCGTGCGGACCATTTGGCGTGTTACGGCAATAAAGACATAAAAACGCCCAATCTGGATGCCTTGGCCGCTCGTGGTTGGAGTGCTGAGCGATTTTACGTCGCCACGCCGATCTGCATGCCCAACCGGGCTTCCCTGATGACAGGCCGCATGCCTTCGGTACACGGTGCGCGTCACAACGGCGTTCCCCTACCACTGGACTCCACCACTTTTGTCGATGTACTGCGTCAGGCAGGCTGGCGCACTGCGTTAGTGGGCAAGGCACATCTGCAAAATATAACGGATACCCCCCCGCTCTACCCACGCCCGGATGATCCGCCGACCAAGGGTGAAGCCCGCCCCCCCCTGCCAACCAACGATTACGGCCAGGAATGTGGGCAATGGTGGCGCGATCGCGCCGATCACAGTGTGCAACTCCCCTTTTACGGCTACGAGCACGTGGACTTGGCCATCGACCACGGCGATCAAGTCTGGGGCGACTATGGTCGCTGGCTGCAAAATGAACATCCTGAAATTGCCGCCCTGTCCGGCCCTGAAAACGCCATCCCGACTCCCGACTACGCGCTAAGCCGCATTGGCCAAGCCTGGCGTACCCGTGTGCCAGAAGAGTACAGCACCACGGCCTGGATTGGTGAGCGCACCCGCGCTGTACTGGATAAATATGCCCAGGAACAACAGCCTTTCTTTATTCAGTGCTCCTTTCCTGACCCCCATCACCCCTACACGCCGCACGGTCAATACTGGGATATGTACAAGCCTGAAGAAGTCAGCCTGCCCGACTCCTTCCACCTAAGCCCCCATCCCCTGCCCGCACACCTGCAATTGCTGCACCAGTTGCGCGATGACGACAAAGCGATTAAACACACTCCCACACTGTTTGCCTGCTCCGAACGCGAAGCCCGCGAGGCGATTGCCTTGAACTACGGTTCCATCACGCATATCGATGCCGAGATCGGGCGCATTCTGGACCATCTGGAGCGCACCGGCCAGGCGGAGAACACCATCGTCATGTTCATGAGTGATCATGGCGACTTCATGGGCGACCATCAACTCCTGTTGAAAGGCCCTGTGCATTACCAAAGCATTATTCGCAGCCCCTTTATCTGGTTTGACCCAAAGGATGCGAAATCTCAAGGCACAAGCACGATGGTCTGTTCTACCATTGACGTCGCGCCTACGGTTCTGCAACGTGCAGGCCAGTTGCCCTACAACGGTATTCAGGGTCGTTCCTTGCTGAAAGTGATACAGAACGAAGCCGTGGATTGGCGAATAGGCGTATTGATTGAGGAAGAAAACCAGCGCAAGCTGTTCAATACGCCTATTCGCACCAAGCTGCGCTCGCTGGTCACACAGCAGCATCGTCTAAGTCTGTACGAGGGCGGTCAAATCGGAGAGCTGTACGATCTGCAAGCCGATCCACTGGAACAACATAATTTGTGGAATGAACCTGACGCGCAAACGTTAAAAACAACGCTTTTGTGTCAATTGATCGACACCATGATGGCTCACAGCGAAACCAGCCCCCTGCCTTTGGCGATAGCGTGAGATAGATACTGTTACCTAACCCTATCTGGAGACCTCTATGCCCATCTTTTCCTTGCTGCGCAACGTAAGCATTTGTGCGCTGATCTTACCTTTGGCTACGCCAGTCCAAAGTGCCGAGGTGGCCACACTTGTTGTCAGCTCCGCTGCAGGCGGCCCGCTGGATGTCCTGGGTCGCATGTTGGCCCGCGAAGCCACGGCAACCACCGGCCAAACGATTGTGGTAGAGAACCGCGCGGGCGCAGCAGGCATGATTGCAGCCGAGGCGGTGGGCCGGGCCAAACCCGACGGCAATACCTTGTTGCTGACGCTGGACACCGTTGCCACGGCCAATCCGCATATTTACGTCAACAGCAAATTCAAGGTTGGGGAGTCTCTGGACCTGGTGTCTTTGCTGGGCACCTTTGACCAGGTTCTGGTGGTTCCCAGCAAGACTGGTATCACAACACCTGCCGAGTTTCTGGAGCGTGCCCGCGCCAAACCCATGAATTACGGCTCTGCCGGCATGGGCTCGCCAGGGCATTTGATGATGTCGGCCTTGACACAAGATAGCGGGATCAAGCTGGATCACATTCCATATCGCAGCAATAGCGCTGTGGTCAATGATATGTATGGCGAGCGTCTGGACAGCGGTTTTCTGACGATTGCCGGTGTTTTGGGGCCGATCAAGGAAGGTTTGCTCACGCCATTGGCGACTTCTGGCGGCAAACGCAATCCTTTATTGCCTGCAGTCCCTACATTGGCCGAAGCAAAGTTACCAGGCCTGGAAAACTTTAACGAGAGCTTCTCGTACCTGGTTTTCACCACCAAGGGTTCGCCTCCAGAGAAAATCAAAGCATGGAACGACTTGCTGAGCGATATCGTGAAACGTCCCTCTACCGCCGAGACTTTGCGGATGCTGGATATTCAAGCCTACGATTCGTCCAAGGTTTCTCCAGCCCAATGGGTGCAGCAGCGGAATGCGCGCTGGGAGCAGATTGTGCGGGATAACAATATTCGCTCTGATCAGTAATTGTTGGAATTGCAGCCCCTGGTTTCAGGGGCTGTTTTTTTTTGGGGCTGCGTAGGTGTTGCTGAGGGCAGGCTCAATGCTTGATGGCGAGGCAGCTCGCAAAAAGAAGGGAGCAGGAGCAGGGAGCCGGTTAGTGCAGGTGTAGCAGTGGTCGGGCTGAGCACTTGCCGGTGCTGCGCACCGGTGCCCTTGTCAGGAGATAGCTACGGGCGCATCCTGAACTCGCGGGGTGGTTCGTCCCCCGGACGATCCACAAGCGCCCCGCTCAAACAGCAGGATGCTTGCACCCCTACGCTATCTCCTGACCGCGGCAAGTACTCTGATCCGCCCGACCACTGCTACACCTGCACCAACCGGCAGACTCACACTACTCTGTTCCCTTCTTTTTAAGAGCCAACTGAATGGCTTAGTGCGGTATGAGATTTACTGTTTTTATGTCCCGTTGATAGTGCGAGGTCAATGGCGCCAGAAGTGACCACCGACAACAACAACAACAACAACAACAACAACAACAACAACAACAACAAATACCAAAGCCAAAGCCAAAGCCAAAGCCAAAGCCAAAGCCAAAGCCAAAAAGAGTAACGCCCAAAAAACTTAAAGCCCCCTCCGGCATCATAAAAAAGCTACTTAACCCCCACCCACTTTTTCTTCAACTCCAATCACCTCGCCTATCACTCACGTATTCAAACCAAGCTCAAGGCCTGCCTGAAGCATCCCAAAAAACACGAAATCACCGTTCAACAAATCCAAACCTTTTCTCCTCTCCAGTGCTGTTTGGGCTATGTACACGATGTAGCTTGTTTTCTTGTGGGGCCCGTGTCCGGCTTGTCGGGCGAGTCAGGACTCTTGCCGCGGGCAGTGTGACGGGGCGGGGTGCAAGGGTCGTGCTGTTTGAGGAGCACGCTTGCGGTTTGTACGGGGGACAAATCGCGCTCCGAGTTCACGACCCGCCCGCCCCGTCACACTGACAAGGGAACCCACGCGCAGCGTGGACAAGGGGCCCGCCAAGACAAGCCGGACACGGGCCCCACAAGAAAACCCTCTCGCTCCCCCGCATAGCCCAAACAGCACGATCAGAAGAAAGCCGCTGCATCGCCACAGCCCCAGTCACCTAAGCTCTGCCATGCCGCCTTTTAGCTCATCAAGGTAATGACGCCCTTGTGAACCAACAGCAACAGCAGAACCAGAAGCCAGCCTTAATCCAGGCTGATCCCCGCCCAAGTCACAATGTCATGCCAGTAATCCGCCTCCGCAGGCAGCCCTTTCCGAAACTCCTCAGCAGACACCTTGGACAGCAAATACCCCTGATCCAGTAACTTCTTACGAATCTCGGGATCAGCCAGCACTTTCTCCAAAGCCCCTTCAATCTTGGCAACGATCTCTGTATCCGTCCCGGCAGGCACAGCCAAAGCCCACCAGTTGCTGATCACCACATCCTTGTAGCCCAGTTCCTCCATCGTGGGGACATCAGGCAAGGCCGGGAAACGCTCCGGCAGGGCAACAGCCAAAGCCTTCAACCTCCCCTGCGGCAGAAAAGCTGCCCCCAAACCATAGCTGCTGACAAACATCTGCACTTCATTGCTCAACAAAGCCTGTATCCCCGGTGCCGAGCCTCGGTAATGAATCCCCAACATATCGCCTTCCAGAACCGCAGACAACTTCCAGGCCGATAGCTCGGGCGTCGTGCCTGCCCCGGGCGTCCCGTAGTTCACTTGCCCTTTGCGCTGCTGCACATAATCCCTGAATTCAGCCATATTCTTGACGGGCAACTCTCCATTCACATAAACAAACGCCGCCGCATCCGCCACCTTATTGATCACATACAAATCCTTGAATGGGTCATAGCCCATGTTCTTGTACAAGAACTGATTGATCACAAAATTATTGGTCGCCGAAAACAGCAAGGTGTAGCCATCCGGCTTGGAGCGCGCCACCATTTGCGTGCCGATATTGCCACCTGCGCCAGTCTTGTAATCCGTAATTACCGTCTGTCCCAACTCCCGAGACAGCTCAGGCTGCAAGATACGGAAAATAATGTCACCCGCCGCTCCTGGAGGGTAAGGAATCACTACCTTTACAGGTTGCTCGGGATAATCCGCCCAAGTCGGCCCTACCGTCGCCAGGCCAAGTGCCGCCGCAAGGCACGCCACAGTTTTCTTAATTACTTGCATCTTGTCTCCCTCCACGCGCCTTTTACAGGTCTATGCGCATCAAATCCGTTGCCAAGCGCAAATCGCCTTTGTAGCTTTTGCGAATATCCCGAGCTACTTCGTCCAGGCGCTCAGGCCCCATTAAATCAACCGGCAAATGATTACCCGCCGCACGTTTAATCACCGGACTGGTGGAGTCATAATGCCCAAAATGAGTGGCCACTAAACTCTTCACATTGGCTTTACAAGCGATTTCACCCAACTGCAAAGGGCTGGTATGCGCAAACGTTCCTACCCCTGATTCCTCACGATGCTTCAGGAAAGACTCGGGAAAGGTGCATTCATGTATCAGCAAATCGGCATCCTGCGCCAGCCGTATCATGGACTCGCAAGGAGCCGTATCGCCACTGAACGCCACCACTTTGCCCTCGGCCTCCATACGAATACCAAAACAATCCGTAATTTCGGTAGGAATGTGATCCACCACATCAATATAGATTTTGACGTCCTCATCCTCGTACATCAGGCCGGGCTCCACCTCGAAGACCTCCGGGCGTACGGCAGCCATGTTTTTTTGACGAGCCGGATAAGCTGCCCGAGCTTGAATATCCACACGAAACGCCCCGTTCTCGAAAGAATGATCCAC
The DNA here is from genome assembly GCF_050255915.1 of Alcaligenes sp. Lineage (NCBI taxonomy): Bacteria > Pseudomonadati > Pseudomonadota > Betaproteobacteria > Burkholderiales > Alcaligenaceae > Alcaligenes > Alcaligenes sp. Next base: position 30,162 of record NZ_JBFWIQ010000013.1, read on the forward strand.
AAAGTCCTGAGTCCCCTTGGGGCCAAAAACCTTCAGCCTGCCTTCGCGGTTGAAAACCCAGCTAGACAAGACAAAAAACGGCAAACCGCAGACATGGTCATAGTGCAGGTGACTTAGAAACACCCAAGGCACATCAGCCGGATTGATATTGGCCTTCACCATCTGACGCGTGGACCCTTCGCCGCAATCAAACAGGTAATTCTTGCCGTTATCCAGCGTCACCAAAATGGACGACTGGGCACGGTCCGGATCAGGCAACGCAGCGCCGGTGCCAAGCATGGTTATCTTCACGTAAAGCTCCTTCAAGCAGATAAAAACATCCGGCACCAGAACAGCGCCTCTTCGATAAAGTCATAAAGTTCTATTTTTAGGACTTTATGAAAAAAGTGTACACCTCGCCACTCAGCGGAATAACTTGGTGTTTTTACCTAGGAGTGTCGTAAAGGTGCGTTGCGCTTGCGATGACAGGCTTAAAAGCCAGGGGCCAGTTCAGTCTGGATACTGAGATATTTAGCGGGATAAAAGACCTGCGCCGCATAAACCAGTTGATTCGCACGGTTCATGATCAGGCGGATCACCCGCACGACCGGCATACCAATATCCATGCTCAAATGGCGCGCCAGATCGGCATCGGCTACCCGCACGGTAAGTGTTTGACGAACCGTATGAATCTGCTCACGAGCCAGACGATTCAACACCAGCAGCACAGGTTCCTGGCTCAATTCAGGTTGCAGTGTCTGAGCCAAGGTATTTAACACGTAGACCGTATTCAAGCTGTACGCCACACCATCGGCGTAATTGACGCGGCTGGTCCACCAATATTCATCAGGCAAGGACTGGCCCGTAATCTCTATGGGCAAGGCCCCTGCCCCGTGGCCCAGCTCCACCATGACCGAATCCAGACGCGTCAAATGCTCGATCAGAGCGTCCCAGTTGGTGGGTAGCATCAGCCAATGATCCTGAGCTACATCGCCAATGACAAAGGTCCCTTTGCCACGAGTGCGTTCAATCAGGCCTTCATTTTCCAGCTCGTCCAGCGCCGCCCGCACAGTTGCACGCGAGACGCCGTATTCCTGCATCAGCTCCTCCAGCGTAGGAATACGCGTCCCCACCGGCCATTCGCCACGCTCCAGGCGCGCTCGCAAGGTATATTTCACCTTGAGCGACAGAGGCAATTTGGACTGTTTGCGCAGTGAAGAACGTGTGGGATCAACCATACAAAAAGGCAACCGAGCACAGGAAAGTGACAAGTTCACATCATAGCCTGCGAGGCGATAAGCCGGAGATATCCCAAAAAGGTTTAATCTTGAACAAGCAAGGCGTTTATTTTCGCAAAAGTTGGCAAACGGAAATTAAACGGATCGGATACATTATCCCAATCATTGCTTAACTCTTGATACGAGCCCGAGCCCATGGATGTTTTGCCTTCCTCTGCCTCGCACTTGGCCCAAATTTACCTACTCGGTTCCTACCGACTCCTGGTTCAAGGACAATGCCGCGCACAAATCATTAATTACGATAAAGCGCGTATTTTATTGTCCATACTGGCTTTAGCGCAGGGAAAACCAATCAGCCGCAGCCGTCTGGCCGAAACGATCTGGCATGAAGACCCCATCAGTGTAGGCCGTGCTCGTTTGCGCCATGCGCTGCATGCCTTGCGCCGCGCCTTTGAGGGGTGTGACCAGGCCCTGCACATTACCAATGACACCCTGGCGCTGGACCCCAACCGTGCCCAAGTGGATGTGCTCAGCCTGCTGCAACACCCCAGCCAGCCCGCCCTTAGCGATCTGGAGCGTCTGAATCTGTATCAGGGCCCCTTGCTGGGACAAGTGAAACTGCATCATGGCGAACAGTTGCAAGACTGGTTGCAGGATACACAACACACTATTCGGCAAACCCTGTCTCAATGTCGTGACCGGTATATACAGTCCGGTCTGAGATCTTTGCCCACACCACAAGCAATCAGCTACCTTAAACGCTGGCTTGTGATCTGGCCTGAAGAAGAAAAACTGCACCAAGAACTAATTCGTCTGCTCAAACAAGAGGGCCAGCACGAAGCCGCCCTGCATGCTTACGAACAATGCTCCGTCTTGCTGGCCGACCGTCTGGGCTGCGAGCCCAGCGCCCAGACGCGCAACTTGGTGGATCTGCCCGTGCGCTCGGCGTCCAGCCCGGTCAAATCCTTGTCGACGAAAGTCAGCCTGCAGTTGCGTCCCTTGGCGGCAGTGGGTTTGTGCCTGCGCTTTGAACCCAGCCACCGCCACGCCCGCGAAAGGGGAGGTCAACTGCTGGAGCAAAGCCGCCAGACGTTGCGACATTTGATCGAACAACATGGTGCCTGGCCCTGTGAAGCTGGCCCCAATCAGTTGATCGCTTATTTTGGGTATCCAGAATTGCTGGAGTCACCCATCACTCAGGCGGTCGTATTGGCACGCGTTGCCGCGACCCTGCGCCTGGATGAGCACATTACGCTGAGCATCGCCCTTCATGCCGATCTGGCCATGGACGATCAAAGCGCCTGCCCAGACCCCTGGGGTCAATTGGCACAAGTCGTCTTGCCCTTGAGCTGGCAGGCCGCTCCCGGTGCACCACGCATCAGCGCACAGGCTGCCCTACGTCTGGCCAGCAAAGATATTCAACCCTCTGCAGGTCGCCAAAATGAGGCCCTGTGGCTGAACCTAAGCCCCTCCGACACAGACCACGCGCGTTTGACCAGCCGCGTTTATGGTCGGTCACAAGAGTTCGATCATCTGGTGCAAGCCTGGTCACATATCGGCTCGAATCGCACCTTGCATCACATCGCCATTCATGGTCGCGCGCATATTGGCAAAAGTCTGCTGGTGCAGTCTCTGGCGGACTATGTACAAAAAACCGCCCACCCCTGCATTATGCTCACTTGTCGTGAAGACAAGCGTCGTGTGGCCTGGCACCCAATTCGCCTCTGGCTGCACGAGCAAATTGCCGATTACATCACCTCGCAAAATGGCAAGCAGCACGATCCATTTTCCGTTCAAATCTTGCAAGAAACGCTGGAAATCAGCCCCAAACAGGCCCAGTCCCTGCACCAATGGTTAAACCATGGCCCTGAAGAGCAAGAACTGAACGAGCCATCCACCGCTCACATGGACTTGCTGTTCAACCTGCTCAGCGGCACAGGCAATTCGCCTCGCCGTCGCTTACTGATTATTGAAAACGTGCAATGGGCCGACCCGCCTACACAACGCCTGATCCGCTTGCTGGCACACACGGCCCCCCGTCACCCGACACTATTGCTCACGACCAGCCGCAAACCTGGTCATGGTCTGGAGCGTGCCGAGCACCTGAGCTTGCCTACGCTGGATCGCTCCAGCATCAACAGCTTGCTGAGCAATCAGCGCGGCCAGCGACTGGCGCGTGATAAACGCAGCCGCCTGGTTAAGTTAAGTGCGGGCAACCCGGGCCACGCCCATGAGCTGCTGCGCTGCCACGAGCTCAATAGCGAATGCAACGATGCCTTGTGCCTGACCGACCTGATCTGTACCCAATACCACAGCCTCTTGCCCGCAACACGCCACATTCTGACCAGCATTGCCTTGCAAGAGGAACCCATCGCCATTGACGAGCTGGCCCTGATGTTGCGTCTGGAGGGCACGACCTTGAGTGGTGGCCTGGATACGCTGGCTACGCTGGATTTGATCGATGTACATGACAAGCAAGTATCCTGTCTTCCCCTGGTCTCCCAGGCACTGAAACGCGTGGCCATGCACGAAGAGTTGCGCCAGGCCCACTACGCCATTGCCCAGCACGGTATACGCCGTCGTCATGCACCCGAGCAAATTGCTTGGCACCTGTGCGAAGCTGACAGCGCGGAGGCCGCATTTTGGTGGCAACGTGCCGCCCGCGAAGCCTTGGCACAAGACGACCTGCGTCAGGCCAGCCAATATCTGCAACGCTGCTTGAACCGCAGCGACCTGATCGACGACCTGCAGGTACGCCAAACCCTGCAGTTTGAATGCCGCATGCTGCAAGGCGCCATTGAATCGTCCCTGTATGGCCCGGCCTCAGCGTCTACCGCCATGGCTTATGAATTGGGGCATGGCTTGCATGACGAGCATGACTCCGATCAGGTCATGATCAGTTTATGGACAGCCTGGACGGCCTTTCAAGCCCAAGGTAATTTTGAACAAGCTTTGCAAAAAGCGCGCCAACTGCTGGCCCTGGCCAATGAAACCAGCCACGATCAAAACCGCAGTTGGGCTTTATATGCAATTGGTCAGCACGAACTATGGAAGGGAAATGTCACCAATGCCATCCAGACACTGAACCTGAGCCTGGCCGTCTTTGATGACCTGAAGGAACAGAACAGCCGTCTGGCCATTGCCGAGCACTTCCCGCAATCCATTACCTTTGGCACCCTGAGCGTGGCTTTGGCCTTGAAAGGCGATATGGAGGCGGCACAGCAGCACGCTCATCTCGCCTTGCAAAGCCTGCGTTCAGACACCACTTTTTCCCTGCGCGCCATCACCCATTTGTTCGTGATGCAGGCCCACTATCTGATGGAACAGCTTGAACACTGTCAGCAAGTGGCCGAGCTGTCCTTGCAAGAGCTACAAAGGTCGCATAACCCCGAGCCATGGTCTGCGCTTAGCCGCTCTTACCTGCACTATTGCCAGGTGATGCTGCAGGGTCGGGAAACCAGCCTGCAATCACTACTCGATTGCGTACAGACGGCGCAGTACGGGCTGCCCATCAGCGCCGATGGTCTGATGTGCCGAATTGCCCGCGCCATGATCCGCCTGGGACGCAGCAATGAGGCCATGCCCTGGCTGGACAAGGCCGCCGCTCAGGGCCTGCGCTATGACACAAACAGTTTGCGTGCCGAGCTGCACTGCGTACGTGGTGATGCCTGGATGGCGTTGGGTGAAAATGCACAAGCCTTGCAGGAATGGAATCTGGCTGAACAACACATGGAAAAATACGGCCTGCACCGCTACACAGACTGGATTCAGACACGCAGACAGGCGGTGCAAAGGCTCAAAGTCTAGTTAGCAAAAAATGCAGCCTGATTTACATGCCCCCAAGGACTTCGCCTTGTCCTTGGGGGCATGGCACATCAATAGTCGATAAACAAATCTGGCTTACAGCAGCCACTCGATCGGCAGGACAGACAAGACTCCGACTCCGGCTCGCCGCCAGATGCTGGCATTGGGCTCGGAGGTAAAAAAGCGCTCGGTACCGTCTTCGTTTAACTGAATCCATACCAGGTCGCCATTATTATCCAGTTCGACACGATAGCTACGGTAAGGCAAGACTTCCTCAAAGCTCCTGGACAAGGCTTGCGCCATTTCAGGGCTTTCGATAATAAAGCCCAGTTCCGTATTCAAATTGACCGAACGCGGATCGAAATTAAAGGACCCCACAAACAAGCGTTTGCCATCCACGGCAAAAGTCTTGGCATGCAGGGCCGAGCCCGAACTGCCAAATGGCCCCGAGCCATGACGGGTAGGTTTGTCCGTGGTGGGCCGCAGCTCCAGCAACTGCACCCCTGCCTCCAGCAAGGCTTTGCGTCGCTTCGCATAGCCCGCATGCACCGCAGCTACGTCCGTAGCCGCCAAAGAGTTGGTCAAAACACGCACCTTCATGCCAGGCCGTTGCATCATCGCCTCAAAAGCGCGTACGCCCGCCGCCGTAGGCACAAAATAAGAGGACACCAGATCGACCTGACTGGTGGGTTTGCCCAGCACATGGTCCATTTGCCAGACCATCAACTGCTCCGGATTGACCGGGCCCAAAGCCTTGGCCGGGTCATCACTGATCATGGTGGTACGCGCCCACTGGAAATCCAGCTCGCCGCGCACCAGATGGCTGACCAAATCCGATTCACGCAGCACCTGCTGATAATCCTTGGCGCGTGGCTGCTCCTGAGCCTCTTGCAACTGCGCCTGAAACGTCACCAGTGCTTGCGAACCACCTGTTTTGATCAGAGTATCGACCGGATAGGCCGACTGACTGGCCCAGTAGCGGTCGAAATCCTTGGAGACATCCTGTACCACGGCACCAATGGCCATCACGTCCAGGTCTGCAAACAACACGTCCTGGGTCGCGCCGAAATACTCATCACCCACATTGCGTCCACCAATAATGGTGACCTGGTTATCGACGGTAAAGGACTTGTTGTGCATGCGCCGGTTCAGACGGGAAAAATCCATCAGGAAACCCAGGGATTTAGGCCAGCGCAACACAAAGGGGTTGAACAGGCGCACTTCGATATTGGGATGGGCATTCAAGGCAGATAAAGAATCATCCAACCCCGTAATGCCATTGTCGTCAATCAACAAACGTACGCGCACGCCACGCTCCGCCGCTTGCAACAAAGTGCCCAGCATCAAGGTGCCAGTGGTATCACCCCGCCAAATGTAATACTGCACATCCAGCGTTTTCTGGGCGGCAAAGGCCAGCAAGGCGCGGGCGGCATACGCGTCGTGCGGATCAAACAAAGGGTAAATGCCGGACAAGCCAGGATGCTGCTGAACCATGGGAGTCACCGCCTGGCCAATCATGGTGTTCCGGGCCTGATCCAGCGGCAAAGCCTCGCTGTGGCTACGGCCCTCCAGCGAGGGCAGAGCGCAGCCTGTCAGGCCGGCCAGCAAGGCTCCACCCGCCATCAGGCTGCGCCAGAAAAAGGACGGAGCCTGGCCCGTAGAACGGGGTATTGTCGGCTTGTTGGCGGGGTCGATTTTCATGGGAGCATCTCTGTGGTCATGGACATCGCTCCACATAGTAGCACCGCCCACCCAAGGCATATTGACCACGATATGCAAGCAATACTTGCAGCCAGTGACAGAGCGGACAACAATAAAGCAACCCCTCGCACTTTAAACTTGAAATAAGCAGCATGCCCCCCGCAACATCCCCTACCTTACTGCCCCGCCACCTTGCCATTATTTTGCTGTTAATGCTGGGCAGCTCCTTTGCCGCCAACCATATTGCAGCAAAAGTCGCACTGGACCATGGTACCGGGCTGATCATCTCGGTTATTTTCCGCTCCGCCGTGGCTACTCTGGCCTTGAGCATGCTGCTCATCTGGCGCAAACAAGCCTTGCATGTGCCGCGTCAGTATCTGGGCTGGCAACTGTTGCTGGGCGCGCTGATCACCATGCAGTGCATGCTGATCTACTCTTCCATCGCGCGTATCCCCGTGGCCCTGGCCTTGCTGGTGGCCAATATGTACCCGATTCTGTTGGCCTTGTTGACCTGGATACTGGGCGGGCACAAACCGACTCGCAAGACCTCCATCATCATGGTGGCCATTCTGATTGGCCTCTTGCTGGCGCTGGACACCCCCAGCCTGATTCAGGGCGCAACGCTGGATGGGCAATGGGTGCTGGGTGTGGTGTGCAGCCTGCTGACGGCCCTGACGTTTGCCATGGGTCTGTGGGTTACAGAAAATAAACTGGCCCCTCTGCCCGGTCTGGTGCGCAGTTTCTGTACCATCAGCCAAACGCTGGTCTGCCTGATTGCGCTCAGCCCCCTGGGACTGCTGCCCGGTGGTTCTGCCTTGCCCCATGACGCCACAGGCTGGATTGCCCTGTCACTGGTCTGTGTGCTGTACACCACGGGCTTTGTCACCCTGTTTGTGCTGGCTCCCCGACTGGACATGACACGCAATGCCCCCTTCATGAACATGGAGCCGGTGGCATCCCTGATTCTGGGCTGGCTGATTTTAAAACAGACCTTGAACTCCACTCAATTGCTGGGTGGAGCGGTGGTGCTAAGCGGGATTGTGGCGCTGGCCTACCAACGCTCCCCACGCAAGTAAGCCTTAGGCCCTGGATAAAAGGCGCTGCCAAACACGCGGCAGCACGGCGATCAAATCCTCCGGAATCAGGCCGGGACCAAACTCCAGGGCGGCTTGTGAATGCAGCCAAACAGCGGCACTCGCTGCCTCAAAAGCAGGCATGCCCTGGGTCAGCAGACCGCAGACAAGGCCTGCCAAGACATCCCCGCTGCCCCCAGTGGCCAGCCAGGGCGGTGCGCAGGCATTGATCAAGGCCCGCCCATCCGGCGCAGCGATGACAGTATCCGCACCCTTCAGAACCAGCACGGCACCGCATTGTCGAGCGGCCAAACGCGCCGCCTCCAACCGATCCGGTGCAGTTTCAAAGACGCGGGCGAACTCTCCTGCATGAGGGGTCAGTACACACTGCTCATGCAAGGCATCGAGCAATTCCTGCGGCTGCTCTGCAAAGCTGCTGATGGCATCGGCGTCCAATACACAAGGCCGCTCGGTAGCCAGCAAGGCCAGGGTCAGGCGACGGGTTTGCTCGCCCAAGCCTGCCCCCGGCCCGATCAGCCAGGCGCGAATACGCTCGTCCGTGGTCAAGGTGTCACCCAGGGGAGCCACCATGATGCTGTCCAATGCGCCGGCATACACCGGCCAGACCGAAGGTGGCACGGCCATGCTGACCAGCCCTGCCCCTGCGCGTTGCGCGGCACGCGCTGCCAGACGGCTGGCTCCGGTCATCTGTTCGCCCCCGACCACCAAGGCATGCCCACGCGTGTACTTATGGCTCTGGGCCCCCAACTGCGGCAGATGAGCCTGCCACAAGGCCGGTTCATTCAACCAGGTATTGGCCTGTTGCAAGGCTGGCGCTGGCATACCGATGTCGGCCAATTCCAACTTGCCGCATAGGGTTCGCCCCGGATACAGAACATGGCCCGGCTTATAACGGACAAAGCTGACCGTCACCGTGGCAGGGGCGAGCACACCGCGTACCTGCCCGCTGGCACCATCCAGACCCGAAGGCACGTCAATGGCACAAACAGGAACCTTGGAAGCCGCCAGGGACTGGATCAAGGCGGCGGTGTCGCCTTCTACGTCGCGGTCCAAACCCGCACCCAGTAAACCATCGACCACCACGGAAAAACGTCGGAAATCCGGGCATTGCCTTTCCCAGCGGCCTTGCCACTGGCTTTGCGCCCAAGCTGCTGTCCCCTGTCGCACGGACGGGTCCACCAGGCTGAACACGGAAACCACTCGCCCTTGCTCACGCAGAATCTGCGCGGCCACCAAGGCATCACCGCCGTTATTGCCCGGCCCGCACAAGAACAGGACGGCTCCTTGCGGCCAGTGTCGCTGCACGGTACGCGCCACTGCACTGGCAGCGGCCTGCATCAATTGCTCGATAGATACCCCAAAACCCGGTGCCGCCGCATCCATGCTGGCGCACTGTGCCGGGTTGTACAGAGCCTCCTTTCCTGGGGGGGCACTCAGGGGCAAAAAACCATACTGGGACACAAAGGGCATGAGGGGCTCACAAAGACAGAAATCAAAACGTGCCTACGCTGCACGGGCTTGTCACCCGCTGGCGGCCTGCTGACAACAGCAGGCGTCAGGTCCTGGGCGGCCCGGACACAAAAAAAGAACGGGTCGCCGCCCGTTCTCTTATCTTAGTGCGAATTGTCTGAATGCAGAACTGTCACGCAAGCCCGTCTCTAGGCCGACAACTGCTCTTGTCTATCCTTGACAGAGCCTACTGACAACTCGCGTGGCACCTGCACCCCATTCTTGACCGCAATGATCTCGGCCATGATGCTGACAGCAATCTCCGCCGGGGTCTTGCTGCCTATGTACAAACCAATCGGGCCTTTGAGCTTGTCGATCTCCTGGGCCGTCAGGTCAAAGTACTCGGCCAGGCGCTCACGACGACTTTGGTTATTACGTCGTGAGCCAATCGCCCCCACATAAAAGGCACTGCTTTTGAGCGCCTCCAGCAAGGCCATATCGTCCAGCTTGGGATCGTGCGTCAGGGCCACAATAGCCGTGCGCCGATCCGGCACGCAGGCAATCACCTCGTCATCCGGCATCCCGCTGACCACGCGTACCCCCGCCACGCTCCAGCCTTGAATATGCTCACGGCGCGGATCGCAGACCGTCACATCAAAGCCATTGAACAAGGCAATGGTCGCCACGTATTCAGACAGTTGCCCGCCGCCGATCAACAAGAGTCGATAAGACGGCCCAAAGGTCACAGACAGACAATCCTGGCTTAACTGCAAAGCCGCCGGAACACGGGTGGCACTGCCCCAGGCACGGCCAGTGTGCAGGTCCACATGGCGTTGCACCAGATGACGTTGCTCCAGCAAACCGAGCAGGTCCGACAGCGCTTGGGGGCAGGGATTGAACTCCACCAGCAGCCGGATCGTCCCACCGCAAGGCAGGCCAAAGCGATGCGCCTCATCCGCACTGACGCCATACGTCAGCAACTGGGGACGGCCATCACCATGCAGGCGTTTATCCGCCCCGTCCGGGTCGTGATAGGCGCGGATCAGATCATCCTCGATACACCCGCCTGAAACCGATCCGACCACCGCCCCGCCCTTCTCCAGAGCCATGATGGAGCCCTCTGGACGGGGGGACGAGCCCCAGGTCTGCACAACCGTGACCAGGATCGCATCACGTCCTTGTGCGCGCCACGCGTGCAACTGGCGCAATACCCTGACATCCAGACTCTCCATAGGTGTCTCCTGTGTTTACTTGAATACCGGCATACCACCGCCGTCACCCGAATCACCAAACGGATTCAAGTCCGCACCGTATTCAGCCTGCATCTCGATCTTGACCGTACTAGGATCCACGGTCACACCCGTGCCCTTGTAATGCGTCACCATGCCTGGGAATAGCAACACCACGGCAATCATGACAATCTGGATGCAGATAAAGGGTACGGAGCCCCAGTAAATATCGCCTGTGGCCACACCTGGGATCTTCTTCTGGGTCACTTTATCGACGTACTCATCCTTGGGCGCCACCGAGCGCAAATAAAATAGTGAGAAGCCAAATGGTGGATGCATAAAGGATGTTTGCATATTAACGGCTAAGAGCACACCAAACCAGATTAAATCGATGCCCATCTTGTCGGCCACCGGCCCCAACAATGGCACGATGATAAAAGCCAGCTCGAAGAAATCCAGGAAAAAAGCCAGTACAAACACCAGCACACTGACCAGAATCAGAAAGCCGTATTCACCGCCGGGCAGGTCAAGCAGCAGGTGCTCCACCCACAGATCGCCATCGACACCCCGGAAGGTCAGCGAGAAAATGGTGGAACCGATCAGAATGAACATCACAAAGCAAGACAGCTTGGCGGTGGTATCCATGGCTTGCTTGAGCAGATCAATACTCAAACGACGACGGCTGACCGCCATCAGGATCGCACCCACCGCGCCCATGGCCCCCCCTTCGGTTGGCGTTGCGATACCCAGAAAGATGGTCCCCAGCACCAGAAAGATCAGGCCCAGGGGCGGAATCATGACAAACACCACGCGTTCGGCCAACACCGACAGCAGGCCCAGCTTCAGCCATTTGTTGATCAGCGCCATTACAAAGGCCACGCCGCCCACCAGCAAGATGCAAATAACGACCTTCTCGTCTACCGGACCATTGGGATCAACCCAAAACTCATCCAGCACATAACCGGCCACCAGCGAGATCAACAACAGCACGCACAAGGAGCGTGTACCCGAACGGCCATTGGCCTGCGAGTAAGTACGATGCTCGGCAGGAATCGGAGGCACGTCCTTGGGGCGCAAGACAGCCAGAATCAAAACATAAAGCAGATAAGAGCAGGTCAACACCAAGCCTGGCACCATGGCTCCACGGTACATATCGCCAACCGAGCGACCCAACTGATCAGCCAGCACAATCAGCACCAGAGAGGGCGGAATGATCTGCGACAAGGTCCCTGACGCCGCAATCACCCCGGTTGCCAATCGTCGGCTGTAGCCGTAACGCAGCATGATGGGCAAGGAGATCAGGCCCATGGAAATAACCGACGCCGACACCACCCCCGTGGTGGCAGCCAGCATGGCCCCCACAAACACCACAGCAATGGCCAGGCCACCCGGCATGGAGCCAAAGAGCTGACCAATCGTATCGAGCAGGTCTTCCGCCATGCCCGACCTCTCCAGAATCAGCCCCATGAAAGTAAAGAAGGGAATCGCCAGCAAGGTATCGTTGGCCATGATCCCAAATACCCGCAGCGGCAAGGCCTGGAACAGGGACCAGTTGAACAGGCCCATTTCCACGCCGATCAGACCGAACACCATCCCATTGGCGGCCAGCGCGAAGGCCACCGGAAAGCCCAGCAGCAAGAAAACAATCAGTGATGCAAACATCACCGGCGCCATATTAGCGATAAATAAATCCATCATGATCGGGTTCAGCCTTTGTGTTGATGCGCTAACTTGGCCTGGGCTTGCCGTGCAATTTCTTCAGCCAGCAATTCTTCAGACGTTTTGCTCTGCAACTTCTTGTTGGGGTTGGGACAAGCGCCACGCAAAAAACCAATGCACTTGATCAGATGCGAGATCCCCTGCAGCGAAATCAGGGCAAAACCAATGGGAATAATCAATTTGGCGGGCCAGCGAATCAAGCCACCGGAGTTGGAAGACACTTCCTGAGTCAGGTAAGAGTCCATGAACACCGGCCAGGACAAGATCATGATGGCAAGACAGGCAGGCAACATGAACAGCACCACACACACGGCTTCGATCACTATTTGTTTGCGCTCGGACAGGCGTGAGGCCAGCACATCGACGCGTACATGCTCATTGCGCAAGAAGGTGTAGCCGCCCGTCAGCAGAAAAAGCGCACCGAACAGATACCATTGCACTTCCAGCCAGGCATTGGAGCTGATATCGAAAAATTTGCGCGCAAAGGCGTTATAGGAGCTGATCACCACAACCAGCAGAACCACCCACATGACCACTCGGCCACAGAGCTGATTCAGGCTGTCGATCGCCCTTGATAGTTTGAGTAGTAATTGCATCAATCCCCCAGATTTTCTGCGTTGAAATAAGGGTCTGTTCACACGATGTAAGCAAAGCGCGTTAACAGGCCCTAGTTGGTATCCACCAAGACCGAAACGGGTGGCGCACTCTTGTAGGGCTTGGCCGGCCATACCCCAGGCGCCTGACAAGCAGGCGACCCCGATTGACAGGCGCCTGCGCCTGCCCACAGCGATACGCCCCGCCCTCTCTTTCCTTGCCCCCGTTCTATTTATCGTCTTGCGTCGTCTACGCACTTAGGCGCGCCGGAAAAGTCCCTTGAAGCGGTCCCACAAAATGCTGAAAAACATCTTGACCGGATTGAACTCGGCCACGACGGGCTCCTCGCCTTCTGCCAGCGGTTTTTCCAGGCGCAGGTTTACGTTCTTGCCGAACTCCGCAATCATGCGGCGCACGAAATCCTGAACCAGCCCGGAGCGCGAAAACTGCGCCAGTGGCCCTTGCAGCGAATACACCAGTTCCACTTCCACGCGGCTGCGCTCTTGGCCATCCGGATTGACCTGAAAGCTGACATCGCCACGCGCACGCGATTGGCTCAAGGAGTCCACGCCCTCACCGCGCAGCACGGCGGCACGGCGTTCGTTGTCTTCTTCCAACGTGGCATTGCCCTTGAAGGCAGCCGACATGGGGCCAAACTTGATGGCGATCTTGCCTTGTACCGTGGCCCCTTCCTGAGACTCGATCATCGCGCCGGGCAGACAGCCCGCCACTTTGGGCAAATCCTTCATGAAAGCCCACACCTGATCGGCCGGGAAACGGGCATCAAAACCACCTTGAATGGCTTGGCCTTTGCCCTTGTCGGCACGACCGGACGCGGCGGGTGCTGCAGCGGCCACCGGAGCGGGCGCTTGCACGTCTTCCTGGACAGCGTCAAACGTCGTAAAACCGTTCTGGTTCCAGTCTTGCTGCACGTTTTGCACCACAGCGGCGCGCAAGGCGTCTACCTGGGCATCGGGCTGATCGCGCAGGGCTTGCAGCACGGACAGAATGGCAGCCGTAATGCCTTGATAGCCGGTACAGCGGCAAATATTGCCGGACAGTTCAATGCGCACACGGGCTTCGTCTGCGTCGGGCAAACGCAGCACGATATCGCGGCTGGTGGCCAACATGCCAGGCGTACAGAAGCCGCATTGCAAAGCATGTTTTTCCGAAAAAGCGGTACGCAGACGGCTCATGATCGGGTCGTCGTCGTAGCCCTCTACGGTGGTGACTTCGTGCCCATCGCAAGCGCCGGCAAAGGTAATGCAGGAGCGCACCGGACGACCATCCACCAGCACCGTACATGCACCGCACACACCGTGCTCACAGCTCAGATTGGTGCCGGTCAAACGGCTTTTCTCGCGGATGAAATCACCCAGATGGGTACGCGGTTCGGCCTCGTGCTTTTGCTGACGGCCGTTAACTTGAATCGAGATTTCTGCCATGTCTTAACCTTTCACACCCAGCGCTTGCTTCAGGCTGCGCTCTACGACCGTACGGAACAGCACCTGATGGGCCTCGTCCCGTTGTGCCAGATACGGCTGCAAGGCCGCTGCAATGATGTCCCCTTCCAGGACGGCGGCCCCTTGTGCAGCCACTTTCACGGCCAGCTCGGGCAAGGAGCGCGGTGCGCCTTCCATGGCACCAATCACTACGCGCGCCGTGCGCGTGGCCGGGTCGAAATAGCAAGCACAACTGGCATCGGCAAATTCACCCACTTTGCGGGTGAATTTGTAGTAACCCCAGCGGGCCGAACCGGACACCTCAGGCACATCCACAGACTCAATAAACTCACCAGCTTCCAGCACCGTGGTGTAGGCGGCCAACATGAATTCGCTCATGGGAACAGTGCGGCTGCCTTGGGTTCCACGCACATTGATGCGTGCGCCCAAAGCGACGCAGGTCAGCACCCAGTCTGCCGCCGGGTCCGCATGGGCCAGGCTGCCACCCAAAGTGCCGCGATTGCGTACCCCCCGGTAAGCAATGCGGCCCGCCACTTTCTGCATCATGTGACCGTGCAGCAATTCGTAAATACCATCTTCAATCTGAGCGTGGGTCACGGCTGCGCCGATACGCACGTGTCCTTTAATGGCTGTGACCTGACGTAGCTCGGGCACGGCCGATACATCCAGCACACGACCTGGACGCACCAGCCGCAAATTCAACATGGGGCCCAGGGACTGGCTGCCGCCCATCAGGCGCAGCGCTGAAGGGTCGCTGCCATAGGCATCCTGGATCTGTTGCAGGCTCTGGGCCTGTTCGTATTCAAACTTGGCGGCCTTCATGCCTGAACCTCCGACACGGGCTGTTTATCTTGTTGATTGACGGGCTGTGCGGCAGCGCGAATGGCGCTTAGCAGTCGATGCGGCGTCACGGGCGTATGCGAGACCTGGGCTCCCGTAGAGCGCAAGGCATTGTTAATGGCCGACATGATGGCAGCGGGAGGGGCAATTGCGCCGCCCTCGCCCATGCCCTTGGCACCAAACTCCGTATTGGGCGACGGGCTTTCCATGTGTTCGATATGAATATTGGGCACTTCGCAGGCACCGGGCATCACATAATCGGCCAAGGTCGATGCCAACGGCTGGCCAAACTCGTCATAAGGCATTTCTTCATACAAGGCGGTGCCAATCCCCTGGGCAATCCCACCAATCGTCTGGCCTTCCACAATCATGGGGTTGATCATGACGCCACAGTCTTCCACCACCACGTACTTGAGCACTTCCACGCCACCGGTACTCGGATCAACCGCCACCACCACGGCATTGCTGGCGTAGGTGAAGCTGCCTGTATCGACTTTGGGCTTGTAACCGACGGACAGTTCCAGACCTTGCGGGTCCACATCCTCGGGCAAATGCTGCGGGTTGATGTACCAGGCATCGGCCACTTGGGCGATGCTGATCTGCCGGCCATCGGCACTAAAGGTATCGCCTTGGTGCTGCATGTGGTCCACATCCGTTTTCAGCATATGCGCGGCAATCTTGCGTACGCGTGGCAGCAGCTCTTTACAGGCCTTGGATACCGCACCGCCCGACATCACCAGGGAGCGCGAGGCGTAAGTGCCAGTGGAAAAGGGCGTGCGGCCCGTATCACCGTGCACCACTTTGATCTTGGCCACGGGAATACCCAGAATTTCGCTGGCGATCTGGGCAAACGAGGTTTCCATGCCCTGACCGTGCGAGTGCACACCCACACGCACTTCCAGACCGCCGTCCGGGGTCATGCGTACAAACGCCTGATCGAAACCAGGAATCACCGCTGTGCCCCAACTGGCGAACACGGAGGTGCCGTGTGCGGACTGCTCGGTATAGGACGCCACACCCAAACCAATCAAACGACCATCGGGCTCACCCTTAGCCTGACGAGCCAGCACGGCATCCACATCCACCGCAGCTAAAGCGCGACGCAAACTTTCTGGATAATCCCCCGAGTCGTAATGCTTATTGGCCACGTTGATGTAAGGCATTTGCTCGCCTTGCACCAGATTCATCAAGCGAATTTCCCAGGAGGGCTTGCCGACCGCCAACGCGATCTGATCCATCATTTGTTCAATGGCCAGGCAGACACCCGTACGGGCAACGCCGCGATACGGCATAAAGCCTGGCTTGTTGGTGCCCACACCGCGTGTGCGGCAACGGTAGCCACGGAAATCGTACGGACCGGGCAAGTTGCCCAGGGCCTGGCCTACTTCCAGACCCACGGTAAAGGGCCAGACGGAGTACGCGCCGCCATCAATATCAATTTCAGCGTCCAGCGCCAGCAGGCGGCCTTCATTGCTGATGTGTGCTTTCAGTCGGTACTGGTGTTCACGGGTATTGGCGCCGGCAATCAAGTGCTCACGGCGATCTTCCATGAAACGGAACGGCTTGCGGAAGGTCTTGGCTAACCAGGCCACACATAGCTCTTCCTGGTGCAGCACACATTTATAACCAAAGGCGCCGCCCACATCGGGGGAAATCACACGCACCTGAGCCTGATCCATACCCAGAAACTGGGCAATGCCGGTACGGTGCATGTGTGGGATCTGACTGCCGCAATACACCACCAGTTGATCAGCCTGGAAATCCCAATAGGCCAACACCGCCTTGCCTTCCATCGGCAACATGCACTGCCGCGACAGGCTGACAGAATGCTCGATTACGCGGTCAGCACGGGCAGCGTGCTCTTCAAAGGCCACGTCCGAGCGCAAGGTCACAAACACATTGTCCTGCCAGCCTTCATGCAACAGATCCCCCTGCGCGGCCAGCGAGGCCGGCACACTGCCATAAACCGGCAGCTCGTCATACAGGGCTTCGATCTCCTCAAGAACGTCCTCGGCCACGGCGCGGCTCTCACCAAAGGCCAAGGCAACCGGTTCGCCCACATAACGCACGCTGCCCGAGGCCAGCGGCGGCATGCTGGAGGCCTGATAGCTGGGCAAGGTGGACGCGGCGTAAATATCCTGACAGTCCGGCATATCGGCGCGGGTAATGACCTGTGCGCGTGCGCTGTCTTCAATATTGATCTGACGGATGCGGGCATGCGCCATGGGGCTGCGCAAGAAGGCGACTTCCTGTAGCCCCGGCATGGTCATGTTTCCGATGAAGTTGCCCTGGCCATTGAGATGGCGCGCATCCTCCTTGCGAAGGATACGCGCACCCACTCCTTGGCCACCCGGGCGTGACGGGTGACTGTGCTGACTCATTTCACTACCTTAATAATGTGCTGCTTAACTGCGCTTGCCCAACTCGCTGAAGGTGAAGTTGTCCAGGGCGCTTTCGGCAACCCGGAACCAACTGGCCTCCTGCTCCTGGAAGGCCTTCCAGCCTGGATAGATCTTGGCAAAATCAGCGTTGCTCTCCGACAGTTCCTTCCACAGCTCCTGAGACTTGTCGTAAGCGGCCTTCATGACGTCCTTGGGGAAGTAACGCAGCTTGGCACCATCGGCCACCAGCTTGCGCAAGGCACTGGGATTCAAGGCATCGTATTTGGCCAGGCTCAGCATGGTCTGCTCGTTACAGGCAGTCTCGAAAGCAGCCTTGAAATTGGCAGGCAGAGCCTCCCAGGCTTCTTTGTTCACCATGGAGGTCAAGGATGCACTGCCTTCAAACCAACCGGGGGAATAGTAAAAAGGAGCGACTTTGTTCAAGCCCAGCCTTTCATCGTCGTAAGGACCAATCCATTCGGCAGCATCAATCGTGCCTTTTTCCAGCGAGGAGTAAATATCGCTGGGGGGAATCTGCTGAGGTACGGCACCCAGTTTGGACAGCACCATGCCACCAATACCGCCAATACGCATTTTCAGACCTTGCAGGCTTTCCAGGTCTTTGATTTCCTTGCGAAACCAGCCCCCCATCTGCACGCCCACATTACCGGCCACAAAGTTCACGATGTTGTATTGGCTGTACATATCGCGCAGCAATTCCAGACCGCCACCGAAGTGGATCCAGGAATTGTGCTGACGGGCGTTCATGCCAAAAGACAGGCCAGTGTCAAAGGTCACGGCGGTGTTCTTGCCCACAAAAGCGGTACTGAGCACGTGGTTACATTCGACAGTGCCATTGCTGATGGCATCCATATTCTGCGCGTAAGGCACCAGTTCACCACCGGGGAACGCGCGAATTTCAAATTTGCCCTCGGTCAGTTCGCTGACACGTTTGCACAATGCTTCGGCCGAGCCGTAAATAGTGTCCAGACTTTTGGGCCAACCGGTGGACATGCGCCAGCGCACGGTGGGGCTGCTTTGTGCGATTGCAGGGGCAGCGACCGCTGCCAGACCTGCACCTGCGGCCGTTGCCGATTTCAGCAGAAAACTACGACGCTCCATCACTCACCTCTTTGTATTTTTTAGTGTATTGACACCCCTTGCTCGATAGGGGCCTGGGTAGCTGCCCGCCAGTCTGACCTTATGCTCGGACAACTGCTGTCTGAACCTTGCCAAACCGTCCCCCCAAGGGGCCAGACGGACGTTCAAAGCAGTGTTGCTACGCTGTAAAATTCACAATCACCGCCTCAATAATAGTAAGTGTGCTGATTAATTAATTTTTGGTCAAGCAGGGAAACTACTGACGCATGTCCTTGATGAGATAAAGGAAAGCACCATCAATAGCTTAAACCTAAACTAGCGCAATCCCTTATAAAAACGATATTTTATTTTATAATTTATACAGTATACTGACTAATTGAAAGCACAACCTGGAGACAGCTTTGAACTGGATAAAAATTTCCGAAACCGATGCCATCGACAACGAAGAGTCCCTGGCCATCGAGTGGGAAGGCAAGAAACTGGCCCTGCACAAACTGGACGACGAGTTCTACCTGACCGACAACGTCTGTACCCACCAATATGCCCTGCTGTCCGACGGCTATCTGGAAGACGGTTGTGTGGAATGCCCCCTGCATCAGGCCAAGTTCTGTTTGCGAACCGGCAAGGCCATGAACGCCCCGGCCACGGTGGATATCAAGGTCTATCCGCTGCGTATTGAAGGCAGCGATATTCTGGCTGACTTTAGCCAGGCCTGAGCTTTTTTCTGCTGACGAGACGCAACATCATGGCACACCACACTTCCGTATTGATCATCGGCGCTGGCCAAGCGGCTTCGGTGCTGGCGCGTGAACTGCGCAGCCTGGGCTATAACGGCAGCATTACCTTGGTAGGCGACGAAACTCATCTCCCCTACGAACGTCCGCCACTGTCCAAAGACGTGCTCAAGTCCAGCGCGACCACTGACAGCGTGTTTTTGCAAAAAGCCGAGTTCTATCAAGAACAACATATTGAACTCTTGCTGGGCACCCGCGTGCTGTCTCTGGATTGCACCGAGCGTCAGGCAACATTGAGCAATGGCCAGACCTGGCGCTTTGAGCACGCCGTGCTGGCCACAGGCGGCGCGGCTCGCGAACTGGCCCTGCTGCCCGCCAGCCAGGCCAACGCCTTGTATCTGCGCACGCTGGACGATGCCCTGAGCCTGCAAGCCCGTCTGCATCCCGGTTTGCGCACCCTGGTTATAGGTGGTGGTTTCATGGGTCTGGAACTGGCCTCTACCGCCAGCGAAACCGGCGCACAGGTCACTGTCATTGAAGCGAATGAACGTCTGCTGGCGCGCAACGCCCCTACCCTGCTGTCGCAATGGTTGCTGGAGCGTTTCGAGTCACAAGGCATCACGGTGCGTCTGGGTCAGGGTGTGCGCCAAGCTCACTTTGTGGCACAGAACGAGCATCCCGTTCAGTTGGAACTGAATGATGGCCAGATCCTGAATGGCGATCTGGCTATTGTGGCAGCCGGTCTGACTGCGAACTCCGCCTTGGCCCGGGCCAGCGGCATTGCGGTAGACGAGATGACGGCTGGGATTATTGTGGATCGCCAGGGTCGCACCAGTGTGGCGGGTATCTATGCCGCCGGTGATTGCGCCACACAAATTTGCCCCGACACCGCCGTGCGCACGCGCACCGAATCCTGGCAGAACGCCAATGAGCAAGCCCGTCAGGTGGCCCACGCCATTGTCGGGCAGGATGCCCCTACTGCACCCATTAGCTGGTTCTGGACGGATGTGCTCGGTTGCAATATTCAGATGCTGGGCCAAGGCAGCCCGGATCTGCACTATCAGGTACGCGGCGTCATGGACAGCCAGGGCGATGCCATCAGTTTCATGTTGCTGGCATTCGAGGGCCAGCATCTGCGCCACGCGATTGCCGTCAATGCTGGTGCAGATCTACGCGCCTTACGCGGTGTCATGGAACAGAACCTGCCTGTCGATCCGGCCATCGTGCTGGACCCGACAACAAAACTGCGCCAGTACGTGAAAGAAGCCGCTCGTACGGCCCAAGTCTAAGAAAGAGAAGCGGCCTGCGCCGCCTCGTCATCACGAATCATTAAAGAGTTATCAGAGGAGAACCCCATGTATCAGACGCAAACGGTGATAGGCCAGACGGTCGGGTCCAAAGACCGCCCTGTCGAGCAATGCACCTGGCCCGAGGATGTGCTCAACACCATTCCGGATTGGGTCTACACCAGCAACGACATCTACAACCGCGAGATGGAACGCATTTTCCACGGTGACACCTGGAACTTTGTCGCCCTGGAAGCGGAGATCCCCGATTCGGGCGACTACAAGCGCTCATATGTGGGTTCCACGCCGGTGGTGGTGGCTCGTGCAGAGGATGGCAGCATCAACGTGTTTGAGAACCGCTGTGCACACCGGGGCGCCGAGTTCTGCCGCCACAACCAGGGCAACACCAATGAGTTTGTGTGCCCGTATCACCAGTGGTCTTACAGCCTGAAGGGTGATCTGCAAGGGATTCCTTTCAAGCGCGGTGCGAATAAAGAAGGCGGCATGCCTCGCAGCTTCAAGAACTCCGAACATGGCCTGAAAAAACTGCATGTGACCACGCACAATGGCGTGATTTTTGCATCCTACAGCGACCAGGTCGAACCGATTACGGAATACCTGACGCCTGAAATCCTGAAGGATTTCGAGGCTATTTTCCCCGGCAAAAAACTGAAGATTCTGGGTTACTACCGTAACGAGTTGCCTTGCAACTGGAAGATGTATCACGAGAACCTGAAGGATCCCTACCACGCAACCTTGCTGCATTCTTTCCTGGTGGTATTTGGTTTACTGGTTGCAGGCAACAAGTCGCAAATGTATGTGGACCCTGTGCACGGTCGTCACGGCTATATGGCCTCGGCCAAGTCCGAGGACAAGTATGCCGAGGTCAGCGAGGACAACAAGAAGGAAATGCGTTCCTTTGTGGACGATATGCGTTTGCGCGATGAGCGTTTCCTGGACTACATCAAAGAGTTCGATTCGCCTTGGTCGGTCACCATGCAAACGATCTGGCCCAACCTGATTGTTCAGCGCGAGATGAATACCTTGGGTGTGCGTCAGATTGTGCCCAATGGCCCGAATAGCCTGATCATGCAATGGACCATGTTTGGCTATGAAGACGATACCGAGGAGATGACTCGTCACCGTCTGCGTCAGGGCAACCTGATGGGCCCTGCCGGTTTCCTGGGTCTGGAAGACAACGAGGCCATGAAGTTTGTGCAGGAAGGGGTACGTCGTTCCAGCAGCGAGGTGAACATCATCAAGCTGGATGAGAGCAAGCTGGGTACGTCCAATACGCTGATCTCGGAAGCGGCTATTCGCTCCATGTACCAGTACTACCGCCAAGTGATGGATCTGTAAGACGAGCTGACTTATGAAAATGGATTTTTCTTTCAAACCCGCCCAGGTTTCTGTTGAGCGTGCTTTGGCGTTGAAGGCGGAAATTGAGCTTTTCAATGCCGAGTACTGTGCCACGTTGGATCGTGGCAATGTTGAGGACTGGCCCCTGTTTTTTGTGGAGGACGCGGTTTACCGGGTTACTTCACGCGAGAACGCGGATCTGAATTTGCCGGTGGGCCTAGTCTATGCCGAAGGGCGCGACATGATGCACGATCGTGCGGTGGCGATTGCCCGCACGCAGATGTATGCCCCGCGCTACATGCTGCATCTGGTCACGGATGTTCGTGTGATCAGCGAGGCGGACAATGGTGACATTGAGGCCGAGGGTAATTTCATGCTGATGCAGACCTTGGTGGAAGGGCCTTCTACTGTGCATCTGGTGGGTAATTATTTTGATACGTTCACGCGTGTGGAGGGTCGGTTGATGCTCAAGGAGCGTCAGGTGATTTTTGATACGTCCATCCTGGCGAACGATCTGGTGTTCCCGGTATAAGTCCGTGGTTTGCATCTGATTTTAAAACTGTTTTTTGTGTGCTGTTTCCGAGCCACTTGAGTCAGAAGGTCTTCTGATTCCTTTGAGCACCCTTCTTTGTTGAGGGGTGCTTTTTTTTCTTATTTATTGGGCAGAGGGCTTATGTCTGGCGCAATGTCAGAGATATGAGACCTTAGGGCTGGTAGCGCAGGCTTGGGGGGCCTATCAGGCCTGGAGGAATTCAGGTTAGTCAGGGTGGGGGGTAAAGGAAGTCTCTGTGAAAACGCCATTCAGTCAACCTGCTGGGGTGTTGGGCTGAGCACTTGCCGGTGCTGCGCACCGGTGCCCTTGTCAGGAGATAGCTACGGGCGCATCCTGAACTCGCCGGGTACTTGGTCCCCCGGACCAAGTACAAGCGCCCGACTCAAACAGCAGGATGCTTGCACCCCTACGCTATCTCCTGCCCGCGGCAAGTACTCTGATCCGCCCCTACACCCCAGCAGGCTGACTAAACGGCTCACAATGGCTTTTTATCTACCAAGCACTTACTGACTTTTTGAACAGACAGGGCCTCTTTCCTTGCTCTTCTGCATTTCCTAAACGCCCATCGTTTTGCTCTTTTTCACTCTCCTCTGCAAGTGCCGTTTGGGCTTTAAACCATGTTGCTTGTTTTCTTGTGCGGCCCAGGTTCGGCTTGGCGGGTGAGTCAGGGTTCTTGCCACGGGCAAATTAACGAGGCGGGATGCAAAAGGCGTGCTGTTTAAGGAGCACGCCTGCGGTCGGTCCGGGTGAGCAGTCGCGCTCCGAGTTCACGGCCCGCCCGCAACGGCGCACTGACAAGGGCACCCACGCACGGCATGAGCAAGGGATCCGCCAAGACAAGCCACACAGGGGCCCTACAAGAAAACGTTCCACCGCAATCCTTGCGGCCCCACGCCGCTGCCAGAAATAAAAAAGCCCCCGAGAGCCATCCGGCTCCCAGGGGCACAGGTCCGATAGCCCGCCCCCAAGCGGCAGACCATCGATACTCAATCACAAGGCTATCAAAACAGACTTGTTAACGACGACTCATGTCTATCAAGCACGGACGCCCATCCAGGCCATGATGAAACACATCGTTCTTCTCAAATACTCAAGAGCTTGAATCGCTTTAAAGACCAATCAACTTCATCGCTTCTTCCCGCGTTGCCACGGTGGCGTACTTCTGACGCATGTCGAAGAGGTTAGCCTCGTGTGGGCCAATTGCACGGTCACCCACGCAGTCCGACACCACCAAGGGGCGGAAGCCCAGTTGCATCGCATCAACCACGCTGGAACGTACGCAACCGCTGGTAACCGCACCGGCGACCAGCAGTGTTTGCACACCACGTTGGGTCAGCCACGCCGCCAAGGGCGTACCAAAGAAGGCCGACGGCACGTTCTTGCGAACAATAAATTCACCGGGTGCAGGAGCCAACTCCGGCACGATGTGGCTGTTATGCGCATCTTCGGTCAGACCCAGCATGCCGGGGACCTTAATGCTGAAAATGTTGTTATCTGCACCATCATCGGCATACACGATACGAGTGTGCGCCACCGGCCAGCCCTGTTCACGCGCCGTTGCCAGCAAGGTCTGCGTGTTCTCGATGGCTTCAGGAATATTGCCGCCACCAAACACCGCCGGGTCAGCAAAACCATTCACCAGATCAATAATCAACAAGCCATACGGAGCCTTAGGCTCCAGCGTCGACCCAAACCCTTGTTGAGCGTAAACCGCTCCCTCATTCGTACTCACCAACGCCTCCGTCCAGTACTTTGCCATCACGCACGACGGCGCGGCCATCCAGGCTGACCGTGCAATGTCGCAAAGGAATATCAATGTGGCAGGCCGTCGTGCGATTACCGCCCGCCTCGTTGTTCGGCCCCAGGGAGAACAGGAAGTTACCCTCGAACGCGCGCGCATCCATGCCAATGGTGTTCTCACGCGAGTACAAGCCCAAGGTGGACCAGTGGGCGCGTGGCTGCAAACCCCAACCAATATGGGAAATCGCATAACCTTCGGGATCGTTGAAGGTCTTCATGTATTCGTCCAGCAGTTCGGCTTCAATACCACCTTCAATCTTGGTGGCGTAGCCGTTTTCCACGGTCAGAATGATCTGCTCAGTCGAGTATTTCTTTTGTGGCAACAGAATGTCGCCCTTGTCGATCACGATGGTGCCGTTGGTGCTCAACTCATTGGGCCAGGTCAGCACAAAACCGCTAGGCCAGTGATCCCAACGACCGGGTTCATCTACAAAACCGTATTCACGAATCGCAGGGAATTCACCCAGTGGGCAACGCAGATTAGTACCAGCAGGCGAGGTAATGCTCATTTCCTTGGCGGCCTTGATCAAGGCGGCCGCCGCTGTCACGCGTGCGCGATCTGCTTCCGTTGGCACGGTACGAACCAGAATTTCGGGTGGCTCCACGGCCAGCAGAATCTTGGTACCCGACTTCAAAATGTCGATCTGCTCGGGCGAGAACAACAGGGTCATCAGGTCCAAAACCAGATCGCTGGCTTTCAAGGCGGCGATCGCCGCTTCGTTACCCGTCAGCGGGGTCGTACCCAAGTACGCCAGCGAGTCACGGCTCAAGGCTTTTTCCGCATTGACCGGCAACAAGTCCAAACGATTGACAATCGCGCCCATGGACTGAGCGGCAATCTGCGCGCACTGCATGGTCTGGGGGTGCGTGGTCGAGCTAGTCAGCAAGGTCACGGTTTGACCCGCTTGCAGCTTGGACAGGCGCAGCACCTCTTGCCATGCTTCGATAAGTTGATAATCACTCACTGCCATTTTGTCTCTCCTTGTAAGGCAGCTCGGCTTCAAACCGACATGCCTAATCACGACAGGGCCACCTTGGTGGCCCTTCAACATCACACCAAGCGCTGGCCCAGAAAGTCACCGAAGGCTTCGTAAAAGCCGGCTTCGTTGTCCCAAGGAATCATGTGACCGGCGTTCGGCACACGAACGTGCTGAACGCCCGACGCCAGTTGCTGAATCTCGGCCACATCCTCATCACGCACTACATCGCCACGCTCGGCGGTCATCAGCAAGGCAGGCACCTTCAAATGCGGGAAGTCGACGTGAATATCGTCGGTGTGGAAACCTTCAAAACTGGCCAGAATCGCAGGCTCGTGGCAGGTGTGCAGCCACTGGGCACGCAATTGCAATTGCTCTTCGGTCCAGGTCGGGCAGAAGGCGCGCATATCCTCAGCCGTGCAGCCCTTGCGAGCCATGGCCATGGAATCCACGTACCAGGGCAGCTTGGAAGGATAAGCACGACGATCCGGGCCGGAGACCGGCGGATCAACCATCACCAGACGGTTCAGACCATCGCTGTTCTTGTGAGCCGCACGCAAACCAATGCGGGCACCCATGGAGTGACCGACCACGATGTAGTCTTTAAGACCCAAGGCTTGAGCCAGGGCGATCAAATCATCGGCCTGTGCATCCAGGCTGTAATCCATGCCCTCGGCGGCTTCACTCAAACCGCGACCACGCACGTCCTGAATGTAGGTGTCAAAGTGCTTGCCGAACTGCTCACCCACAAAGCCCCAGGTCACCGCCGGGCTGGTAATGCCGGGCACGATGATGACGGCAGGACGTTGATCGCGACCCTCGCTGGAACCGCCGTAGCGCAGGTAATGCTGACGAATAGCGTTAGCGTGCACATGAGCGCCATACAAAAATGTGCTCATGCTTAGCTCCGGTCCAGCTTGAACAGACGGGCCGCGTTGCCGTAGCACACCAGCTCGCGTGTCTTGTCATCCATAGGCGCTGCTTCGATGAAATCAGCAGCCAGTTCCGTGGATTCATAGGGGTAGTCCACCGAGAACAACACGGCTTCGGCACCCATTTCACCAATTGCGCCCATCAGCGTCGGTGCGGAACAGACCCCCGAAGTGGTGATCAGAATATTGCTGCCGATGTACTCGGACGGCTTGCGCTTTAAGGTGACACCGTGCGGATAGACCGCAAAACGGCTGTCGTAGCGCCAACGCTGGAATGGCAGGCCTTCACCCATATGACCCAGCACCAGCTTCACTTCCGGGCAACGGTCAAACACACCACCGAACAACATGCGCAGCGCGTGGGTGCCGGTTTCTACACCCCAGCCCCAGGTCGCCCCCACCAGCTCCGGGTGGCCTGTGTAAGCGTGTGGCATTTCGTAAGCATCAAAGGGGTGCAGATAGAACGGCACATCCAGCTTCTGCACGGTTTCCCAGAAGGCATCGTATTCGCGGCCATCGTAGTACACACCATGCGTGTGACCGTTGACCAAAGCGCCTTTCAAGCCCAGATCCTGCACAGCGCGCGTCAATTCCTGCGCGGCGGCAGCCGGGTCCTGCATGGGCAAGGTAGCAAAGCCGCCCAGGCGATCGGGATGGTGTGCAATTTGCTGCGCCAGGAAATCGTTGTTCTGACGCGCGCGCTCGATCGCGACGGACACATCTTTTTCCACCTGTACCCCAGGGCCGGTCTGCGACAGCACGACGTACTCGATACCGGCACGGTCCATTACCTCTAGACGCTGCGCGTCGAAGTCATGCAAACGAGCCATCAGTTCACGTGCGTCGGCGCTGTCAATGTGTTTGACAAAGGCCTTGGAATAATCCTCAAAGCCAACGGCGTTGAAGTGCTCCTCCAGTGCTATTTTTTTAATACGTTTCACCGTAAATTTTCCCTAAATTATTGATTTACATAAGGTCAATCGTTTGACCCCCCAACAATATCTATCAGTATGCTGATTATTATTGTTTTCAGCAAGTCGGGAAATCACATATACTTTGGGGCGTGGACAGCGCCTGTAGACAAGACTACAAATCAGAAATCGGGGCTTCTGTTCACGCTAGCGTAGCCCTGCTTTCCTTGTAGACGCCGACCTTGCTGCCGTACCCTTTGCAGGTCGTCCCGCTTTCCGTGTGCTGCCCTTTTGGCAACAGGCTGAAAGCCACTCAATCGATGACTGACTTATCCATGAACAATCACGCCGAGCTAAAGCAAGAAGAACGACTGGAAGCCGACGAGGCCGACATCCTGGGTCCAGTGGAAGAAGAAAATGCCGAGCTGTATCGACACAAACTGTGGTCACGGCCCGGTTTTCTGGTTCGCCGTCTTAACCAGATTCACTACGCCATGTTTTACGAGGAATGCAAAAGTGACCTGACCCCGGTTCAGCACGGTGTCCTGTCTGTGTTGATGGGTTCACCCTGGCTGGATCAAACCACGATCGGCTACGAGCTGGGGCTGGATCGCACCACCTCGGCCGATGTCATCCGCAGGCTGGAGGAAAAAGGGTTGCTGGGTCGTCGTATCAACCCCGACGACCGCCGCTCTCGCCAGACCTACATCACCGAAGCCGGTCTGGCAGCCATGCAGGAAATCAGTAGTGGCATGAACCGCGCCCAGGAACGATTGCTGGACCCGCTAACCGCCAAGCAGCGTCAAACCTTTATGTCCATGCTGACCCGCGTGGTGGAGCACAACAACCAATATGGCCGTGCTGCCCTGAAAAACATGTGACCAGTTCGGGGGGTATCAGCCCCCTCGCGCATACCAATCCGGTAGTTCAAAAGCATGCGCTGGTAGTTGATACAGCTGGCGCAAACGGGCCTGACTGAGCATGTCGCAGGGCTGGCCCTGCGCCAATATGCCCCCATCCCGGTACAAGATCACCCAGTCCGCCACGCGGGCCGCATGCTCGGGTTGATGCGTACACAAGAGCACACCCAGACCTTCCTGACGCAAGTGCGAGACCTGATCCAGTACGCGCAATTGATTCGCAAAGTCCAGGCTGGAGGCAGGCTCGTCCATAATCAGAAACTGTGAACGCTGCGCCAAGGCACGTGCAATCACACACAGTTGACGCTCCCCTCCGCTGATCTGATCAATACGTTTTTGAGCCAGTTGCCCGATACCTAAGCGCTCCAGGCAAACGCCCACCCATTGCCGGTCGGCTGCCCGTGGTTGGCTATACCAGGCCAGCTCACTGGCACAGCCCAGCAAGACCCACTGCTCTACCGTGAAAGCAAAGGCAGAATCCTGCGCTTGCGGTACATAGGCCAGTTGCCTGGCCAAGGCACGCGCACGCCACTGTTCCAAGGGCTTGCCCTGCACCTTCACCTGTCCTCCTAAAGGCGGCTGCAGGCCCAGCAAGGTACGCAGCAAAGTGGACTTACCGCTGCCATTGGGGCCGAGTAAACAGACGACCTGCCCGGTCTGTACACGCAGGTTCACATTGCTGGCGACTTGCTTGCGCCCATAGCCCACGGCCAGCTCAATTGCTTCCAAGCCTTGTTCGCTCATCGCTGCCTCGCACCACGAGCCAGCAACAACAAGAAGCCGGGAGCCCCTACCAGAGCCGTCAACACACCCAAGGGCAATTCCAGCGTGCCTATGCTGCGCGCCAAGGTATCGGTTAACAACAGAAAGGCGGCGCCCACTAACAAGCAGACAGGCAATAGACGGGAGAAATCCGGGCCGACCAATAAACGAGCCGCGTGCGGAATCAACAAACCGACCCAGCCTATGATGCCCGCCAAGGCCACACATACCGCCGTCATCAAGGTGGCGCAAACAATCAGCAAACAACGCAAGGCAGAGACGGGCATGCCCAGGGAACGGGCCTCGTCATCTTGCAGAGCCAGGACATTGATACGCCAACGCAAAAGCCAAACCGGGATAATGCAGGCCGATACCATCAACGCAGCGGGCCAGACTTCGTAGGAGCGCACCGCGCTTAAGCCGCCCAGCAGCCAAAAGGTCATGGAGGGCAATTGGGAATAAGGGTCGGCCAGAATTTTGATAAGCGATAAGGCTGCGCCGAGCAAGGTGCCGACCGCCATCCCGGCCAGGACCAAAATCAGGACAGGTGGATGATGACGCAGCATGCGTGCCAGACTCAAGACAATGCCCACCGCCAGCAAACCGCCCACAAAGGCCGCCATCTGCACGCCAAACAAGGAGAAGTTCAAGTAGATGGCCAGAATCGCCCCCAGACCTGCGCCCGAGGACACCCCCAGAATATCGGGTGACACCAGGGGATTGCGGAACATGGTCTGATACGCCGCGCCTGCCGTTGAGAGCGCCGCCCCCACCAGCAAAGCCGCAGCAATACGCGGCAAGCGTAAATCCCAGACAACGCGTACCGCCTGACTTTGCGAGGTATCCGGGTCACTTGAAAAACCAGCCGCTAAAGCTCGCAGTACATCCGGCCCCGACAAAGGGTAAGCCCCCTGCCCCAGCGCAAACACCACAAGGACGGCCAGAATCAGTCCCAGAAAAAGCAGCAACAGCCCGTAGGGCAAACCCAGCTTCATGAATTTTGCGTTGAACCCAAAGGGTCCAGCCCTTGCACCAGTCGCTTGATCTGCTCGCTGTCCAAAGACATGCCGTAAAAGGCTGAGTAGAAATCCTGCAACTCTCCCAGCATGCGTGGTATGGCCTCACTACCTTCCAACAAGGCATTCAACCAGATCACACCAGCTAAGCGATTGATTCCCGGCGGGCCATCCAGCCAGCCAAAAGGTAAAGCAGGCACACGGTACAAACGCCCTTCTCGCACCGCCTTGAGCTGATTCCAGGGAGCTTGGGTACGCGCCAATTCAAAGAAAACGTCGTCCTGGGCAAACAGAATGTCCGGGTCCCAGGCCAATAATTGTTCGTAGGAAATACGGCCCAGACGATTATCGGTTTTCTCGTCACCCATTACCGTCAGGCCGCAAAGCCGCAGCACCTCGGTATGAATGGACTGACCCATACCTGTTTCCAGGCCATCATTACCGCGTGCCAAATAGGCTTTCAAGCCCTTGGCTCGGGAGCTGGCGGCTTGATGTGCGCTGTCTAAAATGGCTTGGGCGCGCAAGGCCAATTGCTGGCCGCGCTCGGCTTGCCCCAGAATCTGCCCGGCCTGACGCAACTGCGCCGGGCTGTCGTTCAAACGACCATCCAGCAAGACATAAGGCACGCCCGTCTGCTCTTGCACGGACTTGGCAGCCGACTCGTAATAAGGATTCACATCGCCTATATCCAGCACCATATCGGGTTTTAAGGCCAGCAGGCTTTCCAGGGACAAGGTACTGCCCCGACCGGCCAAACGGCCCAGATAAGGCAAAGAAAAACCAGCGGCATCCATCATGCTGCGCGCAGCCGGAGCCAATTGAAAAGGCCACCCTAAAAGCGTATGAGGGGCCAGGCAATACACCAGTACCGAAGCGGGCGGACCAGCGGCCACCACTCGGCCTACGTAGGCCGGATCGGGCAGTTGACCCGCCACGCTGACAGGCAGACTGATCGGGGTGCTGGTCCCGGCCTGCTCAGACCGGGCCTGCAAACGGGCAGAAGGCGCCACAAGCGGCAGTGCCGCCAAGGCACGTACTATGTCACGACGCTTCATCCCGGCCTTCCCCCTTTTTCTGCCAATAACAGCACTGCTTTAGAAACGATAGCTTCCACCCACAAACCAAACGCGTCCGGGCATGGGGTAGCCTTCTTTATATTGGTACAGCTTGTCACCCAGATTACGCACACCGGCTTCCAGGGTGATATCCGAGTTAGGACGCCAGATCCCCTTCAAACCCAGCAAGGCAAAGCCGGGGGTTTTTTCGTAAATCTGGTCGCCCTTGTTGTTCGCGTAGGAGTAGTAACGGCCACTTTCAGTTTCCACCGAACCCATCACTTCCCACTGTGCATTAGGCTTCCAGCTCAGGTGAGCGAACAGACGGTGATTGGGCGTGTCCACCAGTTTGACGTCTGGATCAGACTGATTGCGACGGTTCAAATACGTATAGGCCAAGCCAGCGGACCAGTGAGCAGAAAACTCCTGCTGCAAGGACAGTTCCAGACCCATTTGACGGGCCTTGCCCACGTTGGTGGCCTGATCACAAAAACCCACTGGGCGGTACTTGTCGCAGCCTGGTGCCTGGATAACGGTGCTTTGAATCATGTCGCGCACCTGGCTCAGGAACAGAGCCGATTCCAGTTGCGCCCCCTGCCAAGGTTGACCACGCAAGCCCAGTTCATAGTGAATGGCGTGCTCCGGTTTCAGATCCGGGTTGGGTTGGGCGTAACCCATACGACTGGAGTAACGGTCTTTAATCGTAGGAAAACGAGTCTTGTAGGCCACACTGCCGTAGACCTGCATGGCCTGGCTCCAGTCGTAGCCCAGCTCCAGCAAACCGTTAGTGGCGTCGGTATCGCCAGTTTCAAAATTGTGCGCTTCTTTGGCTTTGCGACGCTCATGACTGGCGCCCACACGCAATTGCCACTGATCGCCCAAAGCGATGCGATCCTCAAAGGCCAGTGAAGTGGTCACGTCCTTGTAGCGTTCAGTGCCCGATGACTTGGGATCACGGTGCTGATCTTGCTTGTAATGCAAGGCAAAGTGCAGCTCGTGATCATCCAGACTCGTATTGACCCACTCCAGAGCAGCGCCACGCGTGCGGTCCGTGTATTCACTGGTCGGGCCAGTCAGGGTGGCGTATTGGCCATCGCTATACATATCCAGACCATTTTTGTACTTATCCTCGTACACACGTGTCTTGATGGTGTTGTTCTCGCCAACCCGGGTAGAGCTCAGAAAGTACAGACTTTCCTTGTCCCAGTAGGGCCAGCGCCAGTAGCGTTTACCCAGCTTGGCATCGTTCACGCCGGTGTAGACCGGATTGTCTTTCTGACCTTTCTGATTCACATAGCCGATCACGTACTCATCCGTCGCATTGGGAGTGATACCCAATTTGAAGGACGCTTTCTTGTCCATTTGCGAGGCATTGCTGCGCATACCGCCCGTATCGGTAGGACGTGCTTTTTGATCTTCAAAGCCACGGCCCAAGGGGAAGGTACGTTCGCCCGACCAGGACAAACCAGCCTGCAGGTACCAGGAACCCTGATTGGTACCCACGTTCAAGGCGCTGTAGCGTTGATCGCCCGTGGCGTAACCGGCACGGAACTCACCCTCAAATGCTTTGACCGGCTTGCGGGTAACCAGGTTGATGGCACCACCCATAATATTGGGGCCATACAGTAAGGAGGCTGCACCCTTGGCCACGCGAATTTCACTCAGATCCATGGTGGTGAAACGAGTAAAGTCCACATAGCCGTCGTACGGCACGTACTGTGGAATACCATCCAGGAACAAGGGCACCTGACGCGAATCGAAGCCGCGCACGTAGACCATTTGCTCATTACGGGCACCGCCTGCCGAAACCGTGACACCCGGTTGCACGCTGACAGCCGCACCGACATTACGCAAGTCAAAAGCCTGCATTTTTTCCTGGCTGACTGCGCTCTCACCCAAAGGCGCCTCTCGATCCAAGCTGGATTGAACAACCACTTTGCCCAGTTGAAACACACGGTCCTTGTTGTCCTGAGCATGGGCTTGGTTAAGGGCCACAGCCCCCATCATGCTCAAGACCAAGGCGCGCGGTACTAAACAGACAAACTGCTGACGCGCTGCTGTGGCGCGGTTGGACGGATGTCTCATTCCACTTCCCTATTCGATCTTTCTAATTGGTTTATGAATTAACACCACACGGTGGCGCAAAAAAAATGGGCCCCAAAGGGCCCATAAATAGAACCCATCATCGAGCGATGAGTGATGGTTCTTTCGAAAACACCGCTATATAGTAGAGCATATAGCGAAAGATGACAAGCAAGCAAAAACTTTAAGGTTCAGGTTTTCCCGTCTTCACAATTTGCAACTTCTCGCCAACAATACGGCTGCACTGAGCATTTTTATCAAAATGCTGCCAGAAGAACGCCCATATAAACGGGCATTAACTCCAATTCCAAAACATCAGGACCCGCGCAATTACTGGCGCAAATCCACAGGAGCACAATGTATGTTTAAAGCTATGACGCGCGGCTCGGTCCGCTTGGTTGAACGCTATCTACCCGATCCGTATATTTTCGTCATCCTGCTCACGCTGATTGCCGGTGTCTCGGCCATGGCGTTCGAACAGCGCTCTCCGATGGAGGTCATCCAATTTTGGGGTAATGGCTTTTGGGGGCTGCTGACCTTCGCCATGCAAATGCTACTGGTCCTGCTAACAGGTCACATGCTGGCCAGCACCCCCTTGGTAAAAAGCTGGTTGCGTGGCCTGGCCTCCTTGGCGCACTCGGCCGGTTCGGCCATTATTCTGGTCACCCTGGTCTCGCTGGCAGCCAGCTGGATCAACTGGGGGTTCGGTCTGGTGGTCGGTGCCCTGTTCGCCAAAGAGCTGGCCCGCCAGGTTCGTGTTGACTACCGCTTGCTGGTTGCCAGTGCCTACTCAGGCTTTCTGGTCTGGCACGGCGGCCTGGCCGGTTCAGTGCCTTTGACCATTGCAACCTCGGGGCACTTTTCCGAGAGCAAGATCGGCATCATCAGTACCTCAGACACCATCTTCGCCTTCTTTAACCTGGCCATTGTGATCGCCCTGTTTATCCTGGTGCCACTGATCAACCGCTTGATGCTGCCCAGCGAGCAGGAAAGCATCTATGTCGACCCCAAGCGATTGGAAGAGGCACCAGACGAGGTCAACCAATCCACAGATCGTCCTGCAGACCGTCTGGAAAACAGCCGCCTGATTTCCATTGTGATTGGTGTGGCAGGCCTGACTTACTTGTTTGACTACTTCGTGCTACGTGGCGCAACGCTGAACCTGAACGTGATCAACTTCACCTTCCTGATTCTGGCCATCTTGCTGCACGGCACCCCTCGTCGTCTGCTGAAAAGTCTGAATGAAGCCATTCGCGGCGGGGCCGGAATTGTGATCCAGTTCCCCTTTTACGCGGGCATCATGGCCATCATGATCGACTCCGGTCTGGCTACCAGCCTGTCTGAATGGCTGGTGTCTTTTGCCACTGCCACTACCCTGCCTTTCTGGACTTTCTTGAGCGCCGGTCTGGTCAATATTTTTGTGCCCTCGGGCGGCGGACAATGGGCAGTTCAAAGCCCGGTTGTCATTGCCGCTACCCAGGCACTGGATGCCGATATCGCGCGCACGGCCATGGCCGTTGCCTGGGGTGACGCCTGGACCAATATGCTGCAGCCATTCTGGGCCTTGCCCGTACTGGCCATTGCCGGTCTGAAAGCCAAAGACATCATGGGTTTTTGCCTGATTCAATTGATTGTCTCGGGTATCGTGATTTCGATTGGTTTGACCTGGTTGTAAACCTGCCAAGCAATAAGATTAAAAGGTAAAAGGGTCCGCTAACTGCGGGCCCTTTGCTATCTAAAGCTCCCTGCACACGTGACTGACTTGCTCCCGAAACCATGCGTAGGCAAAACTGGCGCGCGTGCGTTCATGCCAAATCTGGTACACACAAAACGGGGCTAAACCCAAAGGATGCTCCAGTACATCCAGCTTGTGTCCGGCACTTAGCAGGCGAGCCATGCGCTCTGCCAAACTGATTACAAAGTCGGTACGCTCCAACACGCCGGGAACTGCCAAAAAATGAGGCAGGCTAACTTGCACTTGGCGCTGCAACTGGCGTGTTTGCAAAGCGTCAGCCAAACGACGCTCACGGCTGCCGTTGTGGCCAGGTACCCCAATGTGGCTACGTCTGCAAAACTCGTCCAATGTCATCGCCTGGCCATTACGCCCGCAAGATCGCATCACCACCACATAACGGTCATCAAAAAGCTCATGGCGAAACAGCGGGTAGGACACAGCTGCCGACGATGAAAGAACCAGATCGGCTCGCCCGCCCAACAGCCAGTCTTCAGCCCCCAAATCCGCCATATCCAGGACTTCCAGGCTGCACCGCGGAGCGTGCTGCTGCAAATGTGCCGTCAAGGCCGGGATCAACAAATAAGACAAATATTCCGTCGTCGCCACCCGGAAACGTACATCCAGACTGGATGGTTCAAGCCGCTCCTTGTCGGTCTGCAACAAATCATCCAGCAAGCTCAAGGCCTGCTCAATACGGGGCGCCAAAGCGCGCGCCTTGTGGGTTGGCTCGACACCTTGTGCCGTACGCAAAAACAAGGCATCACCAAAATACAAACGCAGCTTCGCGATCTCCTTGCTCACCGTAGATTGATTGGACTCCAGCGTCAAAGCGGCACGGCTGACATTTCCTTCTCGAAACACAGCAAGAAAAGTACGCAACTGGAGCAAATCCAGATTCTTCATTTCATTCCCCTGCTCACGTATTTCCATTTCAGCCTAATCAATCATTCCAATACGGAATTGCCTCGTTTTCAGGCCTCTCGGACACTAGTTCAACAACTTACTACCACAGGAAACCCCATGAGGACTCTGATTAAAGCGCGCTGGGTCATTGCATTCGAACAAGGACGCCACTGCGTGATCGACCACGGCCAGCTCGTCTACGAAGGCGAACATATCATATACGTGGGCACTCGTTACGACGGGCATGTGGACCAGATCATTGAAGCACCTGACAGCGTGCTGGCCCCTGGTTTTATTGATACCCATGTCCACTCCGGTCATCGGGCACTGCACAAGCTTCTGGCCGACGGTGGTCGCCCTGCATTATTCGGCCAGCCTTATATGGACGTGACCATTGCACGCCAAGGCACGCAAATACGCGGCTACCCCAACTATCTGGATCAGGAGCAAGCAGCAAAAGATCCCGGCATTGCTCTGCATGCCGCCTTTACCGCAGCCGAGCTGCTGCGCAACGGCGTTACCACCTTTGTAGAACTGGGCGGACATGTACTCGTTCAAGAGGCATTGTGGGCTCAATGTGAGGACTTGGGTATTCGTGGATACCTTGGCCCTGGCTACGATAGTGGTCGATGGCAATCCGATGACAAGGGCCAGCTCGAACGCATCCCGTACCCGGACCAGGGCGAGCAACTTTTCCAGGATGCCC
This sequence comes from Alcaligenes sp., assembly GCF_050255915.1. Taxonomy (NCBI): domain Bacteria; kingdom Pseudomonadati; phylum Pseudomonadota; class Betaproteobacteria; order Burkholderiales; family Alcaligenaceae; genus Alcaligenes; species Alcaligenes sp. Next base: position 66,485 of record NZ_JBFWIQ010000013.1, read on the forward strand.
TGGCATTTATTCGCCGTGCACAAGCCCATGAATCCGACCTGATTCACGGTATCCTGGTCCCTCGGGAAATTGAAAACTGCAGCCTGGACTTGCTACGTCAAACGGTGCGTGCAGCCGATGAGTTAAATCTGCCCATGGCCACACATGCCGGCTACAACGTGATCGAATTTATGGAGACCGTACGCGAACACGGACTGACTCCTATCGAGCTCCTGAACCATGTCGGGATGTTGCGTCCCACATTGAATATTGGGCATGCCAACCTGATCTCCAACAACCCGAAAATGAACTATTCAGGTGGAGACGACCTGGGTTTAATGGGGCAGAAAAAAGTATCCATCTCGCACTGTCCGGTCAATATTGTGCGGCGGGCTCGCACACTGGATAGCTGGAAAGCGTATCGCCAGGCGGGGGTCAATATCACCATCGGCAGCGATACCTACCCACGCGACATGTTCATGAACATGCGCGCCGCGTCCTACCACGGGAAAGTCATGAGCCACGACCTAAGCGCTGCCAGTGCCGCTGAAGTATTTGAAGCCGCCACCGTGGCAGCTGCGCGTTCCCTGGGTCGGGAAGACTTGGGAAGACTGGCTGCCAATGCTCGCGCAGACATGATCCTGGTCCGAATCGGCCGCAGCGACGTGCTGCGTTATGGCCCAATTTGGGACCCTATCCGCAGCATGGTTGAATGCGGCATCGGCGACGACGTGGACACCGTGATCTGCAATGGCAGAATCAGCATGCGAGACGGCGTCATACCGAAGGTGGACCTGCCAGCCTTGCGCCGTCAGGCTCAGGACTTTGCCGAAGACATCTGGCCCAGCCTGCAGGACTGGGATCAGCTCAAACGCAGCGCACAAGATATGTGCCCCATCAGCCGCTGTACACATCTATAACCCCCCTCATCGAGGAGACAAGACATGATCAAAAAAACAGCTCTCGCTATTGTCGCAACGGCTTTACTGAACACGCTTCCGATGGCACAAGCGCAGCAGGCGGATTTTCCACAAGGCCCTGTACGCGTCATCGTCCCCTACGGAGCAGGCGGAAGCGCGGACATTCTGGCACGCGCAATCAGCGACAAACTGACTCAACTATGGGGACAGACCGTCATTGTAGAAAACAAGCCAGGGGGTATAGGTACGATTGGAATCATGAGCGTGGTCAAGTCCAAGGCCGACGGCTACACCCTGGTCTCGGTGCCCGTGTCTGACTTGGCTGTTAATCCACACCTCTACAAGAAACGGTCATTTAATGTGTTGAAGGATCTGGATCCCGTCAGCCAAGTAGGCTCAGTACCCAACGTTTTGATCACGAACCCGGCGCTAGGGCTGCAAAGCACAGCCGATTTAATCAAGCTCGCTCAGCAAGCAGGTCAAACCCTGACCTACAGCTCTCCTGGCGTGGGCAGTCAGGCGCATTTGGCCGCCGAAGTATTTGCTCGCAAACATGGGCTGACACTTAACCACATTCCCTATAACGGCGTCTCGGCTGCCATTACTGACGTAGCAGGCGGCCATGTCGATCTGATGTTTGCGCAACTACCCAGCGCCTTGGGCTTTATCCAAGGAAAAACAGTGTCGCTGTTAGGCATCGCCGCTCAGCAGCGCAGTCCGCTACTGCCAGACACGCCCACGCTGACTGAATCGACCGGCGAGACGTATGGCGATTTTATTTCGTGGTCCGGCTTGATGGCACCAGCGGGCACACCCATAGCCATACGCGAAAAAATCGCGCGTGACCTTAAGCACGTGATGGACAACACAGATCTCAATCGCGTATTAGCCAGTTCAGGAACCGTAGGAATAGGTAGCACTCCACAGCAGCTCGATGCCGCCATACGCGAAGATTACGATCGCTATGGGCGCATCATTGCCGACCTGAAATTGGCCTTGGACTAGCTGAAATAGGGGAATGGAGATGGTGGGCGGTACAAGGTTCGAACTTGTGACTTCCACCGTGTGAAGGTGGCACTCTACCACTGAGTTAACCGCCCGAAGCTTTTAAGAACTGCAAAAGCTGCGAAGAAAAAAACTATAGCACGGCCCTGCTCGATTTACAAGATCAGGGCCGGCTGTTTTTCTGGAACAGTTACTCTGCTGCTGGATTGAGCATCTCGCGCCACATGGGCGGCTTCTTGTTCTGTTTTTCCAACACGTCCATGTATTTCTCGTGCTCGGCCTGATCAGCTTCGGACGCACGCAGCACTTTGAGCACACTGGGATCAAACTTGCCCAGGCTCAAATCGCTGCCATCACCACCTTGACTGTCGGACTCGTCAAAGTCCATCAACAACGCATCCTGACCCCGCGTCATGGCCAGCCAGACGTCGGCCAACAATTCCGAGTCCAGCAAAGCGCCGTGCAAGGTACGGTGAGAGTTGGAAATACCGTAGCGTTCGCACAAGGCATCCAGAGAGTTGCGCTTGCCGGGGTGCATTTCCCGCGCCACCAGCAAGGAGTCAGTAATGCTGTCGCAGTATTGCGAGAACGGTCCCTTGCCTACCTTCTGCAATTCAGCGTCCAGAAAGCGGGTATCAAAGGAGGCGTTATGAATAATGACTTCCGCGCCCTGCACAAAATCCAGCACCTGATCGACTACATCCTTGAAACGTGGATGACCGGCCAGAAATTCCGTGGTCAGACCATGAATGGCCAAGGCCTCGGGATCAGAATCCCTATCCGGGTTCAGATACAAGTGCAGATGGCGGCCCGTCAATTTACGGTTGAACAACTCGACCCCACCCACTTCAACAATTCGGTGCCCCTCGCGTGGCTCCAGACCGGTGGTTTCAGTATCCAGAATAATTTGACGCATTCACTTTCCCTACAAATTCAATCACGGTAATGGCACTGAACAAGGAGGCTGTACGAGCCGCTTCCCCGCAGTCCAGAACCACAGGTTCAGACAGAGGCCTGGGGCTTGTCAATCAATTCCAGTTGCTTGTCCTGCCCTTCTTGCTTGCCTGCAATCAGCGTGTAGGCCACGGGCACCACAAACAAGGTCAGCAAGGTACCCAGGGACAAGCCGCCTACCAGCACCCAGCCAATTTGCTGGCGGGATTCGGCGCCTGCCCCGGAAGCATAGGCCAGCGGCAAGACGCCCAGCACCATCGCGCCGGTTGTCATCAAGATGGGACGCAGGCGCATCTCGCAAGCGCGCACCACGGCATTGTACAAACTGGCCCCCGCTTCGCGTTGTTGGGTGGCAAATTCCACAATCAAGATACCGTGTTTGGTAATCAGGCCTACCAGGGTAATCAAACCGATCTGACTATAAATGGACAAAGTCCCGCCCGACAGCCACAGGGCCAGCAAGGCCCCGGTCATGGACAAGGGCACGGACAGCATGATGATGAGCGGATTGCGCCAGCTTTCAAACTGCGCGGCCAGCACCAGATAAATAAAGGCCAGAGCCATCAGGAACACGACATAAATGCTGCCCGAGGAGTCCCGGAACTCGCGTGACTGCCCGTCCAGATCCGTCTGCACGGTTTCAGGCAAGGTCTTGCGAGCCACCTCATTCATGTGTTCAAGAACTTCACCCAGGGCATAGCCGGGTGCCACCGAGGCTTCCACAATCACGGCCCGCAAACGGTTGAAGTGGTTCAGCGATTGCGGTGACACGCTTTCTCGCACTTTCAGGAAGTTGGAAGCCTGCACCATGCCACCGTCCTGGGTACGCACGTAAATATCGAGAATATTTTGCGGACTGGAGCGAGCCTGTTTATCCACCTGCACAATCACATCATATTGCTCGCCGTCACTCTGGTAGCGTGTGACCTGACGCCCACCCAGCATGGACTCCAGTGTGCGGCCTACAGCATCCACCGAAACACCGGTATCAGCCAGCTTGTCGCGGTCTACATCAATACGGATTTCTGGCGTATTCAAGCGCAAGTCCGTATCCACATTCAACAACCCTGGGTAGTCTCTTAACTCGGCCAGAAAATTGTCCACGATCTTGGCCAGCTCCGGATAAGGAGCCTGACTCATGATCACAAACTCCACCGGCTTGGAGGTCGCGCGCTGCCCCAGGGAGGGCGGATTAGTCGGAAAGGCACGCGCACCAGGAATGGCCGAGAAATGCGGCTGTAGCTCACGCGCGATGGACTGCTGGTTACGCGTGCGCTCCTCCCAAGGCTTCAAACGCAGAATCGCAAAGGAGTCGGTCACGGTTGGGAAACCAATAATGGACTGGTAACCCTCGGTCTCCGGTATGCCGCGATACAGCGCTTCCACCCGCTCCACATTGTGCAAGGTGTAATCCAGCGTGGCGCCTTCAGGCGAATTCACAATCCCGAAAATGACCCCACGGTCTTCAATCGGAGCCAGCTCGCTTTTGATAACCGTAAACAGCAGCGCACTGGTGGCGGCAACGGCCACACCGATCAACAAGACCAGCCAGCGCCAACGCAGAGCGCGAATCAGGACACGACGATAGCCACGCGTCAGCCAGACCAGAAAGTTCTCGATCCCCTGGCTGACACGGCCCACTTTGGTGCCGTGCGGACGCAACATGCGCGAGCACATCATAGGGGTCAAGGTCAGGGCCACGAAACCGGACACCAGTACGGCAGCCGCCAAGGTCAGGGCAAATTCGATAAACAATCGCCCGGTACGGCCTGTAGCAAAAGCCAACGGCGCATACACCGCCACCAATGTCAGCGTCATGGCAATCACGGCAAAGGCAATTTCACGCACGCCCAAAAAGGCCGCCTGCATGGCCGTTTTGCCTTCTTCAATATGGCGATAAACGTTCTCCAGCACCACAATCGCATCGTCCACCACCAGACCAATCGCCAACACCATGGCCAACAAGGTCAGCGTGTTGATGGAAAAACCCAGCATGTACATGATGGCAAAGGCTCCGATCAGAGAGATCGGAATCGTCACGATAGGGATGAGGCTGGCACGGAAACTGCGCAGGAAAAACACGATCACCAGCACCACCAGCAAGATAGCCTCGGCAATGGTGGTGTAGACCGAATCAATGGATTTCTGAATGAAGATGGAGCTGTCGTAAGACACGGTCAGCTTCATATTGCCCGGCATGCTTTCGTTGATGCGCTCCACCTCGGCACGCACCGCTTTGGACAAATCCAGCGGGTTGGCAGTGGACTGTTTGGTCACACCAATATTCAAACTGTTTTGCCCATTGAAACGGGCCAGCACCCGTTCCTCGGCAGGCCCAATACGCACTTGAGCAATGTCGGAGATACGCACCGGATAACCGGCGGCCTGACTGATGATGATGTTGCGAAACTCCTCGGGCGTTTCCAGATCGGTAGAGGACACCACGGAAAACTCACGCGCATCGGACTCGATACGGCCAGCCGGAATCAGCACGTTTTGCTTACGCAACGCATCTTCCACGTCCTGCACGGTCAACTGATAGGCCCCCAGTCGGGTACGGTCCAGATCGATCCGCATGGCGGGCAGGCGCTCGCCAAATACGCGCACTTCTGCTGCTCCGGGCAAGACGGATAAGCGCGTTTTGATATAGCGCTTAATGTAGTCCGAGGCCTCCAGCATGCTGTAGTCGCCGGTATCCACACCGACATAAATAATCGGGGTGGAGTCCGCCTCTACCTTGTTGATAATCGGCTCGTCCACCTCATCGGGCAAGAAACGGCGGGCGCGCGAAACCTTGTCACGCACGTCAGCGGCGGCCGCATCGGGGGCTCTGTCCAGATTGAATTTAATGTTGATCAGGCTGCGCTCGGAACGGCTGCGCGAGGTCATCACGTTCACGCCCTCAATCCCGGACAACTGGTCTTCCAACGGCTTGGTCACCTGGGACTCGATCACCTCTGGTGAGGCCCCTTTATAGTTGGTGATGACCGAGACCACCGGTTCATCAATGGCAGGATATTCGCGTACGGTCAGGCGTTCATAGGAAATGAAACCGACCAGCACAATCACCAAAGACAGAACCGTGGCAAAAACCGGGCGACGGATACATAAATCGGAAAGAACCATGACTGTGCCCTAGCGCTGCGGCTGTGTTTGGACGTCGATCACTTCCTGGATATCGACTGGTACGCCATCACGCACCTTTTGCAATCCGGCCACCAGCACATTGTCGCCGGCTTTCAGATCGCCAGTTACGTGCACCCAGCCTTGTTCGCGGACTCCAATCTGCACCTGTCGACGCTCTGCCCGGCCATCTTTCACAATATAGATATACTGATCCTGCCCCGAAGGAGCCAAGGCGGTTTCAGGCACCATCAAGGCCTGATAGCGAGACAGCTCCAGGCGTACGCGGCTGAACAAACCGGGGCGCAAGACACCATCTTCATTGGGCACCTGCGCGCGTAATAAAATCGAACGGCCTGCCGTATCCACTGCCGGGCTGACCGCCAGAACCGAACCCTGGCGGGTTTGGCCCTGGAACGCATCAAAGCGCAGCTCGACCGGCATGCCAGCCTTCACATCGGCCAGATATTGTTCAGGGATACGAAAGTCCACGTTCAAGGTAGAAACCGCTTCCAACTGCACCAGATCCGTGCCGGGTCCAACATAGTCACCCACCGACACATTGCGCAAGCCGGTGACACCATCGAACGGCGCACGGATACGGGTCTTGTCCAGGTGCACGCGCGCCAATTGCACTTCGGCTTGCTGGACGGCCAAACGACTGCCCGACTCATCTTTTGCCTGCTGACTAATAAAGCCCTGACGGCTCAGCTCCGAAGAGCGCTTGTGCTGGCTATTCGCCAGATTCAAATTTGCCTGTGCCTGATTTAACTGCGCCTGCGCCATGGCCGGGTCCAGCTGAATCAGTACCTGCCCTTTTTTGATGGGCTGGCCCTCTTCAAAACTGATGGCTGAAATACGACCACTGATCTCGGGGCGCAACATGACGGACTCTCTGGCAACCAGGGTCCCGACCGCCGCCACATCACGAATCAATTCAGTTTGCCGCACTGGCAGCACTTCCACCCGCGTGGCGTCAGACTGCGCCCAACTGGGCGTACTACTGGCAAACAGTACGATGAACAAAGAAAAAATCGTGAGGCGCAGCGTGAGAATCATGGGCGGCTTATCCTGACCGGCCAGGCCGGTAAAGCTATCTGACAAAATATGACGGGTGGCTAATAGTACTATCAGCGGGTTCGACCTTCGCCCGGGCCTTTATAACTGCCTGGCTATTTCCACCCCTTCATTGGCCAATTGGTCCGCCCGCTCATTACCGGGGTCGCCTGCGTGACCACGCACCCATAACCAGGTCAACTCGTGCTTGGCCGCCTGTTGCTCCAGTTCCTGCCACAGATCGGCATTTTTGACGGGTTTTTTATCCGCAGTACGCCAACCACGCGCTTTCCAGCCGGGCAGCCATTCATTCATCCCTTTTTGTACGTATTGCGAATCAGTGTGGACTCGCACCTGACAAGGGCGCTTCAAGGCCTTGAGTGCCTCGATCACCGCCATCAGTTCCATACGATTATTGGTGGTATCCGCCTCGCCGCCACAAATGGCTTTTTCTCGGCCGCCATGACGCAGCAACGCCCCCCAACCACCCAAACCCGGATTGCCCTTGCAGGCGCCATCGGTCCAAATATCAACAACATCTGTCATGTCTTGCTTATTCCTTCATCGGCAGCGCGTCCTGCTACCACCATAGGCCGACGCACACGCCGACGGTTTTTCTTCCACTTAGGCCCGACCAGGCGTAAGGCAGGCGTGCGTTTGACCGCACTAATCATATAGACGGCGCCCGCAAAGCTCCACCAGCGCGCTCCGCTTTGCTCTATCCAGGACCAGCGATCCAGCCATGCCTGCTGACGACACAACGGTGCATAACAGCCCATCTGCGTGCTTTGCACATCAAAGGACAAGAGCTTTAACCAGTCGCGCAAACGCGAGGGGGACATCACATCTCCCGGCAAGGTCGGCGTGCCCCGCTCCAGCCCTGGAATCCAGTCATGGGCCCCCCATAAGCTCAAGGGATTAAAGCCCGTCAGAAGAATGCGCCCTTCCGGCACCAGCACGCGTTCAGCCTCTCGCAACACCTGATGCGGGTCACTGGCGCTCTCGAGCGTATGGGGCAGAATTAAAAGATCAATGCTTTGCGTATCAAAAGGCAGATGCTCGGGCTCGGCATACACCAGGTTTTGCTGCTGGGCAGGCAAGACGCCGGACTGAGCCGTACATACCTTGCAAGAGATGCGGCTTTGCGCCAGGAGGTCCCAATGCGGCAATCCAATTTGTATGGCATGATACCCGAAGGTGTTGACCACCTCCGCATCGATTCCGGCTTGTTCCCAAGCCCGCACATATCGCCCCGGTACGGTTTCCAACCACTGGGCAAATTGATCATTCAAAGTCTGCTCCACTGGCGCTTTCTCCCTCTACCATGATGAATGCATTTACCTGGCCTGTGCCAAGCGATGTTCGCCTGATTCCACTACCTGCCCTGAACGACAACTATATATGGGCGCTAAGTCGAAACGGTCACGCCCTGGTGGTGGACCCCGGCCAGGCCGCTCCGGTTCTGGATTGGCTGGAGCGCGAGTCCTTACAACTGGATGCCATTTTACTGACACACCACCATGGTGACCATGTTGGTGGTGTCAAAGATATCCTGGCTAAGCATCCGGCCCGCGTGTGGGGCCCGGCCCATGAGCCTCTACCCGCCTGTGATGTCCGAGTCGGCCAGTCCGACAAGGTCGAATTACCTACTCTGGAACTGACGCTGCACGTCCTGGACATCCCCGGCCATACCGCCGGACACGTTGCGTACTTTGGTCAAAATGAGGTAAAACAGCCCTTTGTTTTCTGTGGTGATACCTTGTTTGCTGCTGGTTGCGGACGTCTCTTTGAAGGCACCCCGGCACAAATGACGGATTCCCTGGGCAAGTTGGCGAAACTGCCATCGGACACCCTGATCTGCTGTGCGCACGAGTACACCTTATCCAATTTACGTTGGGCTCTACAGGTAGAGCCGGACAATCCCCAACTGCACCAACGTTGGGAACAGGATACCCTCAAACGTCAGCAAAACTTGCCTACGGTGCCCTCCACCTTGAAAACAGAATTGGCTACCAATCCCTTTCTGCGTTGCGAGACGACTGCTGTTATTCAGGCTGCCGAGCACTATGGCGCCCAATCCCTGAATAATCCTGTCGAGGTATTTGCCAGCCTGCGCGACTGGAAAAACAATTTCTAAAGATTCCGCAATGAACCTAATGAGACTTTTTGCGCTGCTATGCGCTTTCGTGCTGGCAGGCTGCGCCACAGGCCCCAAGGTCAGCCCCCAGAAAGCCGCCAAGACCTCCACCAGCATTGCCGCCGATACGTCTCGCACCATTGATCTGACCCACCCACCCAAAGACGCGTGGGACCGGATGCGCCGGGGTTTCTCCATCCCCAACCTGCATACCGATCTGGTTGATTACTGGACCAATTACTACGCGTCGCACCCCGAGTCCATCCGTACCATGAGCCAGCGCGCCTCGCGCTATCTGTACCACATCATGGACGAGCTCGATGCGCGCGGCCTGCCCTCCGAACTGGCCTTGCTGCCTTTTGTAGAAAGTGCCTATAACCCGGGAGCCTATTCCCGCGCCCATGCAGCGGGCCTGTGGCAATTCATCCCCAGCACCGGCACGCAGTACAAGCTGGAGCAGAACTGGTGGGTAGACCAGCGACGCGACCCAGTCGAATCCACCCGCGCTGCCTTGGACTACCTGTCTTACCTGTACGAATTCCAGGGCGACTGGTATTTGGCTCTGGCTTCCTACAATTGGGGGGAAGGCTCCGTGCGCCGCGCCATGGAACGCAACGAACAGGCTGATTTGGGCGTTGACTACTTATCCCTGAAGATGCCGGACGAAACGCGCAATTACGTCCCCAAATTGCAAGCGATCAAGAATATTGTGGCCAACCCGGAGCGTTACGGCATTACCCTGCCCCCGGTCAGCAACACCCCGTATTTCACTGCTGTGCGCAAGAACAAGGACATTGACGTTGCCCTGGCTGCAGAGCTGGCCGAAATCTCTGTGGACGAATTCAAAGCCTTGAATGCCGCCCACAATCGCCCCACCATCCCGGCAGATCGCGGCACCTTGCTGTTGCCTGCCAACAAGGTTGATATTTTCAATGCCAATCTGGCAGCCTATCAGGGCAAGCTCAGCAACTGGAAGGCCTACCAGTCCAAGCGCGGTGAAAGCTACCTATCCATTGCTCAGCGCCACGGCATTACCGTATCGCAACTGCGCTCCATCAATGGTTTAAGCCGCAAGAGCACCAAAGCCGTTGCCCAGACGCTGCTGGTGCCCAGCACCACCCTGGGTGAAGGCAGCCTGCAACTGGCCTCCCTGACCAACACACCGGCCGCGCCGGTCGCGCAAAGCACACGCCGGGCGCGTACGCAAACGGCCAGCGTCAACCGCAAAAACGATACCGTTGTTTTGCGTCGTGGCGCCAACGTGCGTACCCATACCGTTCGACGAGGCGATACACTCTACGCCTTGGCCAAACGGTACGACACGTCGGTGGCTGAACTGCGACGCTTGAACAATATCAAAGGCAGCACTCTTTCCAGGGGTACACGTTTGCGTGTTCCCGGTTCCAATATTCGTGGCTAAGTCCACCCACTAATTACATAAAGGATTTTCAGCATGGGTTTCCTGCAAGGAAAACGCATCCTGGTCACAGGCGTCCTCTCGAATCGCTCTATTGCTTACGGGATTGCGCAAGCATGTCGCCAACAAGGTGCTGATATTGCCCTGACTTATGTGGGCGAGCGTTTTAAAGAACGTGTTGAAGGCTTTGCTCAAGAACTGGGCACGGATATCGTCCTGCCCTGTGACGTGTCCGAAGACGATCAGATCGAACAAGCCATGGCTTCGCTGGGCGAGCGCTGGGATGGTCTGGACGGCCTGGTTCACTCCATCGGCTTTGCGCCTCGTGAAGCCATTGCAGGCAACTTCCTGGAAGGCCTGTCGCGCGAATCGTTCCGTGTTGCTCACGACATTTCCGCCTACAGCTTCCCCGCGCTGGCCAAGGCTGCTCTGCCTTTGCTCAAAGGCCGCAAGAGCTCGGTGCTGACCCTGACTTACCTGGGCGCTGAAAAAGCCATCCCCAACTACAACACCATGGGCGTGGCCAAAGCCGCCTTGGAAGCCTCCGTGCGCTACCTGGCTGTAGCGCTGGGCGAATACGGCATTCGTGCCAACGCCATCTCGGCCGGTCCCATCAAAACCCTGGCTGCCAGCGGCATCAAGGATTTCTCCACGATCCTGAAATTCGTCGAGACGCACGCTCCCTTGCAGCGCAACGTCACTATCGAAGAAGTGGGCAATGTGGCCTCCTTCCTGATGTCCGAATTGGCCAGCGGTATCACGGGCGAGATCACGCACGTTGACGCCGGCTTTAACTGCATCGTTCCGGGTATGCAGGAATAAGGCTTCACGCCTTGGTAGCAATAAAAATAGCGGCTAAGGCCGCTATTTTTATTGCTTACGTACTTTTGCAGACCCTACGCAGCTTGCTGTGTGTCGCTGGGAGTAGAACCCAGACACCGCCAAACCCAACAGGACAGACAAAAAATCCTCTGAAGCGCTCAGGATTCAATCGCCCTGCCCCCCTTCTTGCACAAAATCGCTACGCAAAATGCCATGCCGTTGCAGCTTGTCGTAAAAGGTTTTGCGCGGAATACGCAGATCCTGCAAGGTCGCCTTGATATCGCCACGATGACGCGCCAGAGCCTGACGTATCTGTTGGGACTCGAATTGCTCCACACGGGCAGGCAAACTCAAATCCTCGCTTTCCAATTCCTTGATCTGCGGATGCTGCACACCCAGCACTTCACGTTGGGCAAAGTGTGCCAATTCGCGCACATTTCCCGGCCAGTGATGAGACTGCATATAGGCCAGACTACGCGCATCGGGCATCTTCTGAGGCATGCCGTACTTCTTGGCGGCCAGCGCCGCAAAATGGGCGAACAGCATGGGGATATCCTCCTTGCGCTCCCGTAAGGGTGGCAGGCGCAAGGTGACCACATTTAGCCGGTAATACAAATCGGCGCGGAAGTTCGCGCGCTGGGCGGGGTCGGACAAATCCACCTTGCTGGCGGCCACGACGCGGATATCTACCGGGTGCTCTTCGTTGGAGCCCAGGGGAGTGACACAACGCGTTTCCAACACGCGCAGCAAGCGCACCTGCGCAATCATGGGCATGCTTTCGATTTCATCCAGAAACAGTGTGCCCTGATGCGCATGCTCGACACTGCCCACACGTTTGCGCTGCGCGCCGGTGAACGCCCCGGCTTCGTGACCGAACAGCTCGCTTTCAATAATGGTTTCGGGCAAGGCACCACAGTTCAGCGCCACAAAACGATGTTGTGCTCGGGCGCTCCAGCGGTGCAGCAACATGGCCACGACTTCCTTGCCTGTGCCGGTTTCCCCTTCCACCAGCACGTCCACATCGGACTGAGCCAAATGCCGCAAAGTGGTTCGCAAATTGACCATGACCTCTGAATTCCCCAAGAGCGCCGGGCCTTGGCCGTCCTCGTCCAACTCCTGGCGCAAGGCACGGTTTTGCAAGACCAGGCTGCGCTGCATGGCGGCATGGCGTATCACCGTCAACAAACGTTCGGCTTGGTAAGGCTTGGTTAGAAAATCAAAGGCGCCATCGCGCATGGCTTGCACGGCCATATCAATATCCCCGTGGCCGGTAATCAGCACGACGGGCTGCTCGGGATCGCGTGCATGCAAAGCCTGCATCAGCGCCAACCCATCCATACCCGGCATGCGAATATCCGTTACCACCACGCCGGGATAGTCCTTGGGCAGGCGGCTCAGGGCCTCCTGCCCGCTGGCACAGGCCACCACCTTCAGACCCGCCAGTTCCAGACTTTGCACGACCGCAGCACGCAGATCCGCATCATCATCGACAAATGCGACTTCCATTCTTATCTCTCTCCCTGGTCCAGCTTGCTATCGGCATTGCGCAGCACGATATGAAATGTGGCTCCCCCCAGGCGCGAAGGCCCCTCTTCCAAACGGCCACCCAGGGCCGCAACAATATCGTGCGCGATCACCAGCCCCAAGCCCAGGCCTTGCCGACGGCTGGAACTAAAGGGGGTAAACAGACGCTGGCGGATTTCCGGACTCAGGCCGGGGCCGTTGTCGGAAACCACAATACGCACATGCTGCTGCTCGCTCATGACTTCAATACGAATGCGCCCCTGACGGCTCCCTTCCAGAGCATCGAGCGCATTACGCAATAAATTCACCAGAACCTGTTCTAAGCGTACGGGCAGAGCCCAGACACGGACAGATTCGTTCACACCTTCCAGCTCCAGGTCTACCCCTTGGGCCCGTGCCCGGTGCTCCAGCAATTGCCAGGCACTGTCCACGGCCGAGCGCACTTGTACCGGACCTTCCTGCTCTTGCGGCTTGCGGGCGTAATGACACAGCTGAGAGGTGATACTGCCTATGCGCTGAGTCAGCGTCTGGATGCGGGACAGGTTTTGACGCGCTGTTTCCGTCTGGCCCTGCTCCAGCAAACGCAAGGTGTTGTCGGCGTAGACCTCAATTGCCGCCACGGGCTGATTGATCTCATGGGCGACCCCGGCGGTCACCTGCCCCAGAAAGGACAATTTCTCAGCCTGCTCCAATTGTTCACGCAGATCGCGGGCACGCGAGCGCGCCTCTTGCAGGGCCTGCATCTCCTGCTCCAGGCGACGACGTGCCACCTGCAACTGGGCCGTGCGAGACTCCACCGCTTCTTCCAGGGCATCACGAAGTAACTCCTGGCGTGCCTGAGCTTCGCGTCGCTGTTGATTGCGTTGCAGCGCCAGTGCCGCCAGAACCAGCGCCGCGCATAACAGCCCCATCACCATCAAACGAGATTGAACCGCCTGCGTTTGCAAGGCGGCATCCATCGGTGCCATCGCGTGCAAGGTCCAATCGCTGCCCACCACCGGCTGTTGCACATGCAAAAAGCGTTCCTGCCCCAGTTTCCAGAAAGAGGCCCGTTCGCCGGAATCCGACATGCTCAAACCCACCGGCCTCAACGGCTCATCACCAAACTGCTGGCTAGCCCGAAGCTTGGCCAAGTGCTCGGCCGAGGTTTGATCCAGGCTATGCAAACGCCAGCCCGGTTCACCACTTAACAAGATCACACCGTTTGGATCGCTGACAAACATGCGATCCCCATAACCTTCCCATTCTTTTTCCAGCAGATCGAACACCAGCTTGATCACAACGACGCCAACGGCTTCGCCGTCCTGGCCCGGCACCATGCGGGAGATATACAAACCCGCCTTGCCGCTGGAGGTCCCCAAGGCGAAGTATTCAGCGTGCCCCTGCTCCAAGGCTTTGGTGAAGTAAGGCCGAAAGCCGTAATGATTCCCCACAAAGCTGTCGGGCGCCTGCCAGTTACTGGATACCAGCGTCTGCGAGTGCGTATCCAGCAAGTACAGAACGGGAGCACCCGTATCTTCAGCCAACTGCTCGAACTTGCGGTTCAACGCCTGGGCATCTCCATAAGCAGGATTGCCCATCAGATATTGGCGCAGGGCCTCGTCCTGGGCCAGGGCAAAGGACAAGGTACGGAACTTATCGCGAATCGTCCTGATCCAGCCCGCGTTCCCGCGCATCAAGGAATCCAGCCGCTGTTCGCTTTGTGTCAGCAGGCGGGCCGTACCCAAATCGGCCGAACGCCAGAAGGCAAACAGTCCCAGCACCACGGCCAAGCTCAACAACAGCAACCATTCAAGCCTGAAGCGCCGCCGCATGCCCGAAGAAACTGGATTGGAATTCATGAAATTTGTGCGAAATATCGCCAAAAAAAATAATGATTGTGCGGATTTTCGCACACATTAGCAGCAAGCGGGCAAATCTCCTGCCTGCAAGCCGCTTGCTTGCTGACTTCCCCGCTAAGCACAGATTGGCACGGATGTTGCTTTAGTCATGAGCTTATGGGCCGGAACAAGGATTCCGGCGAGCGTAAACCGCCTGCCTACACACAATTCCAAGCAGGCCTGCCGCCGACTGCCAGGTCGGCAACATCAAGTCACGGAGACGACATCATGATGGATATAAGCACGGGAGACCGTCCGGTACCGCAGATCATCAAAATCAAGTGGTATCGGATTTTGTACGTGCAGGTCATCATCGCCATCACTATCGGGATTTTGCTGGGCCATTTCTACCCCTCGCTGGGCGAGAGCATGAAGCCCTTGGGCGATGCCTTCATCAAGCTGGTCAAGATGATTATTGCGCCCGTTATTTTCCTGACGGTGGCCACCGGCATTGCCGCCATGACAGATCTGCAAAAAGTCGGTCGTGTGGTGGGCAAGGCCATGATTTATTTTCTGACCTTCTCCACGCTGGCCCTGATTGTAGGCTTGGTGGTCAGCAATATCGTGCAGCCCGGCAGTGGCATGCACATTGATCCCAGCACCCTGGACCCCAGCTCCATTCAGGGCTACGTGCAGCAAGCCCACGACAGCACATTGACGGGCTTTTTGATGAACATCATCCCGGCCACCCTGATCAGCCCCTTTACCGGCGGCGACATCTTGCAGGTGCTGTTTGTGGCGATCTTGTTCGGTATTGCCTTGGCGGCGGTAGGCGATCACGGCAAGCCCGTGCTGAAACTGCTGCAAGCCTTGATGACACCCATTTTCAAACTGGTGTCCATCCTGATGAAAGCCGCCCCCATCGGCGCCTTCGGGGCCATCTCCTTCACCATCGGTAAATATGGCATTGAATCCGTTTCCAGCCTGGCGCTGCTAGTGGTGACCTTCTACGTCACCTCCGTGCTCTTTGTGCTGATCATTCTGGGCGCGGTTGCCCGCTACAACGGCTTTTCCATTACCAAGCTGATTCGCTACATCCGCGAAGAATTGCTGCTGGTGCTGGGCACCAGTTCCTCGGAAGCAGCGTTGCCCACCTTGATGCAGAAGATGGAGCGCGCCGGGTGTGCCAAGTCGGTGGTGGGCCTGGTTGTGCCAACCGGCTACTCCTTCAATCTGGACGGCACCAACATCTATATGACCATGGCGGCCCTGTTTATCGCCCAGGCATGTGATATTCCACTAACCTTACAGCAGCAGATTCTGCTCTTGCTGGTTGCCATGCTCAGCTCCAAAGGAGCAGCCGGTGTAACCGGGGCCGGTTTCATTACCCTGGCAGCCACTCTGTCCGTGGTGCCTGCGGTACCGATTGCCGGTATGACCCTGATCCTGGGCATTGACCGCTTCATGTCCGAATGCCGTGCGCTGACCAATCTGGTGGGCAATGCCGTTGCCACCATTGTGGTTGCCCGTTGGGAAGGCGAGCTGGATACCGATCAGCTCAACAGCGCCATGAATGGCGAACTGCCTCCGCTGGATACCAGTGTCACCTTGCATCAACATGGTGAAGTGGGGATTCCCGCACACGAGGCCAGCGAGCCACGCGCTACTGCTACGGCCTGATCCGGGCACATCAATAAAAAAGGCCGGTTTTCAATTGAAAACCGGCCTTTCTTGTTTGTCCGCTCTTACAAACGGCTTCCTGCTGACTGTTCTGACAGGCTCATTCTTGCCTGCTTTAGCCGTTTCACGTCACTTTCCCTGCCCTTTCATCTTCACTGAACGTCTAGCTCTGAATCATTGAACGCAACCATCGATGACTCGATCAGCCATCCAGTCAATCGCCATCACATGCTCAAGCCAGCACTGAACGGGCTGATGAAGTGCATGATCAGACAGCAGGAAAACGCACCACCTCACTTTCTGGCGTCCAGGCAGGATACTTATCCATAATACTCAGGAACAAGGGGCTGGACTGAAAGTTCAATAACCAGGTCGAGAGTGCCGTCCAAGGCTGCGCATCAAACCAGGCCCTGTCCACTTGTGCGAATTGCCGCACAAAAGGCGCAATCGCCACATCTGCCAGACAAGGGCGCGGCCCCATCAGGTAAGCCTGCTGCTCAATGCGGGCATTCAGGTCCATCAGCCATTCACTGGCCTGCCCCCGATGCAGGACCGAGAAACTGGCAGCATCCGTGAACTGTTCATCCTCGGTATGGCGATCCGGGTATTTATAACAATCCAGGTGCCGTTTGAATGGACCATCATTGACCGCAATCAGAGCCAACATTTGCTGGGCATCACCCTGCTCAGGCTGCAAATACTGTTTGGGATCGTGAGTGCTCAAAGCCCAACGCATAATGTCCAGGCTTTCATCAATGACCTTACCATCGGGCAAGACCAGCACGGGGACGGTGGCTTTGGGAGAGGCCAGACGCAGGGCCTCGGGTTTGTCACGCAGTACAACTTCGCGCAACTGGCAGCTAACGCCGCTGGCTGCAATGGCCAAGCGTGCCCGCATGGCATAGGGGCAACGGCGAAAGGAATACAAAATGGGCAGATCAGATAAGGACATGCTCGATACCATTAGAAAGCCGTGCTGCGGGCACGGACTTAACAGGCTAGCGTTCATGCAAAGCGCCTTTCTTCAGCAGAAGGGCGGACTATAAACGACGCAGCGTCAGAATCAAGCTAGTAGAGGTAACACAGCTGCCCGATCAGGGCTAGGCGTCCTTGCCTTGCTGAGCCAGCAGGCGTTGCTCTTCGGCCTTGCGACGGGCGGCTTCGCGGCGCTCGGTCAGCTCGTCCATGCTGACGCCGATGTGACGCTCTTCACGCTCGCGCGCCAGGGCCACTTGCTTTTGGCGCTCACGAAAACGCTCGACCTGCTCGGGAGAGCTATGGCCATGGCAGTAAGGGCAACTGACGCCCTCCTCGAACTGGGGCGAGGCTTTTTCTGCTTCGTTGATGGGCATGCGGCAGGCACGGCAGAAATCGTAATCGCCGGGTTCCAGACCGTGACGTACCGAGACGCGCTCATCGAACACGAAGCAGTCACCGTCCCACAGGCTTTCTGCGGCTGGAATGTCTTCCAGATATTTCAGAATGCCGCCTTGCAGGTGATAAACCTGATCAAAGCCTTGCGAGCGCATGAAGGCCGTGGATTTTTCACAGCGGATGCCGCCAGTACAGAACATGGCCACGCGAGGTTTGCCATGCAAAACCCCCCCTTCCTTGGACTGCTCGGCTACCCACTGCGGAAACTCGGTAAAGCTTTGGGTCTTGGGGTTGATGGCACGGTTAAAGGTGCCAATGCCCACTTCGTAATCGTTACGCGTATCCACCACCACTACATCCGGATCGCTGATCAGGGCATTCCAGTCTTCGGGGGCAACATACTCGCCCACCATTTCGGCGGTTTTCAGATCTGGCACACCCAAGGTGACAATCTCTTTTTTCAGCTTCACCTTGAGGCGGTAAAACGGTGCCTTGTCGGCATAGGATTCTTTATGCACCAGGCCAGCAATGCGTGGATCGGAGTTCAGATACGCCAAGACGGCACGGATACCCTCCTGAGGGCCGGCAATAGTGCCGTTAATCCCTTCGCGCGCCAGCAACAGCGTGCCTTTGACCTCGTGCTGCTCACAAAAAGCAAACAAGGGGTCGCGCATTTGGGCGAAATCGGGCAATTCCACGAACTTATATAAAGCCGCGATCAGGTAGGTAGACATAGGTAAACGAATTCTCTGGATAGAAGCGGTGGCGTAGCCCGCAGGCGCAAGGATAACGTAGGCCGTCGTACACTATACGCCACTGATACCCCTTGGACCTTTGACGCCTGTCAAAAAAAACGGGGCACGCCGGGGATTCAACTTTAAAATCATAACGCTAAAGCCGTCAGGCCGCATCTGGCCCCGGTATCTGTTTTACTTTGCACGAGAGCTATGGATTCCGTAACACAAGCAGTCCTCGGTGCCAGCATCTGCGGCTCCCTACTGGGGCGGCAGTATGGCCGCAAGGCGGTCCTATCCGGTGCCATCATCGCCACCCTGCCTGATCTGGATGTCTTCATTCAATATGGCGACCCCATTACCGCGATGGTCAGCCATCGCGGTTTCTCGCACTCGTTATTCGTGCTGAGCGCGGCAGCCATACTGGTCACTATTTTGTGGCGACTGCTGTTTCCACAAGCACGCGCCAGCGCCGGGCGGCTGGGACTGGCAATCTGGCTGACCTTGATTACCCATCCTCTGCTCGATGCCTTTACCAGTTACGGAACACAGCTGCTGTGGCCATTGGCCGCCACACCGGCAACCTGGTCCAGCGTCTTCATTATTGACCCGCTCTACACCCTTGCCTTGTTCATTGCCACAGTCATAGGCCTGATACGCGGTCCAGTGCCTGCCACGGTGCGGGCCTGCACCTGGGCCTTGCTCTTGAGTAGCCTGTATCTGGCTGCCTCAGTCGGTGCCAAGTTCTGGGCCGAGCAGCAGGCAACAGAGCAACTCAAACAACAGCAGGTAGACATTGAGCGGGTGTATTCAGCCGCTCAACCCATGAACATCCTGCTCTGGCGTGTACTGGTACGCGATACGCAAGACCGGGAATGCGAAGTCGTTGTGGGTTTGCTCGATCGCCTGCGTGCCCCCAAAGGCCATCAGTACGAATCCCTGTGCCTGCCCGTCCACAGCGACTACACCCGCTTGTTCCCACCCTTGAAGCAGTTAGAGCAACTGCGCTGGTTCTCTGACAATTGGCTGCGCTATGACATCATCGATGACCTGCTGGTGGTCAGCGATATACGCATGAGCATGGGCCCTGGTCAATATAGTTTTCGCTTTGTCGTCGCTGAGCGCATTGCCAACGATACCTGGCTGCCGGTGATTCCATATCGCTGGGCCAGTGGCCACGATATCGCGTTGCTCAAACCCGTTTTGCGCCGTATCTGGGAGCCGGTCCCGCCGCTGCCATTACAAGAATGGGCCAAACGCATTGATGCCGGCGTCCCTATTCCACGCGCCCAAGCGGATTTTCCATAAGCCAGATGCCTAGACTGAGCCCGGCACCCACGCTGGGGACGGTCAAAAAAAACCCCCAAGCCTTTTCAGGGCCTGGGGGTTTACATTTACCCACTACGGTCACTACACAATGACACTCGGTGCTCTGTCAAACCCGAGGATCAAAAACCTTACTTGATCATCCCTTCAACTCGCTGGCGCAAGGCCGGGTCCTGTTGAATAGCCAGACTGATCCCGTTGTAATCGGCCAGATCCATACCATTGGCAGTCACCACACCCACCAAACGCTGGTCGGCCTCCTGCACGATGGATTGGCGCTCTGCATCACTTTTGGCCGCATCCAGACGCGGCTGATATTCCGAAGCGGTCTGGGCTACCTTCTTGTAGGTGCGCGCATATTGCTCCAGTTGAGAATCCGTAGGTTTAACGATCTGGGTAGCCGCAGGGGCTGCCGAGTTGGCCGGAGCCGCATTGCCCTGGGCCATCGCAAAAGGGCTGTACATGCCAAATGCGACTGCGGTAGCAGCAAGAAAAGCTTTAATTGAGGGCTGCATGGATAGAACCTCCTGAACAGAGTCAATGAACATTCATCATGACAAGTGCGGCGGCCGCTTACAAGTTTCGCTATGTAGTTTCGTGTATCTGCATGCCACCTGTCCCGTTACAGTTTTCAGTCGCGCGAGTAAGGACGCCCGTCAAAGTCCACGGTAACTAAATTGCCATCCATCTGGCCCATGCCGGGTGAATTGACAGGCATGCCAGGCGCGGCAACTCCACGCACACTGCCATCGTTCATCATGCGTTTGACAACCTTGGCGGGCACATGGCCTTCAATCAGTTGGCCCGTCTCCTCAATCATCGCTGTATGGCAAGACGCCAGGTCCTCCGGGACTTTAAAAAGCCGCTTCACGTCTTGAATCTTCACGACCTTGACCTCTTTGACCTCAAAGCCCTCATCGCGCATGTGCTGTGCCCACCCCCCACAACAACCACAGTTCGGATCCTGGTACATCGTAATAGCGGGACCCTGCGCCAATGCCACGGAACTAAAGACCATCAAACTGGCCGTCAACAATAAAGGTTTAATCACAATTACATTCCTGTTTTGCAGCGCCACGGCGCTCTGGTTGACACTCTGATGCACTTGGCTAAGACTAGGCACTCGCAAAAAAGTTTAACAAAACACACTAATCCTTCCCGATCCGCTATGAGTCTTGATTCCGTCAAACAGTTCTTTAACGAACACGCTGCCGATCTGCAGGTGATTGAAACCACCGAAAGCACGGCCACCGTGGTGCTGGCCGCGCAAGTGCACCAAGTCGAACCTGGGCAGATTGCCAAAACACTGAGTCTGAAAGCAGGCGATAAAGTGGTCTTGCTGGTCGCTCGCGGTGATGCCCGCCTGGACAACAAGAAGCTGCGCAATGCCTTTGGTACGCGTGTGAAAATGCTGGACCTGGAAAGCACCGAAGCCTTGACGGGCCACCCAGTCGGCGGGGTCTGCCCCTTTGGTCTGGCCACCCCGCTGGAGATCTACTGCGACCTGTCCTTGCAGGACTACGACACAGTGCTGCCTGCAGCAGGTTCTATTAATTCTGCGGTACGCATCACCCCACAACGCCTGGCCGAGCTGACCAGCGCACAATGGATTGATGTGACCCAGCCACCTGTCATGCTTGAACAGGCATCCTGAGGGGGCAAGCCTCCGGGCAGGACCTAGACTTATGCAGGCCGGTTGGCATAACCGGAGATAAACTCCTTGGCCTGCCCGGTCTGCGGGTCAAACACATGGCGGCGTACCTTGCCGATATCGGCGCCATAAACGTGAATGCTGATGGACACCTGGTCGTCATACACATTGGAGACCTCGTGTATATCGCCCACCGTGGGTGACACCATTTCCACCACGCCCGGCTCCAGAATCTGTGTCTCTTCTTCTGTCATATGGCCGGTATCAGGATCACGGTCAAAAGGCCGGGAACGTTCGGCGCCACGCAACATGCCAATCAAGCCCCACACCGTATGGTCGTGGATAGGCGTTTTCTGGCCGGGGCCCCACACAAAGCTGACCACGGAAAAGCGTTCCTGCGGACAGCAATACAGCAAGTACTGCTGATAGAACTGCGGATGGGGCTGGGTGTACTCCGGGGCCAGCCAGTCGTCCTGGGCCACCAGCTCGCCCAGCAAAACGCGGCCATCACGCAAGATATCCGCCTCGCCCACCGCAGGGCGGGCCGTCAGTTCATTCATCCCTTGGATAAAGCGCTCAAAACGGGGGTGCATACGGGGATGTCTCCATCGTTGACTGGGCCTTGCGGCCCAATGCGTGAATCAATTCTTATTTGTTCAGATACACCGGGGCGCGTTTTTCTTTGAACGCGTTCATCCCTTCCTTGGCATCATAACTATCCTCGATTGCTTTCAGGTGTCGCATGGTACGCGCCATTTGCTCAGACGGACCACGCGTGAGCACCTCATTATTGATAAAGCGCTTCAAGGTTTGCAGCACGCGCGGCGACATCTTGGCCAGATCCTGCGCCATGCGCACCGCCGCCTGGACGTGCTCCCCGACCGGCACCACCTCATTGGCAAAGCCCAGATCGTAGGCACGACGGGCTTCCAGAGTGCGACACAACAAGATCACTTCCATGGCAGCGTGATGGGGAATGCGCGAGGCCAGCCCGGAAATGATGCCCCCCGTAAAGCCCAGCTTGGCTTCAGGGTAAGAAAACTTGGCACTCTCGGAAGCTACCAGCAAGTCCGTCATCATAGCCATCACCAAGGCCCCACCCACGCACCAGCCACTGACGGCCGCAATAATGGGCTTGTCGGTTTCAAAGCCTACCGTGGGAATAGCACGCCACAATTCGGGCCACTCATTGACGTCAGCACCGGCTGAAAAGGCATCGTTCCCTGCCCCGGTCAGCACGGCTACGCGGCGTGTGGGATCTTCATCAAAGGCCAGAAAAGCCTGCTGTAATTCCTTGACCACGGTGGCGCTCAAGGCATTGCGGCGATCAGGTCGATTGATCGTAAAGATGGAAACACCGTCATCGTGGTTTTCTACAAGAATGCACTGATAATCCGACATGGTTGACTCCTCCTGGGTATTTTTCAAAGAATAAGTATTGGTTTTATGTGCCTATGGACAGGCGGGCATCGACAGCATGACAACGGGTGGCCGCCACGATCAATGGGTTGATATCCAGTTCAAACACGGTATCGCGCAAGTCGTGGGCCAGAAAGCTGACACGCACAATCGCATCGAGCACACCGGCCCGATCCAGCATGCGCCCCCGGTACCCCTTCAACAATTTGTCGATCATCAAGGTGGACAAGAGCCGGTCCGCATCAGCCAAGGTTAGCGGTGCGGCCGCAATGACCCGGTCTGACAACATTTCCACCAGAATGCCGCCCGCACCAAACACCACCACCGGGCCAAACTGCGCATCCTGGCGCGCGCCGATCAGCAATTCCACATCGCCCTTGGCCATGGCCTGCACCAAAACACCTTCCAGACGGGCATCCGCTTTATAGGCTTTGGCATTCGCGTAGAGCCGGGCAAAATCACGTCGCAAGCTGGCCTCGTCGGCCACATCCAGCGCCACCCCGCCCGCTTCGGTTTTATGGACGATGTCGGGAGAGACGATCTTCATCACCACCGGATAGCCCATCTGCTCCGCTTGCGCCACGGCCTGCTCCACGTCCTCGCATACCTGACCCAGATTCACCGGCAAACCGTAATGCGCCAGCAAACGCTTGGACTGATCTTCATTAAGGACACCACGCGGCATCACGGTAGGAGCCTGGCAAGCGCTGGGGCGCAAAGCCGCCTGACGCGGCACAAACTGCCCATGACGTTTCCAGGCCGACAAGGCCAAGGCCGCCTCCAGACTGGAGCTGGCATACGCATGGCCGTGCTGGGCCAGCTTCTGCCGCAAAGGCTCGGACGTTGCACCGGCATCAAAGGCCACCATGACGGGCTTGGCCCAGTGCGGTTCGGGATGGATGATTTTTTCAATCAGAGCCGCCATCCATTCCTGCGGACACATGGAGGCCGTAATCAATACCGCATCGCTTTGCTGATCCTGCATCAAGGCATCCAAGGTGGCGCGGGCTACCTCGGTGGAGTCCTGAGTCAGACGCGCTCCCAAATCCACCGGGTTATCCGCCTGCCCGGCCGGGTAGTGGGCGGCCAAAGCATGCTTGGTAGAAGCAGAAAAGTTGGACAGCTCCACGCCGTGGTCTGCCAAGGCATCGGCAGCCAAGGCCCCTCCACCACCTGACGGTGTCACAATCGCGACCTTGGAAATCTTGTTGCTGGTAAAGCGCACCATGCTGTTTGCCAACAAAAGCATGGCTCCCATATCGTCCATCAGGCTGATGCCTTCATCGCGGCAGACACTGGCAAACACATCATGGTCCCCCGCTACGCTGGCGGTATGCGAAAAGGCGGCCGCCTTGCCCGCACTGGAACGCCCGGCCTTAACGGCCAGCCAGGGCTTGCCTGCGGCTTGAGCCCGGCGAGCCGTACGACGCAAAGCCTGGGTATCTTTAATGCCTTCTATATAGGTACAGATCACCTGCGTCTGGGGATCATCAATCAGGAAATCCACAAAGTCGCACAGGTCCAGGTCCGCCTGATTGCCCACCGAGAAGCCATAGGTAAAGCCGCCGCCCATCGCCCATGCCCGATCAAAATACGTGGTCATCAAGGCACCGCTTTGGCTGACAAAACCAATAGGCCGCTCCGGCAGACTGTCTCTGTCCAGCACCGGCGAAGAACACAGCACCAGATTGCGGCTGGGGCTGATCATGCCCAAACAATTAGGGCCGATCAGGCGCATGCCCGAGTCACGACAGATACGCAGCAAGGCTTGCTCACGCTCCAGCCCTCGCTCGCCTGCATCGGCAAAGCCTGCAGAGATCACCAGCAGACCGCGCACCCCCATTTGGGCCGCAATCTGTGCCTGCTCCAGAACGGTATCGGCTCCCACCGTAAACACGGCCAGATCCGGAGCACTGTCCAGCGCAGCCAGACCGGGCACAGCAGGCAAACCAAACAGACTGCTGCGGCTGGGATTGATGGGTAGGACCTTGCCGCCATAACCGTGCTTGAGCAACATGCGAAACAGTCGCCCACCAAACTTGGACTGATCCTCCGAGGCGCCGACCAAGGCTATGGATGCCGGGTCCAGCAACGCGTCCAGTGTGCTGACGCAAGTGACGGTCTCCATCCCATGTTTCTCCTGTTGGGGGTTCTGTGAGCGTTTACTCATCGCTCATCTTGATGGTCTTAAGGAGCTCGCGGTAATAGGCGCGGCTTTTTTCCAGATCTTTGGCATAGGCTTGCCCATCTTTCCAACTGGCGCTGACACTGATGCGATGAAAACGCTCCTGGGTTTGCGGCTCGGCCAGGATTTCTTCCGTGGCTTTGGCCAATTTCTGTATGACCGGCTCGGGCGTGCCGGCGGGCGCAGCCAGCCCCCAGAAGCCTTCAAAAGGCAAAGCGAGCTCAAAACCTTCTTCACCGGGAGTGGGCACATCTGGCAATTCGGGGTGGCGCACACTGGCATACGTGACCAAGGCCTTGGCTTTACCACTTTTCACCAGTTCCAGCCCGACACCATCAATAAAAAAATCAACATGCTTGCCCAGCAAGGCCGTCATGGTGTCCGCTGAACCCTTGAAGGGAACGTGCAATAGATCCAGCTTTTGCGAATTTTTCAAGATCTCGCCGGCCAAATGACCGCCCGACGCAATGCCTGCAGAGCCAAAGGTCAAGGTTCCAGGCTCTTTGCGCGCCAACTCAACAAACTCTTTCAGATTGGAGACAGGCAAGTCATTACGGACCGTCATGATGGGCAGATAACCCGCCAGGCTGCCGATAAACTCAAAGCCCTGGACCGGGTCATACGGCACATCGCGTATATAGGGCAGCACCGTAAAAGCCGTGCTGGTGGCCAGCAACAAGGTATAGCCATCAGGTTTGGCACGACCTACGATGGAAGTCCCAATCGACGTCGTGCCACCGGGTCGATTCTCAATGACGATGGGAACGCCTAGCTTGACGCGCAAACGGTCGGCAAACACGCGCGCCAGATTATCGCTATTGCCGCCGGGGGGATAGGGAACCACAAAAGTGACTTCACGGCTGGGATAGGTATCGGCCGCGATGGCCGCCGGGGCAGAAAAGCTGCTCACTGCCACCAGACCCGAAACCAGTATTGTGCGTAAAAACCCTGTACGCGAAAAAAAAGAATTAGACATGATCCTTGCCTCCTGTGTGAGAGTTTTTCTCTCTTATTGTTCCATTATATAGAACGCTGTTCTTGTTTTTGATCTTAAAAATGCCGTGAAAACGGCGCGAGTACAACAGACAGCAACAACACAAGCAACTGAGGACAACGGTTCAAATAGTGGGAGATTTGATTTCAAGTGTCAACTATTAATCCCCTCCGGGATTTCCCCAGTTCAATCATCATGTCGCGTTGGGCTTGACCGCAACGCACTTCTAGATACAATGAAAACACCGATTTTTTACGTCATTTTTAAGAACGCCGTTCCAAATATCAGAACAAAACCCTTTAACTGATCGAAGGAATTCATTCATGTTCTCTGCCATCGTCATCGACAAAACCGACGGCCAATACAAGGCCAGCCTGCAATCCCTGGACGAATCTGCTCTACCCGACGGCTCGGTCACGGTTCGCATCGACTACTCCACCTTGAACTTCAAAGACGGCCTGGCCATCACGGGTAAGTCCCCCGTGGTGCGCCAGTTCCCCATGGTGCCCGGCATCGACTTTGCCGGTACGGTCACCGACAGCAGCGATCCGAATTTCAACGCCGGCCAAAAAGTGGTGCTGAACGGCTGGGGCGTGGGCGAAGTGCATTGGGGCGGTCTGGCACAGTTGGCCCGCGTGAAAGGCGATTGGCTGATTCCGCTGCCCGAAGCCTTCTCCACCCAGCAAGCCATGATGATTGGTACCGCCGGCTACACCGCTGCCCTGTGCGTGCGTGCCTTGCAACGCCAAGGCGTGACACCCGACAAAGGCCCCATTCTGGTGACGGGTGCCGCCGGTGGCGTAGGCAGTGTCAGCGTGGCCCTGCTGCATGCTTTGGGCTACACCGTGATGGCCAGCACAGGCCGTCCTCAGGAAGAAAGCTATCTGAAGGCCCTGGGCGCCAACGAGATTGTGGACCGCAATACCTTAAGCGAACCTGGTAAACCGCTGGGCAAGGAACGCTGGGCTGGAGCCATTGACAGCGTGGGTAGCCACACCCTGGCCAATGTCTGCGCAGGCACACAATATCTGGGCGCAGTGGCCGCCTGCGGTCTGGCCCAGGGCATGGACTTCCCCGCTTCTGTGGCCCCCTTCATTTTGCGCGGCGTGCAATTGATCGGTGTGGACAGCGTCCATTGCCCCAAACCCGAGCGTCTGGCGGCCTGGGACTTGCTGGCCAAGCATTTGTCCATCGAGGCCCTGGAGCGCATCGGTGCCAGCACCATCACGCTTTCCCAAGCCATTGATCAGGCCGGCCAGCTACTGGAGGGCAAAGTACGCGGCCGCATCGTGGTTGATGTGAACGCCTAAGGCCCTGTCGGCCCCCATCTACCTATATCACGCTCTGGAGCTGATTCATGGATACGACATTGCCCCTGAACGGGGTTCGGATACTGGAATTTTGCAATGTGGCCGCTGGCCCGTACTGCGGTATGTTGTTGGCCGATATGGGGGCTGACGTCATCAAAATCGAACACCCCAAAGGGGGAGACACCTTACGAAGCTGGCCGCCCATCAACCAGGGCTACAGCGAGAACTTTGCTTCGCTAAACCGCAACAAGCGCTCGGTGACGCTGGATCTGAAAAACCCTGACGATGTGGCCAAGGCACGCCAACTGGTGCTGAATGCCGATGTCTTGCTGGAGAACAACCGGCCCGGCGTCATGCAACGTTTAGGACTGGACTACGAGAGTCTGAAAGCTATTAACCCCAGACTGCTGTACTGCTCCATTTCCGCCTATGGACAAAGCGGCCCACGCTCGCAAGAAGGCGGTTTCGACCTGACGATTCAGGCCATGAGCGGGGTGATGAGCGTCACTGGCGAGGCAGGCGGTGCCCCGGTTAAATGCGGGGTCCCATTGGCCGATTTTGCTGCCGGTTTATATGCGGCTTTTGCCATCAGCGCCGCCTTGCCACAAGCTCGTGCCACCGGCCAGGGCGCGCATATAGACGTACCCATGCTGGGGACCACACTAGCCATCGCTGCATTGCAAACCTCGGAGTATTTCGGCAGTGGCCGCGACCCGGACAAGCTGGGCTCCGCCCATCCACGCAATGCGCCCTACCAGGCCTTCCAGTGCAAAGGCGGCTACTTCGCCATGGCCGCAGGCAACGACGCGCTGTGGCGCTCTGTCTGTCAGGTTGTTGAACGCCCGGATCTGACCGAGGATGAACGCTTTACCAGCACCACCCTGCGCGCCAAACATCAAGACGCCTTGCGTGAATTGCTGGAAGCCATTTTTGTGCAGCACGACTGCGAACATTGGCTGGCCCAATTCCGTGCCCAAGGCGTACCCTGCAGCCCCATCAACCGCTATTCCGACGTCTTGCGCGACCCGCAGGTCGAACATATGGAATGGGTGCAAAACATTCGCCTGCCGGGTACGGATACGGACACCCGCAGCTTTATCTCGCCCTTGCGTATCAATGGGGTGGGCTTGCCCGTCCGTCTGCCCCCCCCCGCGCTGGGCGAACATAACGACAGCATCTTGCACGGAGTCACCCCATGACAGCGCCGTATTGCAGCCGCAGCCCCAGCCTGAACGTGGACTGCGCGGGCAAAGTCTGGACCCTGACGCTAAACCGGCCCGACAAACGCAATGCCTTGTCGGCCGAGCTAGTCGAAGCCCTGATCGCGGCCGTGCAGGCCGCAGAACAGGCCCAGGCCGATCTGCTGATCTTGCGCGGTGAAGGCCGTAATTTCAGTGCCGGTTTTGACTTCAGCGACTACGAGCAGCAAAGCGAGGGGGATCTGGTGCTGCGCTTTATCCGCATCGAAACCCTCTTGCAGAGGCTGGCCCACACACCGTGCGCCACCCTAGCCCTGGCGCATGGGCAAAACTTCGGCGCAGGCGTGGATTTGATTGCTGTCTGCCGTCAGCGCGTGGCCAGCGCGGACGCGCGCTTTCGCATGCCTGGACTGCAGTTTGGGCTAGCCTTGGGAACTGGCAGACTGGCGGCCCTGATCGGCGGTCAGCAGGCTCATCAACTTTTGGCAGGAAGCCAGGTTTTTGATGCTGCCACAGCAAAACAACTGGGATTTATTGACGACACGCAAGAGTCCGACGCGTGGCCTGCGGTCATCGAGCAAGCTCAAGAAACCGCGGGCTTGCTGGACGCGAGCAGTCGCACCTATCTGCATCAGTTAACGGGTTGCCCACAACAGGCTGATCGGGATATGGCAGCCTTGGTGCGCTCGGCTTCCGCACCCGGCATCAAGGAAAGAATCGCGGCCTTCAGGCAGGCCGCAAAGTCTTGAACGCTGATATTGAACGGCGACAAAAAAAGCCCCCACGCTACGCCTTCGGCTTGCTGCCCCCCAAGGGGGAGTTTTTGCCTTGGGGCGGCCCGGCGACAAAAAAAGCCCCCACGCTACGCCTTCGGCTTGCTGCCCCCCGAGGGGAGTTTTTGCCTTGGGGCGGCCCGGCGACAAAAAAAGCCCCCACGCTACGCCTTCGGCTTGCTGCCCCCCGAGGGGGAGTTTTTGCCTTGGGGCGGCCCGGCGACAAAACATGGGCGAAGCCATCCAAGTTTTAACAGCAGTTCCAATCCGGGCTGCGTCATCCAGCCCGGAACCTGTCTTCTAGAACGGCTTAGCGACCGCTATAACCCAAGCGGCGCGAGATCTGCGCCGCTGCCGTCATCAAGGTTTTACCGGCCTGAATCAGACGCGCTTCTTCCAGGCGCTCGGCAGGCCCGGAAATGCCCAACGCCGCCACCACCATTGCCCGACTGTCGTAAATAGGTGCAGCCGCACCCACGACCTGCTCACGCCACTCGCCCCGGTTAATCGCATACCCCTGTTCGCGCACTTGTTCCAGTTCACGGCGCAAATCGCCAAACTTGACCAGACTACGCGGCGTATAAGGTTTGAGACGGTTCTTGATCAGATTCAAGGTATCTTCACTGGCCCAGGCCAACATCGCTTTGCCCGTTGCCACACATTGCGCAGGCGAGCGTCCGCCCACGGTGGTGTAGGCACGCACAGGCTGCGGGCTGTCGATCTTTTCGATATACAGCACCTCGACCCCATCAAGCAGCGACAAATGCACTGTTTCCTGGGTTTGCTCGGCCAGCTCTTTCATGAAGGGCAAAGCCTCCACGCGTACATCCAGCCGATTGGCCAAGCCCGAGCCCAACTCCCACAGTTTCATGGTCAGCTCGTAGCGCCCGGTGTCTTCGTTCTTGCGCGCAAAACCCTGGTGAACCAGTGCCTGCAACAGTCGATGCACATTGCTTTTATTGAGCATCAGTTGATTGGCCAGCTCGGTCACACCCGAGCCTCGTTCGTGCTTGGCCAGGGCTTCCAGGAGCACCAGGCCCTTAACAAAAGTCTTGTCCAATCGAATATCCCATCAATCACTAAAAGTGCATGAATTGTCTCATGGAACCGGGCCTAGGCCCTTGGTGGTGACAAGACTGATTCAAAATCGAAACAAGCAAGCAGCCCTGGCCCTACTTATTCTTCAGTGCCCCTGACATGGGCGAACACCAGCCTGAACAGGTCATGATATTCAGGTATCAGGATCCTCAGTGTTGAACGTACTTCAGTCTGAATACCCGTCTAGGCCCATGCAGTGCGGCAGCAAACCCAGGCCCACTTGCCGCTTCCCAGCGATTACTAAAAGCGTGTACAACGTGTCTTTAATCCATAAACTCAACAGTCGCCTGGAGCCCAACCCCGATGGACACCCCTTCTACGCCCTTTGCCCTTGCGGCCATCGTGCATGCAGGCAAAGGCAGTGCCGACGCCTTGCTGCTGGAATTCGTGCAGGAGTTGCGCGCGAAAAACTACCGCGTCTGTGGTCTGGTGCAAGGCCCGGAAATCCAGAAGGAAGGTCATAGCCTGCGCACCGTGCAGGATCTGGACAAGGGCACGCTCTATCCCATCACCCAGAACCTGGGTTCGGAATCCACGGCTTGCTGTCTGGATATTGGCGCCTTGCTGGAAGCCAGCGAAGTGCTGCGGCAGGCGCTGGAAAGCCCTGCCGATCTGGTGATTGTGAATCGCTTTGGCATCATGGAAGCAGACGGCCAGGGTTTTAACAATGAAATCATGGCCTTGATCGACCAAGGCTACCCGGTGTTGACCGTGGTCGCCCACACCTATTTGCCTGCCTGGCGTGAGTTTACAGGTGGGCTGGCCGTGGAGCTGGCGCCAGAGCGCCAGGCACTGTGGAACTGGTTCGAGAGTAGCCGTCAGGCAGCCTGAATCGGCCACCTGACACGATTGCCCTCACAAAACCTGCAAAGCCACCCAAGGCCATGCGGCCGGCCCTTATCAACTAGCTCCACGCCTGAACAGCAGTAAGCCTACAGCCTGCTAAAGGCTAGAACACAGCTTGGTGCTACTGGCCCCACCCCTCCAGAACCAGTTTGCCCCTTGCCTTGCCCGACTCGATCAAGGCATGGGCTTTCTTCATATTGCTGGCATTGATACTGCCAAAACGCTCCGTCATGGTAGTACGTATCAAGCCCGCATCAATAAGGGCTGCGACTTCGCTTAACAAACGGTGCTGGGCCTGCATATCGTCCGTGCCAAACAAGGAACGGGTAAACATGAATTCCCAATGCAAAGACACAGATTTGCGTTTGAGCTTGCCCACATCAAGACTGGCCGGGTCATCAATCAAACCGAATTTCCCCTGCGGGGCAATGACCTGCACGAGCTGGTCAAAATGCTGATCGGTATGCGTCAGGCTGACGACATAATCCACTTCCGGATGCCCGATGCGCTCCAGTTGCGCTGCCAAAGGCTGGCTGTGGTCAATGACATGATGCGCGCCCAGCTCCTTCACCCAAGCTTGGGTTTCAGGGCGGGAAGCAGTGCCAATGACGGTCAAAGAGGTCAAGCGGGAAGCCAACTGCGTCAAAATAGAACCCACACCACCAGACGCCCCCACAATCAGTAAAGTCTTGCCAGCAGGAGCCTTTCCTGGGGCTACGCCCAAGCGGTCAAACAGCATCTCCCAGGCCGTAATGGTGGTCAGGGGCAAGGCAGCCGCCGCCGCAAAATCCAGCGTTTTCGGGGCATGGGCCACGATGCGCTCGTCCACCAAATGCAATTGGCTGTTTGTGCCGGGGCGAGCAATGGAGCCGGCATACCAGACGCGATCACCAGGCTGAAACAAACTAACTTCTGGCCCTATCGCCTGCACAATCCCGCAGGCATCCCAACCCAATACTTTGTATTCCTCTCCATCAGCAGGAAAGGCCGACTGGCGAACCTTGGTATCGACCGGATTAACCGACACCGCCTGTACGTGCACCAACAGATCACGGCCTGTGGCCACCGGGTCGGGCAACTCAACATCCAACAGGGACTCGGGCTGCTCAATCGCTTGAGGGACTTTGTAGGCAATCGCTTTCATCTTTTTTCCTTTTTAATATCAGTCGTCTGTCTTAGGCCATGCTCGGATAATCGGTGTAGCCGTGTGCGCCACCTCCAAACAAGGTGTGGGGGTCGAAGCTGGCTAAGGGAAGCTGATGACGCAAGCGTGCTGGCAAATCTGGATTGGCAATAAAGGGGCGGCCAAATGCCACCAGATCAGCCAGGCCACTCTTTACAATCTGCTCGGCTCGGTCTGCGTCATATTTGCCCGCAACGATAATTCGACCCGAAAAATGGGCACGCAAAGCATGGCGAAAATCATCAGGAGTCTCAGGGGCATCATCCCAATCAGCCTCTGACAAGTGAATGTAGGCCAGGCCCTTGCCGTCCAGTACCTTCGCCAACTGCAAGATGGTTGGAATGATTTCGGGGCAGTTCATGGCTCGCTGCGTAATAAAGGGAGCCAGACGGATACCCGTGCGCTCTGCCCCTATCTCTCCCGCTACTGCTTCGACCACCTCTCTGGCAAAACGAATACGGTTTTCCACACTGCCGCCATACGCATCTTCACGATGGTTAGAGGTGGTACGCAGGAACTGATCAATCAGGTAGCCATTGGCCCCATGGATTTCCACGCCATCAAAACCGGCTTGTATCGCCTTGGCAGCCGCCTGGCGATAGTCCTCAATCACGGCGGCAATCTCTTGCTCGGTCAGAGCACGCGGCACGGGGCAATCCAGCATCCGCCCCACCCCATCCTCCCCCACGACCCAAACCTGGGCCTGAGGCGATAAGGCCGAAGGAGCCACAGTCTGCCCATCGGCATGAAAGCTGGCATGAGACATCCGGCCTACATGCCACAGTTGCAAGACAATCCGACCACCGGCCTGGTGCACGGCATCCGTTACCAGACGCCAGCCCTGCACCTGCTGCTGAGTGTAAATACCGGGAGTGAAGCTATAGCCTTGCCCTTGCCGAGAAATCTGCGTGGCTTCGCTGATCAATAAACCTGCACTGGCACGCTGAGCGTAATACTGGGCCATCAACGCATTCGGAATATCCCCCGGCTGATCGGTACGGCTACGCGTCATGGGAGCCATCACGATACGGTTGGGTAGCTGCAAGCTGCCCACGTTTAACGCCGAAAACAAAACAGATGTCTCTAAAGCCATGATTTGCAACCCTCATCAAGAAAGTGGAAGTGTGGATCACAGTGTGCCTTTTCATACTCTTTAGAAAAACAGGCCTTTGCTTGAAACGATTTTCAAAAATATTTTGAAAATCGCATCATAATTAATCCCATTAGTTCACTTTTCAGCATAAACACCTTGAACTCAGCCCAGCGAGACACGCCATGAAAGCACTGCAGGATCTGGAAATTTTTGTTCGCACCGCAGACACTGCCAGCCTATCGGCCACAGCGCGAGGGTTGGGCATTACACCGGCAGCGGCCAGCGCGGCACTCAAACGTCTGGAGGCGGAAGTGGGCGTACAGCTTTTCCTGCGCTCCACCCGCCATTTGCGACTGACCTCTGAAGGCGAAGTGTTCCTGGCTCAATGCCGTCCCGCCCTGTCCGCCCTGCAACAGGCCAGCCTGCAACTGGCCAGCGGTGGCCCCGGCTCCCGTGGCCAACTGAAGCTGGCCGCACCGTCTGACCTGGGACGCAACGTGCTGTTGCCTTGGTTAAACGAATTTCAGGATGCCAATCCGGGCATAGACATACGCCTGCATCTGTCCGACCGGCTGGCCAACGTGTACAGCGAACCCATTGACGCCGCCTTTCGCTATGGCCATCCAGCAGACTCCAATCTGGTGGCGATGCCTTTAGCGCCGACACACCGCCGGGTACTGTGCGCCGCCCCCTCCTACTTGAAGCAGCACAGCACCCCCACCTCCCCTCTGGAACTGCAGGAGCACGACTGTCTGTGCTTCATGCTGGGAGACGATGTTCATGATCGCTGGAAATTTGAGCGTACTGGTCAAGCGGCTACCTTTGTCCGAGTCCGGGCAGTCAATGTTTCCAACGACGGAGATGTCGTCCGGCGCTGGGCCTTGCTGGGCAAAGGTATCGCCTACAAATCCTACTTCGACGTGGCCCCGGACCTTGCCAATGGCCGCTTGCGCGCTATCTGCGAGGACTGGCTGGGCGAGAGCACTCCCCTGTATTTGCTGGCAGCCGGACGGCAGCAAATTACCCCCTTGCTGCGCCAGCTGCATCAGTTCATGCAGGAACGCCTGGAACGCTGGGAGCAGTCGCCCCATCTGCCGAAAAAGCACACAGGAACGACGATGAACGTCTAGGATATCGACCCAAGGCCGTCATCCTGCCTTGCTCTAATTCGATCGACCCTTTCCCCAACATCAGTGACAAGGCTATCGAATCATGAGACATGCGCACACGGCCCGCTCCGCCTCCCAGCGGCCCGGCTTTCCTTATCCCTCTGAAAATTCCCATCCGAGCAGCCATGCGTTGCCATTCCAAGGCCTGTCCCGGCCTGTCTTTGGTAAACCCGGTCTGCTCAAAGCCCTCGCGGTGGCCACCCTATCGGCTACCTTGGCCGCTTGCAGCGGGTCCGGCACAGGCAACGGCCAGGAAGCGGAGCCCGAAACACCCGTCAACCCGGACAAGCCGGATACCCCTAGCACCCGCCACGCCCTGATCATCAATTTGGATGGGGCAACCTACCAGGCCGTGCAGCAAGGCATTGCCGATGGCAGCCTGCCCAATCTGGCCAAGCTGCACGTACAACTGGCCTACAGCGGTGGCGTCGCCGGCACCCCCAGCCAACAAGCCAATCTGGATATGCCCAGCTGGGCCAGCCTACTGACCGGAACCTGGGCCAACCGTCATGGCGTCGTGTCTACCGCGCCGGATCAGGTGCTGCGCCAAAACAGCCTGTTCCACTCCGAGCAAAACGGACAGAATGCTGCAGCCGTGGCATCCAAAGGCTTGGCACACTTGCTCAAGGCCGACCACGATGCCGAGCGTCTGCATGAGCTGGCCGACTGTTCTCCACAAACCGTTACCCTGTCCTGCGTCTCCAGCCAGGCCCTGACGATGATCAAAGGGGACTACCGCAAGGTTCTGGTTCAGTATCGCGCTGCCAAAGATGCTGCGCTGGACTTCGGCATTGAATCACCGGGCTACAACGCTACCTTAAGCAAGCTGGACAAGGAAATCGGCACCTTGCTGAACGCTGCTGCCAAGCAAAAAGACCGCGAGTGGCTGGTGATCGTGACCGGCAGCCATGGCCTGAGCGAACACGGCCAGGATAATGGCTTGCCTTTGCTGCCCCAATCCACCACCTTCCTGGCCATCAATCAGGCCGTCAACACAGGAGAACATGGCATTGGCGCCAGCGTACCTGCTACGCTGCCCGAGCTGTATCAGTACAACAGCCTGGTGGATGTGGCCCCTACCATCATGCGGTATCTGGACAAGCTGCCTCCGGCTGCCGACTACAAGCTCGATGGCAGCAGCCTGCTAGGCCCTCAAGCCGTCACGAGTCTGCAAGCCACGGTGCTGGACAACCACTCCTCTGCCGTTGCAATCAAACTGGACTGGAAAGCCCCCGCCGATGCCTCTATCGATATTTTGCGGGACGGCCAGGTAATCGCGTCACGCCTACCGGCTGGCACACAAAGCTATACCGACAACCAGGCCACCGCTGGTCTGTCTGACCGGGGCACCTACCAGTTTGACTACACCGTGCAGGCCGGTTCAGGCACCGATGCCGCCTGGCGCAGTCTGTTCAGCCCGCCCATCTCGTATTTGCCTCCCGTCCCTCTGGAAGCCTCCCTGCTCAATGGCCTGGTCTCCTACTATCCCTTTAGCGCCAACCTGCCCCCTGTAGACGCGCAGAAAAACAGCACCATGACACCGGCCTCCAACGACCTGCCCAATGCGGCGGGCCTGGTCGTGCCCGGTCCCTTTACAGGCACGCATGGCTTGCTGGTTGACACCAACTATGTCACCGAAGAAGGTCTGGAAGGCTATCGCATGACGCCAGCTCAAGGCTTTGACATCTCCACGGGCAGCAACCCGCAATTCACCATTGGCTTTTGGTATCAGGTGCCCAAGTGCATTGATCGCAACAATGTCACCGTCTTGTCCAACAAGAACTACGTCAGTGGTGCCAATGCCGGTGTCGCCATTGGCTTGTTCAACAGTGGCATCCAAAACCAGTGCGGCATTGCCTTCAATATTGGCTCGGGTGGAGTACGTGCCGACGGCCCAACCAATCCCTACACCCAGATTCCAGTAGGTAAGTGGGTACACCTTGCTTTTTCGGTGGACGGTGTTGCCAAGACCATGAACATGCGCGTGTTTGATCCCTCTACCGAGCAGGTTACGCGCGTGGCTACCAACAAATCCACGGGTGCAGTGGATGTCTCCAAGCTCTCGCCCTTCCCGCAATGGGGCATTGGCGATGATGGCACCGGCACGTTCCTGATGAACAAATGCAATGGCTCGGTCACGCCTCCCTATACCGTAGGCAAATGCTCTGTTGCTCCGCCCACCCAGCAAATGTTTGGTGACCTGGCCATGTGGAACCGTGTTCTGAGCGATCAGGAGCTGAGCTCGATCTACTGGTCCAAGAAACCCCTGTCCAGCCTGAGCACACACTAAGCGAGGCCACCATGAACGTTCTTGATTTACGCGCTGTACGCAGTGCCCTGGCCATCGGCATGACTGCTTTGCTATTGAGCGCCTGCAGTGACGGAGGCTCCAGCGCTGCCGAACCCCCGCCCGGCACAGGAGGCTCGAGCAGCGAGCAAGTGCCTATTGTGACGCCCCCGGCCACGGGCTCTCAAGGGGAGCAAGGCACGGACCTTGGCACGCCGCCCACCCCGAACTCGCAATTGGACTGCGCACCTTAAGCGCATGGCAGCCCGGCACGACAGATGTCCTTGCCTGGCTCCACTCCAACCACTTATCGACAAGGCTTTCCCCATGACTCACATCAATCGCCGTAATTTTCTGCGACTGGCTGCCAGTGCGGCCGCTTTGGGCCCCTTTCCGCCTGCTATTCAAAAGGCGCTGGCTATCCCCGCCAATAACGCCACGGGAACCATTAATGACGTCGAGCACGTCATTATCCTGATGCAGGAAAACCGCTCTTTTGATCACTACTACGGCACCATGCCAGGCGTGCGCGGTTTCAGCGACCGCATCACCATCCCGATGGCATCGGGCGAATCGGTCTGGCGTCAGCAAGGCACCAACGGCATGGTGCAGCCCTATTACCTGGATGCGACCAAAGGCAATGCCTTGCGTGTTGGCGGCGCACACGACTGGAACGACCAGCAGGAGGCCTGGGATGGCGGTCGCATGGCAAACTGGCCCAAAGCCAAGTACACCAACGTCGCTATGGGCTACCTGAAAGAGTCCGACTTGCCCTTTCATTGGTCACTGGCTAATGCCTTTACTATTTGCGACGCCTACCACACCTCTATCAATACCGGCACCTTCACCAACCGCATGTTCTTGTGGAGTGGCAGTAACGGGGCCAATCTGATTGATCGCGCCTGCGTGACCAACTCCAACTGGGGTCGCCTGGGCCCGTCCGACGATGGTCTGGATTGGACGACATACCCAGAGCGTCTGCAAGAGGCCGGTGTGCGCTGGAAGGTGTACAACCGCCCCGGCAACAACAGCAATAACAACCAGCTCGTGGCCTTTGCGTCCTACCGCAAGGTGAATGAAGACCTGGCCACACTAGGCTCTCCTGATGCCGAATACTCCCCTCAAATGGAAGCTCTCTCCCCCTTGTACAAGGGTTTTGGCAACACCATGCCTGACGGCGGGTTTTTGCAAGCCATTGCCGATGACATCAACATGGGCCAATTGCCACAGGTCAGTTGGATTGTGGCCCCCGGCCCCTACAGTGAACACCCCAGCATGGGTGTGCCCGGCCAGGGCGCCTGGTATCTGGAGCGACTGCTGAACATTCTGACCGAAAAGCCCGAGATCTGGAGCAAGACCGTCCTGATCGTGAACTACGACGAGAACGACTGCTTCTTTGACCACATGCCCCCTCCTGCCCCTCCGTGGCGCAATCGAGATGGCTCATTGGAAGGCAAGTCCACGGTAGATGTCTCCAATGAGTACTACACCATGCCTGCCCCTGACGGGGACTCGCGCAAGGTAGCACCCGATGGCCGCCCTTTCGGGGCCGGCCCACGTCTGCCCACCCTGATTATTTCCCCGTGGAGCGTGGGTGGCTGGGTCAATTCCCAACAGTTTGACCACACCTCGGTACTGCGCTTTCTGGAGCAACGCTTTGGTGTGCAAGAACCCAATATCAGCCCCTGGCGCCGCGCCGTATTCGGCGATATGCGTTCCTGCTTTGATTTCAAATCGCCCAATGCCTCCAAACCCGCCTTGAGTCCAGCACCGACGCGCGAACAGGCAGACGCAACCTTGAGCCAGCAAGCCGGTGCAGGCAAGGTGCCCATGCCCCCTGTGGGCACAGAGCCCATGCCCAGCCAGGACTTAATGCTGCGCCCTTCACGCGCCCTGCCCTACCAATTGCACACCAGCGCCAATGTGGACCTGGACAAAGAGCAGGTCTGGTTAACGTTCAGCAATACCGGCACGCAAGGCACCGTGTTCCATGTGTACGACGAGCTGCAACTCTCGGACTATCCACGACGCTTTACGGTGGAGGCCAACAAGATCATCTCGGACGCCTGGACCATCCATGCAGATCACAAGGGCAACTACAGCCTGTGGGTGTTGGGGCCAAACGGCTACCATCGCCACTTCAAGGGCAACATCCACGCGCTGCGCCAAGGCCCCAAACCAGAAGTGCGTGTGTGCTACGAGCCCCAGGCCAATGCCGTGTCCTTGACCATCATGAATATAGGGGATCAGGCCGCGACCGTCACGGTGAGCGCCAACGCCTATCGCGAGGATGGCCCCTGGGTCTACACCGTTGATCCGGGCATGCAAATGGATGCGCGCTGGTCGCTGGAAGTCTCGGGCAACTGGTACGACTTCACCGCCACCATGGGTGAGTCCTTCGAGCGCCGCTTTGCCGGTCGCCTGGAAACTGGCCGGGATGGCATCAGCGATCCGGCCATGGGTGTCGCACGCTAGTCATACTGCCCAGGCACAATGTCAAGGTCCGTTCCGGAAAGCACTGTTAGAGAAGTACGATGACGCTCAACCAATTACGGGCCTTCGTCATGGTGGCCCAGCACGGCGGCTTTTCAGCCGCCGCGCGGGCCTTGAACATGAGCCACACCACGCTTAGTTCACAAATTCAAATCATTGAACGCGACTATGGGGCCGAGCTGTTTCACCGCCGCGGCCGACGCGTCGAGCTCTCTACCCTGGGGCTGGAAATGCTGCCCATGGCCAGACGCATGATCTCGTTGGAATCCGACATGCGCCAGATGCTCGATGGCAGTGGCAAACTGCATTACGGCACCTTGAAGCTGGGTGCCGTCAGCCCCTATCACGTCACCGAGCTGATCGCATCCTTTCATGCGGTATATCCACGCATCAAGCAGTCCGTCAAACTGGGCAACTCGGAATTGGTACTGGACGATCTGGATCAATACATCTGCGATGTTGGCGTGGTTGCCAGTTGCCAGCCACAGCGCCGCTATTACATGCAACCTTACGCTCGCTACCCGGTCATCGCCTTTGTGCGCCAAGACCACCCTTTCGCCCGACGCAATAACATTGCACTGGAGGAGCTGGCCGGTGAGCCCTTGCTGATGCGCGAAGAAGGCTCAACAACGCGCAAGGCACTGGAAGACGCCTTACACGAACGCAAGATCAAGGTAGATGTGGCCATGGAAATAGGCAGCCGCGAAGCCCTGCGCGAATCGGTTATTCGCGGCCTGGGAGTGGGCACGGTCTCCGAATCCGAATACGTGCCAGACCCGCGCTTGCGTGTGGTGCGTATTCAAAACGAGCCGGTCTGGACGCAGATCCACGTCTGCTGTTTGCACGAGCGTCGGGAATCTCGTTTGGTCGCTGCCTTTTTTGATGCAATCGCTCATCATCAAAGCGCCCTGCCCGTCGCCAGTACCGTTGCCTGAACAACAAGCAGACAACAAAAAGGGCGGGGCTTGTCGCCCCGCCCTTCTTACCAGTCCTGATTCAATGCCCCCACAGAATCAGGGTGTCTCGCCTTGTGCCAGACGTGCCTGGATCGCCTGCACCACAGCCGGGAAATCGGCCACGGTTTCAATTACGTAATGAGCACCCGACTGACGCAAACGTTCACTGGCACGCTCCACCCGCGCTTGTACCTCTGCCGGATCCGTTTGAGCCAGTTCCTCCAGGGACAGCCCCACTTCATTGCCCGACAGGCTCAACCCTACCGTCCACATACCGGCGCGGCGGCCTTCTTCAATACCCGGTACGGTATCGTCCACTTTGATGCAGCGACGCACATCGCCCACACCCAAAGCCAGCACATTGGCCAGTGCCATGAAGGGGCCAGGTCGGCCACCAGCAGGCAACTCATCACCGGCAATAATGCAGTCCGGCGCAATGCCCTGGCTGGCAGCGGCGGGCAACAAGACATCCAGCACCTGACGCGGATAGCCGGAGCAAGAACCAATTTTGATACCCTTGGCACGTAACTCTTCCAGCACAGCAGCCGCACCCTCAATCGGGGCCGAGTATTCCGCTACCTTCTCGATCTGCATAGGCATAAAACGCTCATAAATGGCGTCAATGTCGGCATCGGTAGACGCACGATCGAACTGAGCCAGCCACTGATTCTGAATCGACTCGGTGGCCAGCAAGGTACGGATGTGATCACGCTTGGACAAACCCATCGGACCACGGGCCTGCTCCAGGCTGATTTGAATGCCAAATGTGGCAAAGGCATCTACAAAAATCTGCGTCGGTGCCAAGGAGCTGAAATCGACCAGCGTGCCTGCCCAGTCAAAAATGACAGCTTCGACCTTGTCCGACATCAGCGTATTGAGCGCATTGAAATTCTGAGTCATTGTTTGCAACCTTCAGTCCTAAAAACAAGCCGGCTTAAAAACCGATTTATACCTGCACCGCATCCAGAGCATGTGCACCAATAAAATTACGTCCGCGTGGTCCTTGCAGTGCCTGGGCAATGCGCTGTTGCCACTGTTCGGGCGATACCCCGTAGCTGGCCGGATCAATGCTGACCCCCAGACTTTGCAAAAAACCACTCAAGGCCGAGACGGCTTGTGGTCCGTTGCGAGCGTCAAAAATCGACAATAAAAACTGATCCAGCTGTTCATCCTGGCCCAAGGCCATCTGCATGACGTGCGGCAAGCTAAAGGAGCATGCAATGCCGTGTGGCAAGCCTTGCTCCAGAGTCAGGTCATAGGACAGGGAGTGCGCCAGAGCTGTCTTGGTATTGGAAAAAGCCAGGCCCGCCATCGCTGCTGCCACAGCCAATTGAGCACGCAGCTCCAGGTTGGACAGATCCTGCATCAACAAAGGCAAACTGCTGATCACTTGTCGTGCTGCCGATACCGCCAGGCTGGCCGACACGGGATTGCGATTCACGTTCCATAAGGACTCCAGCGCATGCGACAAGGCATCCAGACCACTGGCCAAAGTAGCGCCAGCGGGCAGGCTGCACATCAAGGCCGGATCAATAATCGCGGCCTGAGGCCAGGTCCAGGGCAGGTGCAGGGAGTACTTGCGCCCCTGCCCCTTATCCCAAATGGTTGCCCAGGGGGTCACTTCGCTCCCGGTTCCTGCCGTGGTGGGCACGGCAATCAGGCTGCGCACCCGCCCTGGAGGCTGGCTCAGGCTGGTGTTGCCCGACAAGCAGTCGAGCAGTTCGGCAAACGTTCCCGAAGGGGTGCTGGTCAACATGGCTTTGGCGCAATCAATCACACTGCCGCCTCCCAAGGCGATAATGCACTCAGCCTCAGGGTAGTCACGCCACAGACGCTCGTACAACGGCGCCAACCAGGACACATCCGGATTCGGTTGAATATCGGTTTCAATCGCAACCAGTTGCTCACCCAACAAGGCTTGCAGGCGCTCGCACTGCCCCAGCTCCCGAGCCTGCGGAAAGGCAATCAGAATGGCCCGGCGGCCGCCCAAGCGTTCAGGCAAACGCTCGAACGCACCATTGCCAGCATCAATCTGAACGGGATTGAAAAAATGCCACATAAGAATCTCGAATAAAAACGGCGATCAATCGCGGCCGTTGTTGCGAATAGCCTCGCGCAGGCGATTGGAAATCAGGTCAGCCACTACTACCATCACCGTAATGACCACGATGCAGGTTGCGGTTTCCTGATACTTGAACAGTTTCAGGCTGCTGACCAGCTCAAAGCCCAAACCACCGGCCCCCACCATGCCCAGCACGGTGGCCGAACGCAGATTGACCTCAAAACGATACAGAATCACCGCAATCCAGGCCGTAATCACCTGAGGCAACACCCCGAACACAATCACTTGCAAGGGACGGGCACCAGTAGCGCGCAAGGCATCCAGCGGACCTTGGTCAATCTCTTCTATGCTTTCCGCAAAAAACTTGCCCAGCATCCCCACACCGTGCACAGCCAGAGCCAGCACACCCGGGAAAGGCCCAAGCCCCACCGCAGCCACAAACACCAAAGCCAGGATAAGTTCGTTGATACTGCGTATCACGTTCAGGCTTTGACGGGTAAAACTGTACAGATAACGGTTGACATTCAAGTTACGGGCCGCCAGAAACGACACCGGAACGGCTCCCAGCACACCTAGTACCGTGCCCCAAATCGCGATCTGAATCGTCTCGATAGCAGGCGGGACCAGACTGCCCAAAATGCTCCAGTCGGGCGGGAAGGTGCGGCTTAAAAAGTCAGCAATCTGCGGCAGGCCAGCCGCAAACTCGGCGGCGCTTAACTGTGCGCCTTGCGCACTCCATTGCAGCCCCACGACAATCGCCGCGACCAACACAGCCGTAGTGACCCAGCTTTTAACACTCGTAGGCGTGGACATGACCCAGGAATATTTATGTTCCATGATCAGGCTCCCTTGGTCGCAATGGTCAGTGGTTCGTTCAGGAAGGAGGCCGCGGCCTCATTGACCTCTTGGGAGTGCGCACCGCCCTGCCCTGGCTCCGGGCCAGGATAGATACGGGTCAGATCATCTTCCGTCATCAGATCAGGAGCGCCGTTATAAACCACCTGACCATGGGCCAGGCCCACAATACGGTCGGCAAACTCACGGGCGTAATCGACCTGATGCAGGTTGCACACCACGGTAATACCCAGTTCCCGACTGGCGTCGTGCAAATAACGCATCACCAGACGGGCTGTTTTAGGGTCCAGGCTGGCAACCGGTTCATCAGCCAGAATGATGCGGGGACGCTGCGCCAGGGCACGGGCAATGCCCACACGCTGACGCTGGCCACCCGACAAGGAATCCGTGCGGGCCTGGGCTTTATGCGCCAGTCCCACCCGTTCCAGACACTCTTTGGCCAAGGCAATATCAGCACGGCTGAACAGTTGCAGGATCGAGCTCCACACGGGAACCGCCCCCAAACGCCCGGTCAATACATTGCGCAGCACTGACAAACGAGGCACCACATCGTGATGCTGGAAAATCATGGCAACCTGGCGACGCAAGGCCCGAGTATCCTGAGCCGACATGGCATCAATACCAGCCACCGACATCTCTCCTGTATCGGCCTGCGCCAGCCGGTTCATGCAGCGCAGCAAGGTGGACTTGCCCGCTCCGGACTGACCCAGCACAACCAGAAACTCACCGGCTTGTGCATCCATGTCCACACCGCACAGGACATCATTGGAGCCATAGCTTTTGTTCAGGCCACGCAAACGGATCATTTCATGCTCCGCAGATCCAGGTTCAGCACCTTGGCGGTATCACGCACTACGTTGTAAGCAGCATCGTCAGTCGCCTGAAAACCATTCAACATGCCCTGATCGCCCCAAGGTACATCTTTGATGTTGGCCAAAGCCTTGGCCACTTTCTCTTTCACACTGGGGTCCAGATCCTTGCGCCAGACCATGGGCGACTCGGGAATATCGTTGGAAGACCACACCACTTTCAAATCATTCTGAGCCAATTGGCCTTTGGAAATCGCGCTGGCGTAAATGCGGTCGGCCACAGCAGCAGCATCCACTTTCTTGTTGGCTACCGCCAGCAAGCTGGCATCGTGCGAACCGGAGAACACCACACGGGAGAACAGCTCTTCAGGCTTGTAACCATCGTTTTCCAGACCGGCTTTAGGGAACAGATGGCCGGACGTCGAGCTAGGGTCTACAAAGGCGAAGGTGCGATCTTTCAACTGATCCACCGTGTCAATCCCGCTATCGGCACGCACCACAATCAAGCTCTTGTAGGCGCTTTTACCTGTTTTCTTGGTAACAGCGACTGCGAAGGCTTCTACATCCGCCACCGAGTTGGCCAGCACGTAGGAAAACGGACCCAGATAAGCCACGTCCAGCTTCTTGGCACGCAGGGCTTCGATAATGCCGTTGTAGTCCGTAGCCACAAAAGGCTCGACCTTCATGCCAGACTCGCGCTCCAGTTGTT
Organism: Alcaligenes sp.; assembly: GCF_050255915.1. Classification (NCBI taxonomy): domain Bacteria; kingdom Pseudomonadati; phylum Pseudomonadota; class Betaproteobacteria; order Burkholderiales; family Alcaligenaceae; genus Alcaligenes; species Alcaligenes sp. Next base: position 111,447 of record NZ_JBFWIQ010000013.1, read on the forward strand.
CAATCACCTGCTTGCTCGATTCGATCATGGCCTGCGAGTCTTCGGCAGGAATAAGACCAATCGTCAAGGTGTCCTGGGCGGCCTGGGCGGCAGTTCCAAACACCGAAAAGACAATGGTGGCGGCACTTGCCGCGATAAAAGAGCGGCGGGCTGTCTGAAATACGTTCTTGTTCATGGCAGTCGTCCTGAAGGTTGCTGGGAGGAATACCGACATAGTAGAAAGATCACATTGCCTTCATATTATGGATTTAAGATTCAAAACATCAGTTATCTATAGATGGAGTCTATATGTCTGCCGCACGCCTACGTGCCTTTCTAGCTGTTGCCCGACATGGCAGTTTCAGCGCCGGGGCCCGCGCCCTGGGATTGGCCCAACCCACCGTGACCAAGCAAGTACAGGGGCTGGAGCAGCAACATGATGTGGAGTTGTTTCATCGCCGGGGCAGAGGTGTCCAACTGACCCAGGTGGGGATGGCGCTGCTGCCGGTCGCGCAACAACTGGGCGCGCTGGAGGTCGATGCCTTCAACCTGCTGCATGACAGTGGGAAACTACATGTAGGCCGACTGCGTATTGGCGCAGTCGGCCCTTTTCATGTCATTGAAATGGTGGAGGCCTATCACCGACTGTTTCCCGGCGTGGACATCTCTATTCATATGGGAAACTCGGCACAGGTGCTGGCCGATCTGGCCGACTACGCCACCGACATTGCCGTGCTGGCCGGAGCCAGCGAGGACCCGGCCTTTCACACCGAACACTACGCCAGCCATGCTGTCATTCTGTTCGCCCCCTTGTCGCACCCTTTGGCCCGATACGGCAGTGTGCCTTTATCTGCCTTGCAGGATGCTCCTTTGCTGCAGCGGGAGTCGGGCTCCACCACCCGTGCCTCCCTGGAAGCGGCACTGGAAAAGGAAAATATACGGCCCCGCGCGGTCATGGAAATTGGCAGCCGGGAAGCCCTGCGTGAAGCCGTTGCCCGAGGGCTGGGCGTAGGTACGGTGTCCGAGGCAGAGTTCATCCCGGACCATCGTTTCAAAGCGGTTCGTATTCAAGGCGATCCCGTGCGCACCGACACGTATTTGTATTGCCTGACCGAACGCCGGGAGAGCCGAATGATCACACAATTTTTCACTGAGGCTTTGGGATTACGCAAGCAAATACAAACGCCGACATAGACGTATTTGTGAGCTTTCGGCTACTGTGCATAAGAAGGCCATGACAGTCAGCGATGTGTTTCGTCCATTTTCTGCGCGTAGACTCACCGTCTGAAGGCCCGTCAGTTTTGTTTGATTGACCCCCAGGGAGGACGAAAACCATGCTTGGCATGATGATGAATACCCCGCTGTTAGTGTCATCCATACTGCGTCATGCGGCCAACTACCACGCAGACCGCGAAGTTGTCTCACAAACGGTAGAAGGCCATATCCACCGCTACACCTATGCAGACCTGTCCAAGCGCAGCCAAAAACTGGCCAATGCGCTTCAGAAAATGGGCTTGCAGCAAGGAGACCGCGTAGGCACCCTGGCCTGGAACGGCTATCGTCACCTGGAGCTGTATTACGGCGTCTCAGGCTCCGGGCTGGTATGTCATACCATCAACCCGCGTCTGTTTCAGGATCAAATCGGCTACATCATTGAACACGCTGGCGACAGCGTCCTGTTTGCTGACCTGAGCTTCCTGCCGATTTTGGAGGCTCTGGCCGAGCCCTTATCCAAGCTCAAAGCCGTGGTCATCATGACGGACGAAGAGCACATGCCCAAGTCAGAATTGCTACCCAATCTGACCTGCTACGAAACTCTGATTGCCAACGAACCAGACGAATTCGACTGGCCGGTGTTTGACGAGAACACGGCATCGGGCCTGTGCTACACCTCCGGCACCACGGGCAACCCCAAAGGCGTGCTCTACAGCCATCGCTCCACCATCTTGCATGCCTTTGCCTTGAGCATGCCCGATGCCCTGTGCCTGTCGGCCTCCGATACCATTACCCCGATTGTGCCCATGTTCCACGTCAACGCCTGGGGCCTGCCTTACGCTGCCTTGATGGTTGGCGCCAAACTGGTCTTGCCCGGTCCAAAACTGGACGGCGCCAGCCTGCACACCTTGTTTGAAAATGAAGGCGTCACCATGACGGCCGGTGTACCTACCGTCTGGCTAGGCCTGCTGGACTGGATGCAGGCCAATGGCAAAACCTTCAGCAGCCTGCAACGTCTGGTCATTGGCGGTTCATCTGCACCACCCGTCATGATTACCCGCTTCCAGAAGCTGGGCGTAAAAGTGCGCCACGCCTGGGGCATGACTGAAACCAGCCCCGTCGGTCTGGCCGCCGCCTTGCTGCCCCAGCACGAATCCTTGCCTGAGAACGAAAAACTCAAACTGCTGGCCAAACAAGGGCGTCCGCTCTTTGGCGTCGAGTTCCGGGTAGATGGCGACGATGGCCAGCCCATTGCGCGCGACGGCAAAATGTTTGGTGCCATGATGGTGCGCGGCCCCTGGATTGCCAGCGCTTACTTCAACAATCAGGACAGTTCCGCCCACACAAAAGATGGCTGGTTCAATACAGGCGATGTGGTCACCATCGATAAAGACGGATTTATCCAGATCGTGGACCGCACGAAAGACGTGGTGAAATCCGGTGGTGAATGGATCAGCTCGATCGAGCTGGAAAACATTGCTCAGGCTCACCCGGCAATCAAGGAAGCCGCCGTGGTGGCCAAGCCTGATGAGCGCTGGGGCGAGCGCCCGGTTCTGGTGGTGCAATTGCAAGACGATGCCACCTTCACCAAGCAGGACATGATTGATCTGTTTACAGAACAAGTCTCCAAATGGAGCATTCCTGACGAGCTGATCGTGGTAGATGAACTGCCCCACACGGCAACCGGCAAACTCTTGAAAACCGCTATTCGCAAGCTGATTCAAGAAGATCTGGACAAACTGGCTACGCAAAACAAGGTGGTTTAAGCGACGCCTAGGCAGGCATCAAACCCAGCGTCAGACAGCACAATCAAGGAGCCAATCTAGGCGGCCTTGAAGTGCGATAGCAAACTGCCCTCCGAAGGTGTGGATAGTTATCCAACTTTCGGGGGGCAGTTTTTTTGCTTGTACCTTTACCTTGGCTTTTGCCAGGATCAGAGACATAGACTTGGGTTCTGGCTATGGCTATGGTCGCTCAGTTTCAAGGCACTTAGCACTAAAATAGCAAGGCTTTTGTGAAGAACACCGCTTTAGCAGCAGCCTGAACATAATTCATTTTTGTGCAAATGGAAGACTCAGACTGCTGCGCTTGCTACTGCTAACCCACGTCTTTCCTGCAAATTACCCGCTGCACGCAAGCTGCTGATGACCAGCCTCAACAGCAGGGTCTTTTCAAGGATGAACAGGAGTAGGAATGTCCCAGATATTCAGGTCCGCATTCTCACGCTCCCACGCCCTTACAGAGAACTTGGCACGGTTGAACAGGCCCAGATAGTTTTCATAGCGAATCTTGTTACCGACTTCCACAGGCAGTTCTCCCAGGAAGTCCCGCATCTTGGACAGATCCGCGTGATACTGCTCTGGCGACATCAAGCCACCCGGCGTCACAGACGTGGGAGGGGTCGATTCAAAGCGGTTACGCGTGAAAATCACCACATCCGAGCCCCACAGAATCCGGTTTTGGTATTCCTTGAAGAAATTCAGCCAATCCTGGCGGCTGGGCATTCCGGGTTCGGGGTGAAGCATATAGTCCTGCACCAGATCCCAGGAAATATCGGTAGACCAGCTTGGGCAAGCATCCAACACTTTCTTTACGCGCGTAATGTGATCCTGAGTCGGCTTCACAAAACGCCCCAATCCAGTATGCGCCCATACCACTCTGGCCTTGGGTGCATGTCCGCACACATGTTTCAAACCCTCCACATAGTCCTGGTCGGGATAGGTATGCTCCAGCTCACCCTGATAATTGACCTCTACCCGGTACATATCGTTGTGCAAAATCGCGACCAGGCCAATTTCCTCGATCGTTTTGAAGAGATACTCCAGGGATTCGGAATAGAGCGACACCTTGCTGCCATCACCCGCGTCCGGAGGCAAGGGCACGGAGGGTGCCTTGGCTTGCTCTACCGTTTCACCGGCTAGTTTGCTGGACACCAGCTCCTTGTGAATGGTGAATTCGCCCACCCCGGCAAACACGCCTGGAAAACTAAGCACCGCACGCTTGATATGTTGCGAGGCATAGACGTCCATTGGATTGAACGCCGTGATCATGACATCCAGTTTTTCCTGATACTGGGGTGGCAGCCGCTCGTACTCGCGGGCAAACATGGCATCGACAAAGGAGTAGTAATACAGGTCGGCCTTAGGGCCAATATAGTAATTGGGCCCGTACATCTGATTGCCAGGGCCCTGAGCCTGATAGAGCTCAAACCCATCCCAACGCTGCTGCAAAGGAATAGGCATGATGGTCGAGCGCACAATCTGCTGCAAATTGCCGCCCATATACCTTTCTGCATATTCCTTTAAAGGAATCCCCTGCATGGCATAGTTGGATGCATGGAAATGTACGTCGGCATAAAGCTGGCTGGTATCCAGCCTGGGTTCCGGGCTTTGGGCCACAGCATGGCCCTGCAAGGCAGCCAATAAAATCAGACCGTAACCCGCTACTGTTTTTGCGTTTATATGATGACAAGTCATTCGTGTCTCCCTATCTACAAGTCGTGTGCAAAGCCTGATACTGCAACTTGTCGATAATACCGACACACTCATCCATAAATAACAAAAAATAACAGATATTCTTTTTTAAACTTTATTTATATTATTTTCTATCTATTTAAATTTTCAATATTAATTGCCATACAAAAAAGATCACCACAATAACAAAAAAACCCAACCATAATTTCAAAAAACAATTAACAACAACTTATTAAAACCTGAACAATCAGGCTATTCACACCGCTTGGCTATCCAACTCAACGCCATCAAGAAAGCCGCCCCTAGGAGACAGAATTGGCAAATAGCAGTGATGCACCCAGACCCAGCAAGGCTGCACCAATTCCCTTGTCCAGCCATCTTTGCCGAGCCAGCATGGCGGCCCGCAAGCGTTTATCTGAAAACACCAGAGCCACCACGCTGAACCAGACCCAATGAGCAAAGGACATCCAGAAACCATAGGCAAAATTCAGCCAGAATGGTGCATTCGGCTGTACCAACTGAGTAAAAGTCGCCACCACAAACAACATGGTTTTAGGATTCAAGGCATTGGTTAAAAAACCCATACCAAACGCCTGCCAGGCGGTGGGCACACAAACTGCTTGACCATCGGTATCAGGCACAGCGCGGTTACTGAAAGACTGATAGCCCAGGTACATCAAGTACGCCGCCCCCACCACCTTCATCATCCAAAACAGAGTGGGAGATTGAGTAATCAGAATCGCTACCCCCAACACCGTGTAAACCACGTGCACTTGCACGCCGGCCGCAATGCCCAAGGCTGAAATCAGACCAGTCTTGCGACCAAAGGAATAGCCATTACGAGTGACCATGGCAAAGTCTGGGCCTGGGCTGATCACAGCCAGGATAGTAATGGTGGCAACCGCCAACAGTTCATGCATATTTAACAAGCCTAAGTTTGATGAAATCGGCGTTATGAACGACTGTTCATACAGCCAGAATGCAGTATCAGTCCTACACTCCTACTAATGGAAAAATCTCTGCCCACAGGACCTCACTGTCGAAAAACAGATTTCTCTCAGAAACAGAGAATATTTTCAGATAATTTATGGCTACATCTAACTTTCAAGTTATTTTTTATTCCTGCTCCAACAACGAATATTTCGTCAAACCCAGAAAATTCATTAGCCAAAAAATTATTTATTTCGTCCCAATCTCGCCATCACAGGATGTCATTATTGATAATCCTGTGCTAATTTAAAAACGATAATTACTGCATCATTTCTGTGAGTTTTCATCGACTATGCAAATTCCCAACCTCACGGCTTTTCGCTACTTTGATACGGCGGCTCAGGCAGGCAGTTTTGTGCAGGCAGCGCAAGTACTCCATGTCACGCACGGCGCTGTCAGCCGACAAATTCGTGCACTGGAAGAATCGCTGGGAGTCGAGCTGTTTGAAAGGCGCAATCGGGCCGTATTTCTGACGCCTGCAGGTCGCCAGCTCTTGCATGTCACCGCCCCTATGTTTGAACGCCTGGAAGATGTTGTTCACCAACTGCAACAAAGCCAGCGCGAACATGCTTTGGCCGTCTCCTGCGAGCCCACTATTGCCATGAAGTGGCTGATTCCACGTCTGGGGGGTTTCCAGGCCTTGCACCCCAATATCACCGTGCATCTGATTACAGCCGGAGGGCCGGTGAACTTCGCGCAAATGGGGGTGGATCTGGCCATACGCCGCGACGACTTTCATTGGGCGGACTCGGTCTGCGGCCTGAAGTTATGCGAGGAGCGAATAGGGCCTGTCTGCCAAGCGCAATACCCCCACACGCAGGACACGGCCAAACAGGTGCTGATACAGAGCAGTTCTCGACCCCAGGCCTGGGCCACTTGGGCGCGACTTAGTGGCCAGCCCATACGCGCTGCCAACAAGCTGGAACTGGAACATTTTTATTTGTGTATTCAGGCGGCCTTGTCCGGGCAAGGCATGGCGATCGTGTCGCATCTGATGGTGGAGGACGAATTGCAAAGCGGCCAGCTTATCGCCCCGCAGGGTTTTATCCCCGACGGCTCGGCGTACTATCTGCTCTCCCCGCAGGCTCTGGATCAAAACCCACGTGCAGAAGTCTTTGCTGACTGGTTGAGCGAGCAGATGGCGACATAGCCCTACTCACAGACAGCACCAGACACCTTACGGTGCCCTTCCAAAACACAATCATGGCGTTGCCTTTGCCATCCGCGTAGACAAATAGTCTGAAAAAACCACCAGTACACAAATAAACTATTCAATAATTGTTGAATTATTGTATTATATGCCCATGGAAGAATCTCACGTTATCCGCTCCCTGGCCGCCTTGGCCCACGAAGCCCGCCTGCGGGTATTTCGCGCACTGGTTGTAGCCGGTGCGTCCGGGCTGACACCCGGCACCTTGGCCGAACAGTTAAGCATCGCTCCCAATGCCCTGTCCTTTCATTTGAAAGAACTCAGTAATGCCGGCTTGATTCATAGCGAGCGCCAAGGCCGCAACCTGCTCTACAGCGCCACCTTTCCCGCCATGAACGATCTACTGGCCTACCTGACTGAGAACTGCTGTCAGGGTGAAAACTGCCTTACAGCGCCCAACTTGTGCCAACGCCCCTAAAAAAGCCAACTAACACCGATTCAAATCAACCAACCGCTTGTTGGCCTAATACCCAAGGCCTGACCGCCTGCCCCTGACGACAAAATTTGCCATGCTCACATCTGTCCTGATTTTCCTTGCCACCCTGATCTTGGTCATCTGGCAGCCCAAAGGCTTGGGCATAGGCTGGAGCGCCTCTCTGGGCGCGGCCGCGGCCCTACTTTCAGGTGTGGTGCAGTGGAGCGATCTGGCTGTGGTGTGGGGTATCGTCTGGAATGCAACCGCTACTTTTATAGCAATCATTATCATCAGCCTGGTGCTGGATGAAGCCGGTTTCTTTGAATGGGCCGCACTGCACGTTGCCCGTTGGGGGGCAGGCAGTGGACGCAGGCTTTTTGCATTTATCGTGATTCTGGGCGCTGCCGTGTCTGCCCTGTTTGCCAACGATGGCGCTGCCCTGATTCTGACGCCTATTGTCATGGCCATGTTACTGGCCTTGGGCTTCTCGCCCGCCGCGACCTTGGCCTTTGTCATGGCGGCAGGGTTTATTGCCGACACGGCCAGCTTGCCACTGGTCGTCTCCAACCTGGTCAACATTGTCTCGGCCGACTATTTCAAACTGGGCTTCACGGACTACGCCGCCATCATGGTGCCCGTCAATATCGTGTCCGTGCTGGCCAGCCTGCTCGTCTTGATCTTGTATTTCCGACGTGACATTCCTGCCCAATATCGCCTTGAGCAGTTGAAACCACCCGCACAAGCCATTACGGACATGGCGACCTTCAAGGCAGGCTGGATCGTGCTGGCTTTACTGCTGACAGGTTTTTTCGCACTGGAGCCCTTGGGGATTCCCGTCAGTGTCGTTGCCGCTGCCGGAGCCATCATTGTGCTGACGGTTGCCGCTCGTGGCACAGTCATCAGCACAAGGAAAGTGCTGCGCGGTGCGCCCTGGCAAATCGTCGTGTTCTCGCTGGGCATGTATCTGGTGGTGTATGGCCTACGTAATGCCGGGCTGACCAACCATCTGGCCCTGCTGCTCGATGAGTTCGCCCAGGCTGGCGTGTGGGGAGCCGCCATGGGCACAGGCGTCCTGTCTGCCCTGTTGTCCTCGGTCATGAACAATATGCCCACGGTCCTGGTCACGGCCCTGTCAATTGATGCTTCCAGCGCCCAGGGCGCCGTCAAAGAAGCCATGATCTACGCCAATGTCATCGGCAGTGACCTGGGGCCCAAATTCACACCCATAGGCAGTCTGGCCACCTTGCTCTGGCTGCACGTGCTGGCCCAGAAAGGCACAAAAATCAGCTGGGGCTACTACTTCAAGGTAGGAGCCATCCTGACCACACCCGTCTTGCTGATCACTCTGGCGGCCTTGGCCCTACGGCTAGGTATCGCCCACTAACCCCCTGACATCGAGCACAAGGCCATGAGCAACATCACCATCTATCACAACCCCGCCTGCGGCACCTCGCGCAATACCCTGGGCCTGATCCGCAATAGTGGTCAAGAGCCCACCATCATCGAGTACCTGCAAACACCACCAGACCGCGCCACACTGATCAGGCTGATAACAGACTGCGGCCTGAGCGTGCGCGAAGTCCTGCGCCAAAAAGGAACACCTTATGAGGAGCTGCAACTGGGCGACCCCAAATGGAGTGATGAACAACTGATTGATTTCATGTTGCTGCACCCCATTCTGATCAACCGTCCCATTGTGGTCACACCGCTGGGCACACGCTTGTGCCGCCCTTCGGAACAGGTGCTTGAAATACTGCCCCAGCCGCAGCAAGGCGCATTCCGGAAAGAGGACGGCCAAGCCGTCATTGATGAAAAAGGACAAAGAATTGAGCCAGCCTGACTTAGCCAATCTGGACGAGCACGCTTTTACGAGCCCGACACTGTCAGAGTTGCCGCCTCCAAGGCGGGCTACGCATGCACCTCGAATTCTGCTTTTGTACGGCTCTTTGAGGGAACGCTCCTATAGCCGATTGTTGACGCAAGAGGCGGCGCGACTGCTGAACGCAATGGGTGCCGAAACCAAGATCTTTGACCCACACCAGTTGCCTTTGCCCGATGGCGCAACAGATGAGCACCCCAAAGTGCAGGAACTGCGTCAATGTGTACAGTGGGCCGAGGGCATGGTCTGGACTTCGCCCGAGCGACACGGTGCCATGAGCAGTGTCCTGAAAGCACAAATTGACTGGATTCCGTTAAGCATCGGCTCCGTACGCCCAACGCAAGGCAAAACACTGGCGCTCATGCAAGTCTCTGGCGGGTCCCAGTCCTTTAACGCCTTGAACCAGATGCGCGTCCTGGGCCGCTGGATGCGCCTGATCACCATTCCCAACCAGTCCTCCGTTGCCAAAGCCTTTCTGGAGTTTGACGACCAAAGCCGCATGAAACCCTCCCCCTACTACGATAGGGTGGTCGATGTCATGGAAGAACTGATCAAATTCACCTTGCTGACACGCGACTGTGCGGATTATCTGGTCGATAGATACAGCGAACGCAAGGAGACGGCACAGGAACTGTCAGCGCGGGTGCAACAGCGCAACATCTAGCAGCCTGATCAGGGCGGGAAACACAGAGTCTGCCTGCTTTTACAATACAAAGCAGCCGTACAAGCCCTTCTGCGCTTGCGGCTGCTTTGCGCCATGCCTCACACTAGCATCAGATTCCCTTCATCTTTCCCTGCCAGGCTGTGCATATGCGTATTCTCTTAATCGAAGACGATTCCTCGCTGGGCAGTTCCTTGCAGTCCTGGCTACATATGGACGGCTATGCTGTGGACTGGTTACAACGCGGCGATCAAGTTGCCACGGCCTTGGCAACCCATACCTATCAATGCATCCTGCTGGATCGGGGCCTGCCCGGCCTGGACGGCGATGCCGTTTTGCGTAGCTTGCGAGGAGCCGGTAGCCCTCATGCCCACGTTCCCGTCATTGTGATCACCGCCCGCGATACCTTGGCAGACCGAGTGCAGGGCCTGGATCTGGGGGCAGACGACTATCTGGTCAAGCCGTTTGACCTGGAAGAGCTATCCGCACGAGTACGCGCGGCCTTGCGTCGCAGCGCGGCACAGGCCAGCTCCGAATGGCGTCACGGTCCCGTCGCTATTGACCCGACAGCCAAGCGTGTCACATTGAACGATCAGCCTGTGGCTGTAACCGCACGCGAATTTGCTGTTCTGCAGGCCTTGATGCACCACCCCACCCATATTTTGAGCCGCGCTCAGCTTGAAGAAGCCCTCTATGGCTGGAGCGAGGAAGTGGAGAGCAACGCGATCGAAGTCCATATTTACAATCTGCGCAAAAAACTGGGCAGTGACTTCATTGTCACTGTACGCAATCAAGGCTATGTGCTGGCCCCCGCATGAAACATCTGCTCCGTAAACTGACGCGTACCCGCTCCAGCCCTAATGCTTCGGCATCACGCCCGCAAGGCTGGTCCCTACGGCGTCGTCTGCTGCTGACCGTAATGGGAACCAGTATTGGCCTGTGGCTGGTCAGCCTTTCCATTGTGGTCAGTGTCGCCTGGCACGCTACCGGTGATGTTCTTGATGACGCACTGGAGGAAGGTGCCCGTCTGGTCTTGATGTTGGACCCGCAGGAGACTTCACCCGGATCCAATACAACGGGCACAGGCCTGAACCGTGACGAGGCGCTCAAACTGCGCATGTACTACCAGTTGGTCGCGGCAGATGGCCGTGTGCTGCTGCGCGGCGACGACACACCTGAAACGGCTTTTTTACCGCAGGCACACAGCAAGCAAACCACCACCGTCCGGGTCGATGATGAACTCTGGCGGGTTTACGTGCGCCCTGGGTCGGCAGGCGTGACCGCCCAGGTCGCCCAACCTATGGAAGAACGTCTGGAACTGCTGGAGGATATGGCAGAAAATCTAGCCTGGCCCGTGTTGGGACTGCTGGCGCTGCTGGGCCTGTCAAGCTGGTTCCTGATCCGACGCCTGATGCGTCCTTTGGAAGATACCGTCAAACGCATCAACGCCAAATCCCCCGATGACCTCACGCCCGTGCAGGGTGGCCATCCGCCCCGTGAACTGCAGGCCATGCTCGATGCCCTCAACACCTTGATGGCACGTCTATCCACAGCACTGGAAAGTGAGCGGCGCTTTACCGCCGATGCCGCCCACGAACTGCGTACCCCTTTGGCTGGGCTGCGCATGCGCGTTCAATTAATTGAACGCGAACTGCAACTACCTGATGCCCATCTACAGCAATTACGCGCTGATCTGGATCGCTGCACCGCCCTGGTAGAAAGTCTGCTCGCCCTGACAAGACTGGAACCACAGGCAGAACCTCTGAAACGTGAAACCGTAGACCTGAATCAAATCCTGGACAACCTTAGCCCATCCCTGCCCTCGGTGTCAGTGAACATGGAAAGAGCCTTGGCCGTGACAAGCTTGCAGGCTGCGCCGGTATTGTTAAGCAGCGCCTTACGCAACCTGATTGGCAATGCCATTCGCTACGGCGGCGCAGGCGTCCGGGTACGAATCGAAACGACACGCAGACACGATGGCGGTGTACGCCTTGCGGTCCGGGACAAGGGGCCTGGTGTTCCCCTCGAACAACGGGCCAGACTGGGAGAACGGTTTTTTCGCGTACTGGGCACCGGCCAAGCCGGCAACGGCCTGGGCTTGTCTATCGTGGCCCGCATCGCGGCCTTGCACGATGCCAAACTATCCTTTGAAGAAGGGCTGGACGGCCAGGGCCTGAGTGTCATACTGGATTTTCCACCCCGTTAAGAGTCTTAAGATTGCCTTCAGGTTCAGGAGTTCTACTAACACTATTCCGCAATCGGCGGAACATTGACCCGATAACCCGATACAGGAAACCCAATCATGCGATTCACTTTACCTACCCTCGCCGCCGTCCTTGCCCTGAGCGCCAGCGCTGCTATCGCACAACCCGCCAGCTACACCGGCCCAAACAATGCACCTCAGGCGAGCAGCGCTGCTGGCTCTTACTCCGGCCCCAACAATGTGCCACTAATGACCGTCAAGCAGTTGCTGGAGACCGGCCGCGACGACCAAATCGCACGTTTACAAGGTCGTCTGGTCTCGTTTGAAGGCGATGAACGCTACCTTTTTGAAGATGCCACCGGCCGTATAACCGTGGAGATCGACAACGAAGACTTCCCGGCTGGCCAGACCATCAGTGCTGAGCAAAAAGTGGAACTGACTGGGGAATTCGACAAAGGCCTGCGCAAGACGGAGTTTGAAGTCGACCGCCTGAGTCTGCTGCCTTAAGCTTGCCTAGTCAGGTGTCGCAATGAAACTGGTGCCGGATGAGCTCAAACCAATTGGCTTATCCGGTAACAGGATCCCAGTCAACCGTCACCGTGATAATGACCTATCCGCCTTTCAAGCACTTGCCAAAAGCCATCAACCGCATAAACCACCAAAGGCGAGACCGTCAATCCGGCGGTCGCTCAGAACGGCGAAGTCAATCTGCAAGCTGAGCAACAAAGCGAACAAGCCAATAAAAACATACCAAAACCATTGCTTTCGGCGCCGCCCACCCTGTGACAGCACCAGCACATGGAAAGTCAGTACGGCTGAAAATAACAGTGTCAAAAACATCTGCCCCCCTCATTCCAGCGTCTCAAGCAAGGAGCATCCCTGCAGGCTCCGACTCTTCTGGTCAAGAGCAGTCTTGAGTGCCACATCAATATCCTGCTGCAAATCGGCAAGCGACTCCAAACCCACGGACAAGCGCAGCAGATTATCCCCAATGCCGCAGCTCATACGATCCTCTGGCGACCAACGCCCATGCGTCGTCGATGCTGGATGCGTGACCATGCTGCGTGTGTCTCCAATATTGGTCGCGATTGAAATTAACTGCAAAGCATCCATACAAGCCCAAGCCTCTTTTTGGCTCATACCCACTTCAAAGCTGACTACCCCACCAAAACCGGCCTGCTGCGCGCAGGCAATTTCATGGCAGGGGTGCGACTCCAGGCCCGAGTAGAACACCGCAGCTACATTCGGATGCTTATCCAGCCAGCGCGCCATCGACAGTGTGTTGGCACTGATGCGCTGCATACGCAACTCAAGCGTCTCCAGGCTCTTGAGCAGTAACCATGCATTCATCGGACTCAAGCACGCTCCCTGCGAACGCAACACCGCCCGCAGCGGCTGCATCAATGCATCGACCCCACACACCACACCGGCAATGCACCGACCGTGACCATCCATATATTTACCGGCAGAATGCAATACCAGATCTGCACCTTGCCGCAATGGCCGCTGCAAAATAGGGGTCAGCATGGTGCTGTCTACCAGCAGCAATGCCCCATGGTCATGAGCCATGCGCGACAGCCGGGCAATATCGGCGACATGCTGCATCGGATTCGCTGGGGTTTCCACAATAACCAGGCATGTATCACTGTCGATCGCCTTTTCCCAAGCATCGTAATCCAGCATGCCGACGACACGCACTTCAATGCCATAGCGAGCAAAATGCTGGCGCAGCATGATCAGGGTCGTGCCAAACACATCACGTGCGCAGACAATATTGCAACCACTCGCTGCAAACGCCATCACCACCGCTGACAGTGCTGCCATGCCGGATGCAAACGCCACCGCCGCTTCGGCCTCCTCCAGGAAGGCAACCCGCTGCTCGAACGTGTTGACTGTCGGATTGGTAAATCGACTATAGACATTGCCCGGTTCCGTCCCTCCAAAACGAGCGGCCGCCTCCCTCGCTGAGCTGAAAGAATAGGCAGACGTCAGCGCAAGCGGCTCACAAAAGCTGTCGGAAAAATCGGCATCCTGTCCAATCCTGAGCATTTGGGTAGCACGTTGGTCATTGAACATGATAGATATCTCAGCTGAATTCAGATTGAGTCCGTCGAAACACAACAGACGATAGAAAGAGTGAAGAAACACCAGCGATCGCAGTGAGCATTGCCAGGACCATCACCGTCGCCTGATAACTGCCCAGACGGTCATAGCCATAAGCACCTAATTGAGCGGATCCAAAAGCGCCTATCTGGTGAACCAGAAAAAGCATGCCAAATACCTGCCCCTTGACGGCGCCTCCATAGCGACCCAGACAGATCGCGGACGTCAATATGACAGTTCCGAGATAACTGGCCCCAAATACGGCGGCAAACACGTAGGTCGTCACTATTCCGGAGGGAGCCAATAGCAAAGTCATGGCCAGACAACGTAGTACGTAGAAAGCCGCCAGTAGTCGGTGCTGGGCAAAACGCACTGCCAACCAGCCAGCGGCCAAACCGCTAATCATTTCCAACACGCCAAACAGGCTCAGGCTCATCCCCATGCTGGAGCGGCTGACCCCGGCGTCCCGCCATAAAGGCACCAGATGCACGTCAATGAAGGCCATCGACGCTCCACATCCGAAGAAACCAAAGGCAAGGACATAAAAGCCAGGGTCACGCAACACGACAGGCCAGGTGCCAACGCGCTTCTCGGGGGCATTTCCAGCAGGCTCTTTCGCAGGCAAGGGCACACGCGCACCTAACCAGAACAGCACCGCCAAAGGCCCCAGAAACAGCAGACCGACCACAGAAAATACCTGCTGCCAGTCGAAATGGGCTTGCAACCACAACCAGAATGGGGAAAGAACAATGAATCCAATGGCCGTGCCATTGGTGATCAAGGCATAAGCAAAACTTTTATGTCTCTGGTCGAACAATCGATCAACCAATATCCCCATGGGCACAAACGTCATCGCCGC
>NZ_JBFWIQ010000014.1:0-108144 GCF_050255915.1 Alcaligenes sp.
GGCGGTTTGCTGGCTCCCGTCACAAATCTGGTGGGTGGCCTGACCGGAGGATTGGGTGGTGGTGACGCCGCCAACGGCGGTTTGCTGGCTCCCGTCACGAATCTGGTGGGTGGCCTGACCGGAGGATTGGGTGGTGGTGACGCTGCCAACGGCGGTTTGCTGGCTCCCGTCACAAATCTGGTCGGTGGCCTGACCGGAGGACTGGGTGGTGGTGACGCTGCCAACGGCGGTTTGCTGGCTCCTGTAACTGGCTTGGTCGGTGGTTTGACCGGCGGGCTTTTGGGCGGAGCAGCCCCTTCGGTAGATGGCGGTGCCTCTGGCAGCGTGAATGCCGGTGGTGGGACCACCAACAACGGCGGCTTACTGGCCCCGGTAACCGGCCTGCTCGGCGGCTTGCTGGGCGGCCCCCGCTAAACGGAAGGATGGGGCGCTCAACCGCCCCATCCCTTATCCCCAGGAGCTCACTCATTCAGATTTGAAACGCCTGAGCAATCCTGATCTTCAGATGGAGTAAGTCATGACTATAAAGACACGTTTTACGTCCAGCAGGATCGTTTTGCTCAGCCTGACAGCCAGTCTGTTCTCTACGACTGCCCAGGCCGATTTGCTGGGAGCCAGCCCTCTCGCTGTTCCAGCAAATCTGAACCTGAGTCAAAACCTGAGAACAGCAGAAACAATGGTCGTCCAACCCGGCCCGCTTGAAACGAGCTTGGCAAATACAGGTCAAGCAGTAGATAACATTCTGCCTGTCGGATTGCGCAATTACGGACAGCGTGTTGGATTAAGCGCTGATCAAATACTAGACATCCAGGATATAGAGCCCTGGAGAGCTCGAATAATGGAAGCAATTGATCTAGGCACCATCATCGACAGCGAGGGCGTCAACGTCACCCTGGACGAAACTGAACATGGCATCGATATTGTGGGCAAGCTCATTGAAAACGCCAATCTCCCACTCAACGCAGGACAAGCGGCGGGCAACTTGCTGTATGGAGTCAGTGATACGGTCGGTAGCGCAAGAGGCCTGCTCCATAACGACCCCAACAATCCCAACCCGATTAGCTCCACGCTGGAAAACCTAACGGGCAGCCTTGCCGCGACAAGCGATGCACTCTTGCATGACAGCAATCAGCTACAACCTTTGCTCGGTGCTCAAACCACAGCACTCAATAACAACGCCGGTTTACTGACCCCTGTCACCAATCTGGTCGACGGGTTAACTGGTGGCTTAGCAGGCGGGAACGTCGGCAATGACGGGCTTCTGTCCCCCATTACTGGTCTGGCCCATTCCCTGACTGGCGGACTTGCGGACGGCACAGAACAAAACGCTGGCCTGCTGGCCCCTGTCACCCACCTGGTCAGCAGCGTGACGAGTGGTCTTGGTGGCGACATGGCCAATAACCCAGGCTTGTTGGCCCCCATCACCGGTCTGCTGGGCAATGGTTTGCTTAGCCCACCTGCGGCCACGACCGAAACGCCTCCTGGCAACACAGTCGCCACCACCAATGTCGGTCTACTAAGCCCCGTCACCGGACTGATTAACGGTTTGCTGGGCGCTCCCCCGCGCTAAGGATGTGTGCATATGCCTAATAAACAGCCCCTGAGAACGGATTGGACCGAGCCAGAAGCAAGGGACGAGGTTTTATCAGGGCATATGCAAAGCGACATTGTGCGCATGATGCTGCGCCAGTTTGATGTCTACCTGGAGGCAAACAAAACCCAGTTGGCACAAGCAGCGGGCTTGAGCCTGAATGAATACAAGGCTCTGGAGTTCGTACTGGAGTTCAAACCTCTGTCTCCCGGCAAGCTGGCCCAGCTACTGGACTTGAGTCCCAGTGGTACGCAGGCTTTGATTACACGCCTGGAGAACGCCGGATATCTGCTGCGCAAGCCGCACCCGCGCGACGGGCGCATGACCAGCCTGTATCCCAACCAAGAGCGCTGCAAGCGCCTGATTACTGATATAAACCTGCCTGCCCATCACATCATGGATGCCACGGCACACTACAACCCCAAGCAATTGGCTGCACTTTACGATTTTCTCTTCAAGAGCCTAAGCCACCTACGCAAGGACGCTTTGGAGAGGCTAAAACACAAACCCAGCTAGACGCGGCATCGTTTTCTTGCTGTTTTGCCCATCAGTGTCCCTGATGGGTTTTTTTTCGATCACGCCGGACATTTGTAAGGCAAGCTGCCTACCCAGCCAAACGACCCCATGCTACAAAAGACACTGGTCGGCTTGGCTGGCTTTTTCATCGCTAAAACCGTAAGGATGTGTTCATGAAACTCTCTGTACTGATTGCCGCCCTGCGCCTGCGCCATCTTGCAGGGGCTGCGCTGCTGTCCACTTCGCTGGCAGCCTATGCCCTACCCGCAGGTCTGGCCCAAGGCCCCTCTGTCGAAGGCGTCACTCAATACACTCTGGACAATGGCCTGCGCCTGGTTCTGGCCCCAGACGACTCCAAACCCACGACCACGGTCAATATGACGTATCTGGTCGGCTCACGACACGAGAACTACGGGCAAACCGGCATGGCTCACCTGCTGGAGCACATGCTGTTTCGCGGCACGCCCACCTTGCGCAATGCGCTGGGCGAATTTTCCAAACGCGGTCTGGAAGCCAACGGCACCACCTCCAGCGACCGTACCAATTACTTTGCCAGCTTCGCTGCAGATCCCGAAACCCTGAAATGGTATCTGGACTGGCAAGCCGATGTCATGGTCAACGCCTTGATCGACAAGCAGGATCTGGAAGCGGAAATGCCCGTGGTACGCAATGAAATGGAAAGCGGTGAAAACAGCCCCTTCCGTGTTCTGATGCAGAAACTGACCGCTGCCGCCTACCAATGGCATAGCTACGGCAAGACCACGATCGGCGCCCGCTCCGACGTAGAAAATGTGGATATTGAACAGCTTCGCAAGTTCTACCACGATTACTATCAGCCCGATAATGCCGTGCTTTTTGTAACCGGGCAGTTCGACACCGATCAAACCCTGGAAAACATTGCCAAGGCCTTTGGCTCCATCCCCAAGCCAACTCGTACACTGCGCCCCGAATACACGGTTGAGCCGGTGCAAGACGGCACGCGCACAGTCACCTTGCGCCGACACGGTGGTACCCCCCTGATCATGTCGCTGTACCACCTGCCCAGCGCCGCCAGCCCGGAATATATGGACCTGAGCCTGGGCATCAGCGCCTTGGGCGATACCCCCAGCGGACAGTTGTACAAGAACCTGGTCAACCAGAACCTGGCTACCAGCGTATTTAGCTTTGACTCCGAAAGCCACGATCCGGGCTACGCCTTGTTTGGTGCCGAGCTCAAACCCGATATGGATCAGCAAAAGGCCTTGAAGGTCATGAATGACACGCTGGAGGGTTTAGCCAAGTCCCCGCTGAAAGAGACGGATCTGGAGCGCATCCGCAGCCAATGGATGACAGGCTGGACACAGACCTATGCCAATCCCTCCAGCTTGGCCAGCGCACTGTCTGAAGCGGCTGCCAGCGGGGACTGGCGTTTGTTCTTTCTGCAGCGCGACCGGGTAGAAGCGGCCAAGCTGCCAAACGTTCAAAAGGCGTTGGAGACCTGGTTGGTAGCCAGCAACCGCAGCAATGGTTTATACATCCCTACAGAAAAACCGCTGCGCGCCCCGCAAGCCACTACAGTAGATGTGGCCAAACTGGTGCAAGACTATACCGGCAAGGACAGTGGCAAAGCGGTAGAGGCCTTTGATCCTAGCCCTGCCAACATCATGGCCCGCACTGATCTGCAGCCCCTGTCCCTGGGCAAGGACCTGGGCGAAGTGAAAATGGCGCTGCTACCCAAGGGAACGCGCGCTGAACGTGTGGAGGCCCGCTTGTCCTTCAAGTTTGGCTCACCTGATCAACTCAAGAACCAGACAGCTACCGCCGCTGCCGTGGCCAGCCTGCTGAGCACCGGCACCAAAAAGCTGAATCGGGAACAGATTTCCGACCAGTTCACCGCCATGCAAACCCAGTTCAGCACCAGCGGCTCCAATGGCCGTTTGTACCTGAGCCTATCCTCGAATCGAGAGAACCTGCCTAAAGCCATTGCTCTGGCGCTGGATGTGCTGCGCGAGGCGAACTTCCCCGAAGACGAGCTCAAGAAATATCAGCAAGCCGTTGTAACCGACCTGAAATCGGCCAGTACCGAGCCTGCAGCCCTGGCAAGCCAGGCCATTGAACGCTATACCAACCCCTGGCCTAAAGACGATATTCGCTACACGCCCAGCTTTGAGGAAGGCATAGAGCGAGTCCAAGCGGTAAACATCAAGCAAGTACGGGACTTCCATCAAAAATTCTACGGTACGGGCGATGTCGCCTTTAGCGCCGTGGGCGACTTTGACAAGGAAGAAGTTCGCAAGGCTTTGGCGGAGGGTCTGAAGGGCTGGCGCAAAGCCCCGACCTACCAGCGTCCGGACGACCCACTGCAAACCGTGGCCCCCAAGGTCTTCGATATCAACACCCCAGACAAGGCCAACGCCTTTTATCTAGCGGATCTGGGTCTGAAGTTACAAGACAGCGATGCTGACTTTCCGGCTGTCTACTTAGCCAACTACTTGCTGGGCCTGTCTGAGACTTCGCGCCTATGGAACCGCGTGCGAGTGGAAGATGGCTTGTCCTACAACGTACGCAGTCAGGTGGAGGCGTCCAGCTATGAGCCCAATGGCTCGTGGAAGGTCTATGCCATCCACGCCCCCAGTAACAGCGAAAAACTGGGCAAGACCATCGACGAAGTACTGACTCAAACACTAAAAGATGGCTTTAGCGAGCAAGAGGTCAAAGAAGGTGTGAATGCTTTGCTGAATTATCGTCGCTTGTCGCGCAGCCAGGACACCGTGGTCAGCAGCGCCTGGTTGAACTACCTGGACCTGGGTCGTAGCTTTGAATGGTCCGAGAAAATGGACCAGGAGCTGCAAAAACTCAATGCCGAACAGGTCAATGCGGCTTTGCACAAATACCTGAAACCCAAGGAAATGGTCGTGGCAATTGCCGCAGACCACGAGCGCCAGAAACAAGGTGCTGCCGCTCCTGAAGCCCAGGAAACAAAGCAAGGACCGGCACCCGCCCCAGCTCCAACTGATGCCCCGGCTGCACTGGAAGCCCAGCCCTGATAGCTGAAACCCAGGGCCTGTTCAGGCAGGCATAAAAAAGCCCGGTACACATGTACCGGGCTTTTTACTGCGCTATCCCTTGCAGGATTCAGGAGAAGAAACCCTTCACCTTATCCGTCCAGGACTCACTTTTGGGCGAATGCTTGACGCCACCATCGTTCAAGGCCTGTTCAAACTGACGCAGCAACTTCTTTTGCTCTTCGTTCAGACGTACAGGTGTCTCGATTTGAATGTGGCAGTACAAGTCACCAGGGTAACTAGAGCGCAAGCCCTTGATACCCTTGCCGCGCAAGCGGAATGTCTTGCCCACTTGAGTACCTTCTGGAATGGTGATTTCGCCACGCCCTGTCAGGGTAGGCACTTCCACCGTTCCGCCCAAGGCTGCCGTGGTAAACGGGATGGTCAGCTCGCAATGCAGGTCCTCGCCATCACGCTGGAAAATACCGTGCGGCTTGATGCGGATTTCCACATACAAGTCACCGGCAGGACCACCGTTAACGCCAGGCTCGCCATTGCCGCTGGAGCGAATGCGCATGCCATCATCAATACCGGCAGGAATCTTGACCTGCAAAGTCTTGGTCTTTTTAACCTTGCCTTCGCCGTGGCACACCACGCAGGGATCAGGAATCTCCTTGCCACTACCGTGACAGGTCGGGCAGGTTTGCTGCATGCTGAAAATGCCCTGCTGCATGCGGACTGCGCCACTGCCTTGGCAGGTACGGCAAGTCTGTGCAGAGGTACCGGGCTTGGCACCCGAACCCGAGCAAGTTTCACAGTTTTCCCAGCTTGGTACGCGAATTTCTGTATCAAAACCGGCTGCTGCCTGCTCCAGGCTGATATCAAGCGCATAGCGCAAATCCGCGCCACGGTAAACCTGAGGGCCACCGCCGCGACGTCCACCGCCACCACCAAATATTTCACCAAAAATATCGCCAAAGGCGTCTGCAAATCCGGCCCCGCCCATGCCACCACCCATACCGCCCATGCCGGCATTGGGATCGACTCCGGCATGACCATAGCGGTCATAGGCTTCGCGTTTCTGTTCGTCGGACAGGATCTCGTACGCTTCCTTGGCTTCCTTGAACTTTTCCTCGGCGTCCTTGCTATCCGGATTACGGTCAGGGTGGAACTTCATGGCCAGCTTGCGATACGCTTTGCGGATTTCATCCTGCGTCGCATTTTTGGCCACACCGAGAATTTCGTATAAGTCGCGTTTTGCCATGTTTGATTAACGACGTCCAAACGCCGCTGTTTGAATAATAATGCCCGATCTCCAGCGTATGCCGCCAAAGATCGGGCCAGGGAACCTGAATCAGGCTCTCAATTACTGATCGCGTTTGACTTCTTTAAAGTCAGCGTCGACCACGTTCTCATCGGCGGGCTGCTGCTGGGCTGCACCTTCAGCACCTTCTTGTGCTGCGGCTTGAGCCTGCATGTCAGCGTACATCTTCTCGCCCAGTTTCTGCGAGGCCACACCCAAAGCTTCCACCTTGGCGTCGATGGCTTCCTTATCGCCTTCTTTCAGAGTTTCCTCCAGATCAGCGATTGCCTTTTCGATGGCTTCTTTCTCTGCCGCTTCCAGCTTGTCGCCGTAGTCCGTCAAGGACTTGCGGGTCGAGTGAATCAAAGCTTCGGCCTGGTTGCGAGCAACGGCCAGTTCAGCGATGCGGTGGTCTTCAGCTGCGTTGACCTCGGCATCCTTGACCATACGCTCGATCTCCTCGTCGGACAAACCGGAGTTTGCCTTGATGGTGATCTTGTTCTCTTTGCCTGTGCCCTTGTCTTTGGCGGACACATGCAAGATACCGTTGGCGTCGATGTCGAACGTCACTTCAATCTGTGGCAGACCACGTGCTGCTGGTGGAATACCCTCCAGGTTGAATTCACCCAGAGCCTTGTTACCGGCAGCAATTTCACGCTCGCCCTGGAACACCTTGATGGTCACCGCAGGCTGGTTGTCGTCAGCCGTGGAGAACACTTGCGAATGACGCGTAGGGATCGTGGTGTTCTTCTGGATCATCTTGGTCATGACGCCACCCAGGGTTTCAATACCCAGGGACAGAGGAGTCACGTCCAGCAGCAGGACGTCAGTACGGTCGCCCGACAAGACGGAACCTTGAATCGCGGCACCAGCGGCCACAGCTTCATCCGGGTTGATGTCTTTACGTGGGTCACGGCCAAAGAACTCTTTAACGCGCTCTTGCACCTTGGGCATACGGCTCATGCCGCCGACCAGGATCACATCGTCGATTTCCGACACTTTCACGCCAGCATCCTTGATGGCAACGCGGCAAGGCTCGATCGTGCGTTCGATCAGGTCTTCAACCAGCGCTTCCAGCTTGGAGCGAGTGATCTTCAGGTTCAAGTGCTTGGGACCGGAAGCATCTGCCGTGATGTAAGGCAGGTTGATTTCGGTCTGCTGCGTGGACGACAACTCGATCTTGGCTTTTTCAGCGGATTCTTTCAGACGCTGCAAGGCCAACACATCTTTGGACAGATCAACGCCGCTTTCTTTCTTGAACTCGTCGATGATGTAGTCGATGATGCGCTTGTCAAAGTCCTCGCCACCCAGGAAGGTGTCGCCGTTGGTGGAGAGCACTTCAAACTGCTTTTCACCGTCGATGTCGGCGATTTCGATGATGGACACGTCAAACGTACCGCCACCCAAGTCATACACCGCAATCTTGCGATCACCCTTTTCAGCCTTGTCCAGGCCGAAAGCCAAAGCCGCTGCGGTTGGCTCGTTAATGATGCGTTTGACATCCAGACCGGCAATGCGGCCTGCGTCCTTGGTTGCCTGACGCTGGCTGTCGTTAAAGTAAGCAGGCACGGTAATCACGGCCTCGGTTACTTCTTCGCCCAGGTAGTCTTCGGCAGTTTTCTTCATTTTGCGCAAGATGTCGGCAGACACTTGCTGAGGTGCCATCTTCTTGCCCTGTGCTTCTACCCATGCGTCACCGTTATCAGCGGCAACAATGGTGTAAGGCACGTGTTCAATATCTGTCTGAACAGCCTTTTCAGTGAACTTACGACCGATCAAACGCTTGACCGCGAAAATGGTGTTGGCAGGGTTGGTCACAGCCTGACGTTTGGCAGGAGCGCCAACCAGGATTTCACCATCCTGCATGTAAGCCACGATGGAAGGGGTCGTACGACCACCTTCGGCATTTTCGATAATACGAACCTGGTCGCCGTCCAACACCGATACACAGCTATTGGTGGTTCCAAGGTCAATACCAATGATTTTGCCCATGATTTTTTACCTGACTAAAAGATTGATTGCGAAAGCAAATTATTTGATGAAATGCATATGGGGAACTGTGTACGCATTTCAAGAGCAACAGCCCTATTTTTTTCACTGTGCCTGCCAGAAACCCGGAAAAGAAGCTTGAAAGTGGGTTTAGCCCGGAAAGCCTGCTGGCACAGTCAGGCAAGCTCTGATTACTTGGGAGCTGACACCATCACCAAGGCGGGACGCAACACGCGATCCGAAATGGTGTAACCCTTTTGCAGCAGTTGGGCGACTGCGCCCTCTTCAAACTCCGAAGGCACGGCCGAGATAGCCTGATGCAGATGCGGATCAAACTTGTCGCCAGCTTGTGGAGCCACTTCTTTCAAGCTATTGCGTTCAAAAGCCTTGTTCAGTTGACGCAAGGTCGTCTCCACCCCTTCTTTCCAGGTTTCAGGGCTTTGCTCGCCCTGGGCCAGGGCTGCTTCCAGGCTATCACGCACCGGAATCAGGCTTTCGGCAAAGGACTCGGTGCCGAACTTACGGGCTTTAGCAACATCATCATCCGCACGACGACGGATGTTTTCCACTTCAGCTTTGGCACGCAGCAACTGGTCGTAATACTGCGACACTTTCTCCTGGGCCTGGGCCAATTCGGTCGCCAGATCAGCCGAACACTCTTCAGGCTGCTGGGCCAAAATCTCTGGCTGGTCTTGCTCGACGGTGCCCGTTTGCGCCTGCTCAGGCGTGTTTTCCGTCACTTCCCCGTCCAGAGGCTTATTGGGATCGGCGTGTGTAGCCATTCGATTTTTCTCCACTACAGAATTCGTTGATCGCATAAAAATGGGGGCATCTGCCCCCAGTTCAAGACCTGCTTTCGTATTTTGCTCGCTCGGCCCGTTAAAACCTTCCCTGGCCACTACTGGGCTGACACCAGACGGCTGGGCAACCAGCCTCCCAAATGCTGCACAGCCAGCCGTCCCAGACCTTCGATCCATTGCGGGTCGTCATTCAGGCAAGGAATGTAATGGAACTCGCGACCGCCCTCTTCCAAAAAGGCGTCGCGACACTCCACCTGAATCTCCTCCAGGGTTTCCAGGCAATCTGCCAAGAAACCGGGGCAAACGGCATCGACACGTCCTACTCCCTGCTTACCCCACTCACGCAAGGTAGGCTCGGTGTACGGCTCCAGCCAGCGCTGCGCACCAAAGCGACTTTGAAAAGCCATGTGGACCTCTACAGCAGGCTCATCAAGCGCCGCACGCAAGGCATTGGCCGTTTCACGGCAATCGCGATAATAAGGATCACCCAGTTCCACGCAGCGGCGTGGCAAACCGTGAAAACTCAACAACAAACGCTCTGGCTTGCCATGCTCATCCCAATAACGACGAATCAGCGCTGCCAAGGAACCAATGTAATCCGGGTGCGTATGATAGCGCTTGAGAAAACGAAGCTCTGGCTGATTGCGCTGTTTGCCCAGATGCGCAGCGACACAATCGACCGCTGTCGCGGTCGTGCTGGCTGCATATTGTGGATAGAGGGGCAAACTCAAAATCCGCTCGCAACCTGCAGCTTTCAATTTATCCAGTCCGCTGGCAATGGACGGATTGCCATAACGCATCCCCAGCTCCACCTTTACATCGTGGCCCTGCGAGTGCAACAACTTTTGTAAACCATCGGCCTGGGCCTGGCTGTAGACCAGCAAGGGGGCGCCCTGCGGCAACCAGATGTCTTTGTAACGCGGCGCCAGCTTGCTGGGACGGCGGGGCAAAATGAATAGGCGCAAAATAATCTGCCAGACCGGCTGCGGGATTTCAATTACCCGAGGATCAGACAGAAACTCGCCCAGATAACGGCGAATGGATGCCGCATCGGGCTGATCCGGCGTACCCAGATTGACCAGCAAGATACCGACCGGCCCAGCCTGGCGTACCGGAGCCTGGTCATTGAACATATCGGCGTCCTGCTCTTCGGGCAAATAAGGAGAAGCAAACAACTTGGGCATGATGATTAATACCTTAGACAGCCAGCAAACCTTCCGCCTGCCAACAGGTTGAAGATCTATCCATTAACTGGCCGAGTGATGGCTCAGGGCATTGGACAATAGCCGAGCCGTAATGTCCACGATCGGAATCACACGATCATACGCCATCCGCGATGGCCCGATCACACCCAGCGTACCCACGACTTTGCCGTCCACTCCATACGGGGCGGTAATCACAGAGACATCATCCAGCGGCAGGAGCTGGGAGTCTCCGCCGATATAAATCTGCACCCCTTCAGCCTGGCTGGACACATCCAGCAGATGCAACAGATCGGTTTTTTTCTCGAACAGGGAAAACAGACGGCGCAAACGATCCATGTCCGCCACCATTTCCGAGACATTTAACAACTTGCTCTCGCCAGCGATCACCACGGCCTCCTCACTGTCAGGCTGATGGCTGCCTACATCCACCGCTTGCTGCATCAGGCGCGAAATGTCCGCCTGCAAAGAGCTAAGCTCCTGCGACAAGGCCAGCTTGACCGACTCAAAAGACAGGCCAGAGAAATGCTGATTGAAAAAGTTGCTGGCCTCAACCAGCTCCTGCTCCAGGTAATCACGCGGCACAAACAGGATACGGTTTTGCACATCGCCATCTGGTGTGACGATAATCAGCAACACTCGCTTGTCGGACAGGCGAATAAACTCAATTTGCCGGAAGGTCTGCGCTTTTTTCGGTGCCAGCACCACGCCAGCAAACTGCGACAGATTCGACAGCAAGGCAGCGGCGGAACTGACCGCCCGGTTGGGTTCATCAAAAGGCAGATACTGGCTAAGGTTGCGAGCATCAGGCCGCTCGAAACGCTCTGCCGCTAATAGACGATCCACAAACAAGCGGTAACCCTTGGGCGTGGGAATACGCCCCGCCGAGGTGTGCGGGCTGTGAATCAGTCCCAAGCCTTCCAACTCGGCCATCACATTTCGAATGGTGGCCGGAGAAAAATCAAAAACGGTCGATAAGGTACGAGACCCTACCGGCTGACCATCGGCGATGTAACGCTCGATCAGCACCTTCAACAAGGCATTTGCTCTGTCATCCATGTCGCGTACGTCACTTAAAAACACCAGCACTGCATGATAAAGGGGAGAATCTTACAGCCAAGCCTAGAGTGGCAACTCTATAATCCACTGATCGCCATTATTTCATTAATCTTAAGGTTTTCGCCCCATGCATTTCAAAACGGTTGCCATTGTTGGCAGATACCAGGACTCCGGCTTGGATGCGCCCATCCGATCGCTGGCCAATACCCTGGTCAGCACTGGTTGCTCGGTATTGCTTGAGGCCACAACCGCCCAGAATGCCGGTATTACCGAATTTCCCATCGGCGATTATGCCCAAATTGGCGAGCACGCCGATCTGGCTATCGTGATGGGCGGCGACGGCACCATGATAGGCGCGGCTCGCGAATTAGCCCACAGTAAAGTCCCCCTGATCGGAATCAACCATGGTCGCCTGGGCTTTATTACCGATATTCCCTTGAATGACGCCAACGACGCCTTGCTGAGCGTTCTCAAAGGCGAGTATGACGTTGAAGAGCGCTCCATGCTGGAAGGCCGCGTCGTGCGCGACGGACAAGTGCTGTATTCAGGCGTGGCCCTGAACGATGTGGTCATCAACCGCGCTGGCCGTGGCGGCATGATCGAGCTGCGCGTAGAACTGGATGGTGTATTCATGTATCGCCAGCGCTCGGACGGCCTGATCATCTCCACTCCCACCGGCTCGACCGCCTATGCTTTGGCCGCCAGCGGCCCCTTGCTGCACCCGTCCCTGAAAGCCTTTTTGCTGGTGCCTGTCGCGCCGCAAACCCTGTCTAACCGGCCCATCGTGCTACCCGACACAGGTACCTTGAACTTGACCATTACGGCACTGGGCCGGGTGGAATCAGGTGGCAGTGTGCACTTTGACATGCAAACCTGGTCCGACTGTCAGCAGGGAGACCGCATTGATGTGCGTCGCTCCCAGGACACCATTCGCTTTATCCATCCCAAGGGCTACAGCTTTTTTTCCACTCTGCGCCAAAAACTGGGCTGGAATCACATCCCTTTGCCTAACGACGAAAACGAATAAACCTCTATGCTCCGTACCCTGCACGTTCGAGACTTTGTCATCGTGGATCAAGCCACGATTGATTTCGACACCGGCTTCACGGTCTTTTCCGGGGAGACCGGCGCTGGCAAATCCATCCTGATTGACGCGCTCTCCCTGGTTCTGGGAGCACGCGGCGATGCCAAAGCCATACGCGAAGGCTGCACACGCACTGAAGTCAGCGCACACTTCGATTGCGAACAAGACATTCAGCGCTGGCTGAGCGAGCGTGACTTCGATGTTTCGGACGAGTTGATCTTGCGTCGTCTGATTGACCTGCAAGGGCGCAACCGCAGCTACATCAACGGCAGCGCAGCAACCTTGACCCAGTTGCGTGAGCTGGGCGAATTGCTGGTGGATATTCACGGCCAGCACGCACATCAAAGCCTGATGAATCCTCAAAGTCAGTACGATCTGCTCGATAGCCAAGGCGGCCATTTGCCACTGGCGCGTCAAGTGGCACAATCCTGGCAGCAATTGAGCCAGGCGCGCAAAGCCGTCGAACAAGCCAGCCAAAGTGCGGAACAAGGCAAGCGCGAGCAAGAGCGCCTGGAATGGCAGATCAATGAGCTCTCCAGCCTGAATCTGCGCGCTGGGGAATGGGACCAGCTACAACAAGAACACACCCGTCTGTCTCATGCTCAAGCCCTGATTGATGGCAGTGCGCTGGCCCTGACCGCTCTGGATGGCGAGGAAACCTCGGTACAGCAACTGCTGGGCAAGGCCAGCCACGAAATGAGTGCCCTATTGCGCCATGACCCTGGCCTGCAAGCGATTGTGGATGCGCTGGAGTCGGCACAAATTGCCGTCACCGAAGCGGCTTCGGATCTGAACAGCTACTTAAGCGATATGGAGCTGGACCCCGAGCGCCTGGCTCAAGCAGAGGAGCGGGTGTCAGCCATTTTCAGTGCCGCGCGCAAACTGAAAGTGGAGCCCGAGGAATTACCCAGTCTGCTGGACTCCTGGCAGGAGCAGCTCGCACAGTTACAGCAATCTTTTGATTTGGAGGCCTTGCAAGCCAAGGCCCAGCACGCGCAGAAGCAGTATCAGGAGCTTAGCGGCAAGCTTAGTGCGGCAAGACGCAAAACCAGTGTGCAGCTTGGCAAACAAGTCAGCCAGGCCATGCAGTCCATGGCCATGCAAGGCGGCCGTTTCGAGGTCGCCCTGACCGCCTGCGAACCTCAAGTCCATGGTGTCGAGCACGTGGAGTTCCTGGTTGCAGGTCACGAAGGCGTCACACCGCGTCCACTGGCCAAAGTGGCCTCTGGAGGTGAGTTGGCTCGAATCTCCCTGGCGCTGTCTGTGATCGCCAGTCAAGCGGCTCGTGTACCTACCTTGATTTTTGATGAAGTCGATACCGGTGTGGGTGGCGCAGTGGCCGAAGTGGTAGGACGTCTACTGCAAGAGCTGGGCGCACGCCATCAGGTTCTGTGCGTGACCCACCTGCCCCAGGTGGCTGCCTGTGGGAACCATCATCTGAAAGTCGAGAAAACGACCGAACAAGGCCAGACTTTTTCCTCGATCCGCCCCTTGACGCAAGATGAACGGGTAGATGAGATTGCCCGTATGCTGGGTGGTCTGAAAATTACGCAAACCACGCGTGAACATGCACGGGAAATGCTGGCGCGACAGTAAAGCCGCTTTTGAAACGCAAACCAAACCACCAGCGCCGCAGCAACTGGTGGTTTTTTCATGTCCGGCTGTGATGCCCTATGGCCTGAATCTGACTGTTCTTTGAATTTTCAGAATGCCGTCCTGGCTATCCTGCCCCCCAATCGTCAGATCCTGGGCCTGCGGGCCAGCTACAACAGAATTAACTACGCAAACCGGGCTTGGCCTGCTTGCCCGCTTCCGAACATTTGGGGCAAATACCATACAACAGCATCGTGTGGCTCTCCAGCACAAAACCGTGATCCTGTGCGACCTGATGCTGACGGGCTTCGATATTGCTGTCGGTAAACTCTTCGACAACGCCGCAATTGGTGCAAATCAGGTGATCGTGGTGATCGCCATCATTCAGTTCAAAGACGGCCTTGCCGCCGTCAAACTGGCTACGCACCAAAATGCCGGCTTGTTCAAACTGGGTCAACACACGGTATACCGTGGCCAAACCAATATCGACTTCTTCAGCAATGAGCAAACGGTATACGTCTTCAGCGCTCAGGTGTCGTTGGCCGTCCTGATCGGAGCGGCGAAAAATATCCAGAATCTTCAGGCGTGGAAACGTCGCCTTAAGCCCCATGTTCTTCAGTTCATTTTGATCGTTCATGGCTAAATTATCGCATCTTGATGGGGATGGATCTCAAGTCCGTTCTGATTGAAAACCAGCTCGTCTTGAGGCGGTTCAACGCGCAATTCATGCGCTTTTTCCTAAACCCTTATATGATAACGATTTTATTCCTACTGGGGCATTTCGTGCAGAAGAAGGCCAATTCATTCACTCCTGTCATCCGCGCCATACTCGCAGCCAGCTTGGCTGCCGCCGCCCTGAGCGCCTGCGGATCCTCCAAATGGGGCTTCCCATACCGCGCAGACATTCAGCAGGGGAACTGGATCACTGCCGAGCAAGTGGCCCGCCTGCAACCGGGGATGACTCGCGAACAGGTACGTTATCTGCTGGGCTCACCGACCTTGCAAGACATTTTCCACGCCGACCGTTGGGACTATCCTTACCTGAACCGACCTGGCTACGGCAAGATCGAGCAGCGCACGTTCACCGTCTGGTTTGAAGGCGACACCCTGGTTCGCTGGCAAGGCGACGAACAGCCTGATCGCCAACCATTCGAGCGCAGCGATACCGGCAAGAAACAAACGCCGCCTCCCGCTGACGCCGAAAATACGGCCCCCACGCCCAGCGTGACCGGCAACCAGCCCACGCTTTAAGCTTTACGTTAAGGACACTGGATACATGCGCATTGCCATTGCTGGCGCAGACGGCCGTATGGGCCGTATGCTGATTGAAGCTGTTTTGAACAGTACCGACCTGACACTGGCCGCCGCCTTGGACCACAGCGGCTCCAAAGCCATCGGCCAGGATGCAGGAGCTTTTCTGGGTAAAGACACGGGAATCAAGATCACGGACGATCTGAACGCCCTGGCCCAAGCCGACTGCCTGATTGACTTCACCCGCCCTGAAGGCACCCTGGCCCATCTGGATGCCTGCGTCCAACACGGCACCCGTCTGGTGATTGGCACCACCGGCTTTTCTGAAGCGGAGAAACAACAGATCCAAGCCGCTGGCCGCGAGATTGCTATTGTCTTCGCCCCGAACATGAGCGTGGGCGTCAATGCCACCTTGAAACTGATTGAAATGGCCGCTGCCTTGTTGAACCAGGGTTTCGACGCCGAGGTATTTGAAGCCCACCATCGCAACAAGGTGGATGCACCCTCGGGCACCGCCTTGGCCATGGGTGAAGTCATCGCCCAGACCTGGGGCGAATCCCTGAACGATGTAGCCGACTGGGCCCGTCACGGACATACCGGGGCGCGTCAGGATGGCCGCATTGGTTTTTCCGTTGTCCGTGGTGGCGACATTGTGGGCGACCACACCGTGTTTTTCTGCGGTGAAGGCGAGCGCATCGAAATTTCGCATCGCTCCAGCAGCCGTGCCGGTTATGCCAATGGCAGCCTGCGTGCCGCCCGTTTCCTGGGCGATAAAAGCACCGGCCTGTACACCATGCAGGACGTACTGGGCCTGTAAGTTCCTGACTTGCAAACGCTCTGATAAAAAGCCGGCTTTCGAGCCGGCTTTTTTATCTCCGCTTAACAGGGCCTCCTCCTGTTGGGCTACTTTCCTAAAGTGGCGTGCTGGATTGATCTGGCCAGCACCTATTCCTTTGCCTTGTTTTGTCCTTTACCTGTCCTTTCATCTCCTGCCCTAGCCTTGGTCCAGTGTGCCCCGTCTTGCTCCCTCCCGCCTCGCCTCGCCTCACCACAAAAAAAACAGTTCCAAGCTCGCCAGTAAAACTGCACAACCAGTCCTGAGCCTGGCCTGAAAAACTGCTCCACCACGCGCTACAGCGGCTTCCCCCCTTAAGTCGCCCCCTTGTCACCTTTCCTCCCCCCTGTTTTCCCTGCTTGACGCAGAAAAAAATATCACTAATATGTTAGTTGGATATTCAAAGAATAAACCTTTTCGCAGGAGACAACTGACATGATGAGCGAACGCCAACGCAAGTTCCGAGAGGACTACAAATCCAATATCAGCCCCGCCTACAACGGCATTGTTCACGTTGTTGTGACCTACATCGTGGGTCTGGCAGCGATTTACTACAGCATCACCCAGCTAGGCCCGGTAGGTTGGGAATGGCTGATTGTGATTCCCGTTTTTCTGGCGGGTAATTTTGTTGAATGGGCCATGCACCGTTATGTGATGCACCGACGCATCAACATCATTGGTTTGCGGGAAATCTACGAACGCCATACTCGCCAGCATCACCAGTACTTCACTGACAACGAAGCCACGATTGATTCCAGCAAGGAGTTCCGGATTGTGTTTTTCCCCTGGCGCGTTCTGGCAACGCTGGGCGTAGGCGGCGGGATTCTGGGCTGGCTGGCTGCCACCATCATCAATCCCAATGCAGGCTACTTTGTGTTCATGACCATGGTGGCGCAGTACCTGGTGTACGAGGCCTTTCACTACTGCTGTCATGTGCATGAGAACAGCTTTGTGCGCAATATGCCCTTCATCAACACCATTCGCCGCCACCATACGGCCCACCACAATCAGGGCATCATGATGAAGTACAACATGAACCTGACTTTCCCCATTGCGGACTGGGCCATGGGCACCACGGACCTGCGCCGCGGCCTGCTTGGTCACCTGTTCAATGGCTATAGCGAAAAGCACGTCAAGGAAGAGCTCAAGCCCATCATCCGCCGCTTCCGCTTTGAGGATACTGGCGACACCACGGACGGCCCGGCCCTGAAACAAGAAGAGGCCCACGCCCTGGAGCGGGGCCTGGCCTAGCCAAGACCCTGATTGTATTTACAGGCTGGAAATCAGAGTAGTGCGGGCGAGTTCTTCAATGTAGTCCATCAAAAGGTCCAGGCTTTGACCCGCCTGGTCCATATCGCCCCCGGCAATGGACATGGCCAAGTTGGCATGCAGTCTGCCCATCTGCGTCAGATCCGGATTTTGCTGATAGTGGCAGAACCAGAAACGGCGAGACAGACCATGGGTCAGACGCATCGCTGCCTCGGCAAACTCATTGCGAGCCGCCTCGATTTCCAGCTCATTCAACCGTCGATCTGCCCGGATAAAACTGACTTCATCGTTCTGGGTGGCTGCTTCCAGGAAAGCATCATGCAAGCTCTTGAATTGCTCGCGCTGATCTCGTGTCGCCCGTTTGGCCGCACTACGGCAGATCAGACGTTCGATCTCCCGTCGCGTCTCGATCAGGCGCAACTGCTTGGGCATGTCCAGCTCTGGAATCAACAGCCCGCGCTGCGGCAAGACCAGCATCAAATGCTCGCGTGCCAGCCGTTGAATGGCCTCCCGAATCGGCGTGCGGCCAATCTCGAACATCTGGCTCAAGGTCAGCTCGGACACAATGCTGCCCGGCGGCAACTTCAAGGTAATGATGGCTTCTTCCAAACGCTCGTAAGCAATGTCCGTAAGTTTGGGCTTGGGTTCCGTCAAGGCCTTGATGTCCAAGGCCTCATCATGAGCCTGCCCTTTTCCCGCTACCTTCCGCTTGCTTGTGACCATGCTAAGCCTGCCTTTAAAACGCAGCGTTTGCTGCTGACACCCCAACTCTGACGCCTGCCCTGGCCTTGCAAGTACATGGCCGGAGCTGGGCAACAGCCTCATATCTTAGTTGTATTTATCTACTCCAGGAAGCCACATGAGCATTGCCTGCGATTCAAAACAAGCGGCCATCATTGCCGTGCATGGGATTCAGGGCACCCATCGCAGCTGGTTGCCCGTAGCTCAAGCCAGCTCGGGTTTGATGTTCTGGCACACCCCGGACTTACGCGGCCGAGGCAAGGCATTTCATGGTTCCAGCCAGGAAGATTACGGGCTGGACGGCTTTGTCCACGATTTGCGCGCCAGCGTTCAAGCCCTGCCCGAACACACCCCTTATGTCCTGGCAGGCTGGAGCCTGGGCGTCACGATCGTGCTGCAAACCTGTCTGACGCTGCTGGATGAACAGGCCCCACTACCGCAAGCCCTGGTGTTGTTATCGGGCACAGCCAGCCTGAACCAGACCCAATGGTTCAAAGCCCAGGACACGCCTGCCTTGCTGCACGAAATTGCAGAACGAGAGCGGCGCCTGGGTCTGCTTGCAGCCGCCGGTCATCAAGACGTGGCCTGGACCTGGCTGGCAAATCGGCAGCACGACCTGTACGCGCAGCTACCTCGTATTTCCATCCCCTCTTTGATCATCCATGGCGAACAGGATCAGGACTGTCCCATTGAGCACGCCCACCTGTTGGCGCAGGCACTGCCACAAGCCACCTTGCACAGTCTGCCTGATGCGAGCCACAGCATTCTGGGCTCGCACACTGAACTGATCGCCTCATTGATAGAACCCTTCTGCTCTCTACACACCGCAAGGACTTCCGTATGAACAAACATGTTTTCTTTTGTCCACCGCCCCGCACCTTGATGGGACGCGGCTGCCGCCATGAACTGCCTGCCTTGATTGCGCACTTGGGCTGGCGTCGCGGCTTATTGATTACCGACCGTTTTTTCACCATTCAAACTACCTGGGTTCAGGACTACATCACCGCCTGTAGAGAGTTGGGTATTGAGGTCGTGGTTTTTGATGGTGGCGAGCCAGATCCTTCCACCACCTTATGCGATCAGGCCACGCTGCAAGTACGTGCCCACCTAGCCGATCACCCTATAGATTTCGTCTTGGCTTTGGGCGGCGGCAGCAATATAGATCTGGCCAAAGCCCTGTGTCTGACTGTCCCCACCGGGGAGTCCATACGCGCCTACAGCGGCACCTGGCCAGCGCACACCCAACCCTTGCCCTTGATCGCCTTGCCCACCACCTCCGGCACAGGATCAGAAGCAACACCGGGAGCCATTCTGGTCGACCCCGACAATGCCACCAAAATCGCCGTCATGGGCAATACCCTGCGCCCCGCCATTGCGGTCATTGATCCGGAACTCAGCGATAGCTGCCCACCGCACGTTACTGCCGACGCCGGTATTGATGCCCTGACCCACGCAATTGAATCCTTCGTGACTCAGGACGCTAGCCTGTTTGATCGGGGTGGCAGCCCGGACCCTGGTTATAGCGGCCGATCCAGCCTGACCATGATGTTTGCGCGCGAGTCCATACGCCTGTGCGGCCAGTACATGCTGCGAGCCTATCGCGACGGCACGGACACCGAAGCCCGCGATGGCATGGCCAGCGCCAGCTACTATGCCGCCCTGTCCTACGGCACGGCGGGCCTGAACGCGGTGCATGGTATTGCCTACGCACTGGCAGGTTTGACGCATCAATCTCACGGCACCACCAATGCCGTACTGCTGCCCTACGTTCTGGACGAACTGCGCGAAACCCGTGCCACCGAACTGCTGGAAGTCGCCCAACTACTGGGCATGCCAGCCGGCCAACCGGAAGACACCTTGCTGGCGCTCCCCGCCCATGTGCGGTCGCTGGTCGAGCTGTTGGACATCCCCTCTGATCTGAGCCAATGCGGCGTGCAAGAGCATCAGCTGGAACGCTTGTTGAGCGACGCCCTGCAAGTGAGCCGTCTTGCCAAAGCCTTCCCGGTTGCTGACTGCGCCAGCGCCTATCAACGCATTATTCAACACGCTTTTGAAGGCACTTTGGCCGGAGCACTAACCCACAGTTAATTAGTCAGCTAAGTACATACCATTATTTAATCTTAAAATAGATACCACTAGTATCCATGTAATATATTAGTAGAAGAAAAAAACCTGCCTTGGCCTGACGGCAGGTCTCCTATACATAAAACCCGCCACAAGAGCGGACCTACAGGAGACACCAATGACAGCCGTATCCCCCAATGTGGCCAATCGCCTGGAGCGATTACCCATGACACGCTATCAACGCATGCTGTTCGGTATTATCGCGACCGCCTGGTTCTTTGATTCCATGGACCTGGGCATTATGACTTTTGTTTTAGGTTCCATCAAAGCAGAAATGGGGCTCAGCACCGCGCAGGCGGGGATGCTGGCCAGCTCCAGCTTTTTAGGCATGTTTTTGGGAGCTGCCATTGCGGGCATGCTGGCAGACAAGTACGGGCGCAAACCCGTCTTTCAATGGAGCATGATTTTTTGGGGCGTAGGAAGCCTGGCCTGTGGCCTGTCCCAAAACGTCGAGCAGTTGATGGCGTTTCGGGTGCTGCTGGGGTTTGGCATGGGGATGGAGTTTCCCATCGGCCTGGCCATGGTCTCGGAGATTGTGCCCGCTAAAAGTCGCGGTCGATATATTGCGATTCTGGAAGGCTTCTGGCCGCTGGGCTTTATCAGCGCCGGGATTCTGACATATCTGAGTCTGGACTATATAGGCTGGCGCGGGATCTTCATTGCCCTGTCTATCCCTGCCCTGTTTGTGTTTGTGATTCGTCGCTGGGTTCCTGAGTCCCCCCGCTGGCTGGAAGAGGCAGGCCATAACGACCGCGCCGAACAAGTCACAACGGCTTTTGAACACAAAGTCATTCAGGCCAACGGAGGCCAGGCCCTGCCCTCTCCCCTGCCTCCCACCCCTTGCGAGAAACTGAAGCGTGGCGCGCTGTTTGCTCAACTTTGGCAAGGCCAATACGCCCGTCGCACCCTGATGCTGTGGATGCTGTGGTTCTTCTCCTTGCTGGGCTACTACGGTCTGACCACCTGGCTGGGCGCACTGTTGCAACAAGCCGGATATGAAGTCACCAAATCCGTTACCTACACCATCTATATTTCCCTGGCCGGTATTCCAGGCTTCATCTTCTCGGCCTGGTTGCTGGAGAAATGGGGTCGCAAGGCAACCATGGTCTTGATGCTATTCGGAAGCGCAGGCTGTGCCTTTATTTATGGCCACGTCGCCACCAGTCAGGCCCCTGTTGCTCAACTGATTGGCGCTGGCTTGTGCATGCAGTTCTTCATGTTTGGCATGTGGTCGGTTTTGTATGCCTACACCCCCGAGCTGTATCCCACACGCACACGCAGCACAGGCGCCGGCTTTGCCTCATCCATTGGCCGACTGGGTTCCTTGTTCGGACCGCTGCTGGTGGGCTTTATCCTGCCCTGGACCGGGCATTCAGGCGTCTTCACCCTGGGGGCTATTTCCTTCTCTATTGCAGCGTTGGTGGTGATTGCATTGGGGGTGGAAACCAAGGGGCGTTCGCTGGAGGAAGTTTCAGCTTAATGCTCTGATTTAATTGATGATTAGTAAACTTAAAGTTCAATAAAAAACCCGTGTCAGTCGATTTGGCTGACATGGGTTTTAAACTCATGAACGGCTCGGCTTAATTGCCATTGCTGTCCTGGCTCAGATCAACGTGAACACGCCCATCCAAAACAGCATGAGCCCGCTCTCGGTCCACGTCACCTTCCCAGGCGCCCACCACCACGGTTCCTACGCAATTACCAATCAAGTTGGTCAAGGCCCGCGCCATGCCCATGAACCAGTCAACGGACAAAACCAGCACCAAGCCAATGGCCGGGATAGCAGGAACCGCACTCAAGGTCGCTGCCAGAATCACAATGGCAGACCCCGGTACACCGTGCGCCCCTTTGGAGGTCAACATGGAAATGGCCAAAATGGTCATCAAATCGATAAAGGACAAGGGGGTATTGGTTGCCTGTGCAATAAACACGGCGGCCAAGGTCAGGTAGATCGAAAAACCATCCAGGTTAAAGGAATAACCTGTTGGCACCACCAAACCTACAGTGGATTGCTTGATACCCATACGCTCGAGCTTGCGCATCACTTGGGGCAAGACCGCATCAGACGACGCTGTGCCCAGTACAACCAGCAATTCCTCCCGCAAATACTTCAACAGCTTGATGATGCTAAAGCCGGTCATGCGCAGGATCAGCCCCAAGACGCCCAGCACAAAAATGGCGCACGTCACATAAAACAGTACAACCAGCAGGCCCAGCTTGCCCAAGGTGCCAAGCCCGTATTCGCCAACCGTAAAAGCGACGGCTCCCAGCACACCCAAGGGTGCCAAACGGACGATGAAACCAATAATTTTGAAGAACACATGGGACAGCGTCTCTACCGCCGATGCTACCGGACGGCCCCGCTCCCCCAGCAAGGCAACCGCCAAACCGAACAAAATTGCAATCAGCAGCACCTGCAAAATATCGCCTGACGCAAAGGCATCCACAAACGTCGTCGGAATAATCTTCATTAAAAACCCGACGGTATCTGTGCTTTGCTCCACCCGCGAGGTATACGCAGCCATGGCACTGGCGTCCAGGGTACTGGGGTCTACATTCATCCCATGCCCAGGCGTAAAAAAGTAGCCCAGCAAAATGCCCAAGGCCAAGGCAAAGGTGGTGACAACCTCAAAATAAATCAGGGCCTTCACCCCAACACGCCCCACCTTCTTCAAATCGCTGCTGCCACAAATTCCGTGCACCACGACACAAAACACCAAGGGTGCCACGATCATTTTGATCAGCTTGATAAAACCATCACCAAAGGGTTTGAGCGAGGCGGCGAAGTCCGGCCAGATCACACCCGCCAAGACTCCCAGTATCAAGGCCACAATGACCTGTCCAAACAAGGTTCTGTACAAAAAACGCATCGTTGTCTCCTGTTGTTTTGTAAGCGCTGCCGTATCGCTATCAGCAATCCATCAATCTAAAATTTCATCTGACATGTCAGCATATATTCAATATGAAATACCGAATATAATTAAAATCGAATATGCACAAGCAGTCGTAAAAACCCCTACAAGTAAAAACCGGAGACGCTAAATGAGTATTCCCTCCTCCTCTGATGACACTTTGCTAGCCACCCAGGCTTTCCAGGCATTTCGTCATTTGTTGGCGACCGGGCAGGTACGCGCGGGGCAGATGGTGTCGATGGCGGAGCTGATGAAACTGAGCGACTTTCCACTGGCTCCAGTGCGCGAGGCCGTCAAGCGGGCGGCGGCGGCCGGGCTGGTGTCTATCCTGCCCAAGCGTGGCGTTCTGGTTTTGGAGGCAACCACGGAAGCGCTACGGGAATGTTTTCAGTTGCGCTGTATCTTCGATCAGGAAGGGGCCAGGATATTGGCAAGCCGTGCCACGCAGCCCGCACTGGAGAGCTTGCGGGAACAACACCAGAACATCCTGGAGCAGGCGCAAAGCGGCCTTGTCACCACCGCCTTGCAGATTCAGGCCATGGAAGTGGACTGGGCCTTGCACCGCTATCTGGCACAAGCGTTGCAGAACCGCTCGGCCATGACAATTTACGAAGAAAATTGTGATCGCATCAATGTGCTGCAGCACTCGCGACGCCCTTTGCCCGAGCGCATCGTACCCGCCATGAAGGAACATTTGCACATTCTGGACACGCTGCAGGCGGGCAAACCCGAAGCGGCCATGGAAGCGGTACGCCACCATCTGGCACAAACGCTGCGATGGTGGGGCGCGGTAGACGCTTAATTCACCATAACGGGCTCTTGTTCCAGCTCCACGCCAAAGCGTTCCCGAACAGAGCCACGAATCGCCTGGGCCACGCGCTCAATATCATGTGCAGTCCCGCCGCCATGATTCACCAGCACCAAAGCCTGGCGGTCGTGTACACCCACCGCGCCATCGCGCTTGCCTTTCCAGCCACACTGGTCAATCAACCAGCCTGCCGCTAACTTGCATTGGCCTTGCCCAAGGTCATAAGAGACCAGATCGGGCCATTGCTGCTTCAAGGCATCACGCTGCTCGGTCTGCACCACGGGATTCTTGAAGAAACTGCCCGCATTACCCAGGACGTGGGGATCAGGCAATTTTTGACGACGAATCTTGCAGACCGCATCAAAAATGCGTTGAGGGTCTGGCTCCCCCGCCAAATGAGCTTGTTTATTCAGATCGGGATACGCCAGCACCGGTGTCCATTGACGTGGTAAGGCAAAACGCACGGCCAGAATCAACCAGCTACCCGCCGGATCATGCTTGAAGCGGCTGTCTCTATAGGCAAAGCCACATTCGGCCGCAGACAGCTCCACCTCTTTGCCTTCTTTAAAGCTCCAGGCCAACACACTGTGCACCCGCTGCTCCAGTTCCAGGCCATAAGCACCAATATTCTGAACCGGAGCCGCACCCACCGTACCGGGGATCAAAGCCAGGTTCTCCAAACCAGGCCAACCCAGATTCAAGCAATGCTGAACAAAATCATGCCAGCACTCGCCCGCCTGCGCCTCCACAACATAGACATCGTCCCGCTCTTGCAGCAGACGGATCCCTTTGCTTTCTACCTTGATCACCAGGGCATCCACGTGCTCGGCCAGCACCACATTGCTGCCACCGCCCAGCACAAAGATACGCTCGCCCTGCTCCACCAGCGCTTGCAAGGCAGGTAGCTGGGTAACATTGTCATACACCACCAGGTCGCGCGCGCGGCTATCCAAACCCAAGGTATTAAAAGAGCTCAAATCCACATTACGCTGCCTGTCCACGGCCCTGTCTCACAATCAAAGAAAGCAGTAAGCATAGCTCGGACGGCCTATTTTCCGGAAAAATTTACAGAATCTATTGACAAGCATATTTCCTGCGGTCTATAGTTACGTTCTTGCTTAGCGCAGCGTTGGTTTCGCAGCAAAAAGCAGTTTATAGGCAGGCTAGTTTGTTAGGCAGTACAGATAAAAAGCTTAAGCGATAAAAAGCATAAGCAAAATATCAAAAACTCTTGACAAACAAAGATAGCCACTCTAAACTAGCTTTCTTTACTTAATAAGCAAAAGCTAATAAGTAAATCGCTGAAAACAGATTCAATCTGCACAGCAAAATGCGGGAGTAGCTCAGTTGGTAGAGCGCAACCTTGCCAAGGTTGAGGTCGCGAGTTCGAGACTCGTCTCCCGCTCCAGATTCCTAAGGGAAGCCTAGGCTTCCCTTTTTAATCGACCACGGCGCAATGGCAGAGTGGTTATGCAGCGGATTGCAAATCCGTCTAGGTCGGTTCGATTCCGGCTTGCGCCTCCAGTAATGCTGGTCACAAGTCGGTAGTGCAGTAAAAAATGCGGGAGTAGCTCAGTTGGTAGAGCGCAACCTTGCCAAGGTTGAGGTCGCGAGTTCGAGACTCGTCTCCCGCTCCAAATTCAGAAAGCCCA
This sequence comes from Alcaligenes sp., assembly GCF_050255915.1. NCBI lineage: Bacteria > Pseudomonadati > Pseudomonadota > Betaproteobacteria > Burkholderiales > Alcaligenaceae > Alcaligenes > Alcaligenes sp. Next base: position 25,714 of record NZ_JBFWIQ010000014.1, read on the forward strand.
AACTTCGGTTTGGGCTTTTTTTCGTCCTGCCTCCCCCATTTCCTCCCCTTGCTGTCACAGCCACGGCCTGCTGCTGCCTGCCCGTTACGTATAACTACCTACATATAGATAAGACAACACCGCCCGCCTGAGGGTATAAATATCAGTAAACTGCGGTTACACAGAACAAACCGGAGGGGCACCAGCTCCCAAACATAAACGTAATCGATACGGCCACCAGTTATTGATTATTTTTACAGTTAAATCTATGGAGCACAGGACAACTATGAAATCCCTCTCCTCCCCGGTACCTGTCGAAGAAAATCGTCGCCTACGCATCCTAGCGGAGTACAAACTGCTAGATACTCCCCCTACAGAAGAGTTTGACCGGCTCGTTAACCTGGCAGCCAGATTATTCAAGGTACCGATCGCTCTGATTTCGCTGATAGATAGGGACCGACAGTTTTTCAAGGCACGTGTTGGTATTGATCTGCGCGAAACAAGGCGCGCTGATTCGTTTTGCACGACTACCATCCTGTCCAATGACATTTTGCTTGTCCCGGACGCCTTGAACGCCCCCCACTTTGCACCGAACCCATTAGTCACCAAACCGCCACACGTTCGCTTCTATGCGGGAAAACCATTACTCGCCCCGACGGGGGAGCGATTGGGCACGGTATGCCTGATGGATACCAAGCCGCGCCATGTCTTCACCGAAACTGATCGTGCCAACCTTTCCGACCTGGCAACCCTGGTAATGGCGCGAATGGAAGCGCACCGCCTGGAACAAACCAAATCAGACAGCAAAGCCCGTTTTGAAAATATCGCAGCCACCTCCCCTGATGCCATCATCTGCTCTGACGAGCATGGCCGCATCACGTTCTGGAATCGCTCTGCAGAGAAAATCTTTGGCTATCTAGCTGACGAGACCCTCAACCAGCCAGGATCGATTATTGTGCCCGACAATTGGCGTAAGATTTACGAGAAAGAGCTTTTACGGCTGCGACAGGGCGAGCGAATGAAACTTGCTGACCGCACGATCGAACTATCCGCTTTGCGTAAGGACGGAACCGAGTTCCCGGCAGAGTTCTCATTATCGACCTGGGTTGAAGCAGACACCACCCATATCGGCGCCATTGTGCGAGACATCACTGAGCGCCGGCATCATGAAGAAAGGCTGTTTCAACTGGCCTCGCTAGACGCACTAACAAACCTTGCCAACCGGGAAATGTGGCGGGCACGCCTTGCCCAAACGCTTGCCAACGAAACCCCTGCAACCATATTGTTAATTGAGCTGGACGACTTCAAGGAAATCAACGATACCTTCGGGCACTCGGCTGGCGATGCCGCCCTCAAACACATCGCCCAGCAATTAAAGTCGACATTTCCCAACGCCATTAAGCTTGCTCGATTCGGTGGCGACGAGTTTATGGCCTTGCTGCCCGGAAACGGCGTGCAGGCGGCACGAAGAGCCGCACAAACACTGATCAACGTCTTTGCAACGCCGTATAACTTTGCTGGCCAGTCTTTTGACACTAGTATCAGCATTGGCGTGGTTCTCGCGCCGACGCACGGCACTAGCGCCGAGGATATTCTGAGCGCAGCCGATCTGGCGCTCTACAAAGCGAAATCATCCGGTAAGGGATACTACGAGGTGTTCTCTCCGGCCTTGCGCGAGGTCGCTGTCGCACGCAGATCGTTCGAGCGGGAATTACGCCTGGCCTTTGAAAACGATGAGTTTGAGCTTTTCTACCAACCCCAAGTATCAACACACACTAGGCAGTTGACCGGAGCAGAAGCACTGATTCGGTGGAACCACCCTACAAGGGGCTTGTTAACGCCGCTCTCTTTTATTGATGTGCTCAACGAAAAGCCATCTGCGCCTGCTATAGGAGAATGGATATTACAAACGGCCTGCCGTCAGGCCGTCCGCTGGCAAGCAACCATCCCCGATTTTCGTATCAGCGTAAACCTGTTCGAGGCACAGCTACGTACCAATCGCCTGCTCTACACAATCAGCGCTCTACTGGCTGAAACAGGTCTGCCTGCCAGTTCTCTTGAGCTGGAAATCGTGGAGACCTCCTTGCTTCGCAACGAAGCAGTCACCAAAAACTTGTTTCGCGGTTTACGAAACATAGGCGTTGGTCTGGCCTTCGACGACTACGGGACAGGCTACGCATCATTAAGTCTGCTAAAAACATATCCAGTCAGCCGCCTGAAAATCGACCGGTCATTCATCCACCATGTCTACGAATATGCCGGAAATGCCGCACTGGTCAGGGCTATTATCTACTTAGCCAAGAACTTTGGCCTGGATGTGATTGCAGAAGGCGTGGAAACGGAAGAGCAATTCATATTCCTTAAAAATAATGAATGCCCAGAAATACAAGGCTATCTTTTTGGAAGACCTGTTTCAGCTGAAACATTCACAGCGCAATTTATCGAGCACAAGGGTCCACTTAACTTTCCGCACGCCAGGCAAGCAGTCAACGCGGGATCAACCGAACAACTCATGACTGGCAAAGATGGCCCTTGATCTTGGTACCGCTATCTATTTAAAGAAATAATCAGGATGCCTCCTCTTGCCGGATACTGCTCTTTATGACACCTCAAACTGCCATCCGCATGGCTGACTACAACAGCCAAATGAACCGCCGTCTTTATCAGGCCGCCGCTCGCTTGCCCCCAGAGAAGCAGCATCAAGAGTGCGGCGCCTTCTTTGGCTCCTTGTTCAAGACGATGATGCACATTGCAGTGGGGGATACGATCTGGCTGCACCGCTTTGCCCAGCATCCTGATGCCCTCAGCTTGCGCGAAGAAATGGAGGTATTTGCCAAGCCACGTACACTGGACCAGCAGTTATTCGACACCTTGGCGGAACTGGATCCGTACCGTCGCAAACTGGATCTGATTATTATTGCTTGGGCGGCCACACTGACACCCGAGCAACTGGGCCAAACGCTACGCTATAACAATATGGCGGGCCAGAGCATGGAGAAGGATGTTGCGCTTTTGGTGACGCACTTTTTTAATCACCAGACTCACCATCGTGGTCAGGCCAGCACCTTGTTGTATCAAGCGGGTGTCGATATTGGGGTGACTGATTTAATGGCCTTGGTATCCTGAATGTTGTAGCCCGCAGGCCTCAAGGCAGACGGACAGCGCCACGCTTGCCGCTCCAGGACCACAAGATTTTTGCATCTGAGATAACCCCGCTCAGGTCTCCGCTTCCTATGAAAAAAGCCTGCTTGTCCTTGCCAAGCAGGCTTTTGTATCAGGCAATCCTGTCTGCTCACTCCACCCTTAATACTGCGCCCGCAAGGACAGCATCACGTTTTGCGGAGCACCGTACCAGCCCTGGTTATAAAAACCGATCTGCGAGTAGTACTTTTTGTCGAACAGGTTGTTCACGTTCAAGGTGGCCGAGACGCGCTTGTTGAAGTCATAACTTGCCATCAGATTCACGATGGCATAGCTGCCCTGCTCAACATTCACCACTTTGCGGCCTGGTGCCGTGGCGTTCTGATACATGCGATTTTGCCAATCAATGCCGCCGCCCACAGTCAGCCCTTGCCAATCCCCTGACAAGCGATAGGTGGTATAGAGCTTGAACAAGGTACGTGGCTTGCTGGTATTGATGGGCTTGCCTTTCGCATCCTTGGCGGTAAAGGTCGTCAAACTCGTGGCCAGATTCCAGCCAGGCATCAGTTCTCCGCCCAACTCCAGCTCCACCCCTTCTACTTTGGCCCCCGACACCGGGCGGTAAGCAGGTGTATTAGGTGGTGCACCAATCACATTATTACCTGTGGCTTCCGCCAAATTGTCCTGCCGTGTCTGGAACAGGGACAACGCACCATTGAGCCGGCCATCCATCCATGCCGCTTTCAAGCCCAACTCATAGCTTTTACCGGTAATCGGTGCCAGAATCGCACCCTGTTCGTTGCGGGCGTTCTGCGGCTTGAATATCTCGGTATAGCTGGCGTAAGCGGTATAGGTATCGTCAAAGTCATAGATCAGGCCGGCATAGGGGATGAACTCGTTACGATGGCGATACTGACGCTTGGAACCAAAGTAGGTCTGATCAGTTTCCCAGTTGCTCAGCCGCCCCCCCACCATCAAGCGCAAACTATCGCTCAAGGCAAAGCGGCCAACGGCATAGGCGCCGGACTGTTTGTTATCCGTATCATCAGCCTGGGATGGCTCACTGGACCAGTTCGGCTCCGGCTCTCGGCCTGGCTGATAGAAGCTGGCCGCCGCAGCCAATGGGGGTACGGCCCGATACTGCGGGAAAGATACGCGATCCTGGGACATCATCCAGCCCACCGAAAACTCGTGCTCTTTGCCAAACAAGGTAAATGGCCCGGACAAGGACGCATTCAATGCCTTGCGGCGTACATCGCCTTCGTAATAAGAGTACGAGTTCGATGTACCCAGCCCTGTTTCCCGATCCGGATACCCACCCCGAAACAGGTTTTTCATGAAGGCATCGGTGTAGGACTGGTTATAGGTCAAGCGCAAGCTCAAGTTATTCTTGAACTGGTGGCTCAAATCCACAAAACCCGTTGTCGTATTGTTCTCGACGCGTGACCAGTTTGTATTGTTGGAAATCGAACGCTTGAAATCCGTACGAGAGCCATCGCTATAGAACAGCGGAAAACCACTGCCAAAACCATTATTGGAGCTGGACTGATAGGCAACACCCCCCGTCAACTCCATGCCAGGCATCAAGTCAGCCGTGACCACGCCATACAATGTACGGGTTTTAGTATCCTGCAAATCGGTATAGCTATTGGCCTTGCCATAAGCTCCTACAATACGGCCACGGATACGCCCATCTTCCGTAATCGGGGTAGACACATCTGCGTATCCACGCGCAAAGTCCCAGCTTCCGACACTGATCCCCCCCGATGCGGCAAAGTCCCGCAAAGGACGTTTACGTACATAATTGACGGCTGCCGAAGGATTACCGGCCCCCGTCATCAAACCGGTCGCGCCGCGCACCACTTCAACCCGATCAAAAACGACCAGGTCCAGGTTGCTTTCACCAAAAGCCCAGGGCGACAAAACTGGCTGCGTCAAACCATCAAACTGATAGTTGTCGATACCAAAACCACGCGAGGAAAAGGAATAACGGTTGGTATCGCTGCGTGTCACAGATATACCCGGCGCGCTCTGCAAGGCATCCGCCGTCGTCTGCATGCCGCGATCATCCATCATTTTTCGGGTGACCACACTGACCGATTGCGGCGTCTCCTTGATAGAAAGAGACAGCCCCGTCGCCGTGCTCATGGCCTTGGTGGTGTAAGACGGATCAGTTTCCGTCACGCCTGGGTCTCGATTGCCCTTGATCGTAATGGTGGACAGTTCTACAGGCGTATCAGCCACGGAATCCTGCGCCCAGGCCGGGCTGCTGGCAGCAACCAGCAACATGGCAGAACGAGTGACAGGGACAAGCAAGCGCAATCTTGAACGGGCATAGCAGGTTGAAGCAGCAGGCATGAGCAAGGATCTCAGAACAGGTTTTAGATGCGAACAATTATCATCTACAGAGTTTGCATGAGCGTATCCCTAAACGCAAAAACCCTATTCCAAATATCAGTCCTGCCGCTTTCCTTCTAGGAGGGGCATCGATCCGCGCGCAGTTGCAGCCAAAACCAGCTAACGGCACTGAGCAAGACGCAGATCAGCATGGCGGCTGACATCCGCAAGGGCTGGCCGTAAACCCACGGCACCAGCCAACCGCTGACCAGCGAAAACGTACTCATCTGGCAAAAGCCCAATAAGGAGGCCGCCAACCCGGCCCGACTGGGAACTTGGGCCAAAATATGCATGGTCACCACCGGCATCAACATAGCCAGACCTGCGGTGAAAAAGGCGGGGAGCAACACGGCCCACGGCAAGGCAGGATGCCAGGCGCTGGCCAGATACCCGGTATAGACAAGGCAACTGGCCAGCATCAAGCCATAGGCGCAGCGAATAATCGTGATGTCTCCCCAATGTCGCACAAGATGGGCAGAGGCCAAAGCCCCCAACATGGCCCCGACCACCAAAGGCACAAACAACACGGCAAAGGCGGTTTCAGGCAAATTCAAAGTATGAGAAATGAAATCCGGAGCAGCGCCGATCAGAAAGGCCTGAGCCCCAATCAGCAAACTTAAGGCCACACTCATGCCCATAAAAGGCACATCACCCAGTAATTGCCCAATATCGCTACGCAACTGGCGCCAGGCCAAAGGCTGACGCTTACTGCTGGGCAAGGTTTCAGGCAAGCGACGCAGGCACAAATAGCACGCCGCAGCGGCCAGGGCGGCCAGCATCCAGAACACAGCGCGCCAACCCAAAAGCGCAATCAATTGACCACCCACAATCGGGGCCAGCGCGGGCGAGACATTAAAGACCACGACGATATAAGACAGAGTCCGTTGCGCCTGTTCACCTTGATAGCAATCACGCACCATGGCCTGGCCAATCACCAAACCCGCTCCGGCCGACAAGCCTTGCAGTACCCGAGCAGCCAAAAGCCAATCCATGCTGGGCGCCAAGGCCGCCATCACCGAGCCAGTGATATACACCGCCAGGGACGCCACAATCACAGGTTTGCGCCCCCAGGCATCGGACAAAGTGCCATGCAGCAGCAACATCGCTGCATAGGCAGACATATACACACCCAAGGTCTGCTGCACGCTTTCGGGGGGTACCTGAAACTCGCGCTCCAACGCGCTGAAAGCAGGTAAATAGGCGTCAATAGTGGCAGGTGCAACGCAGGCCAGCAGGCCCAGAATCAACACCATCAAGGGATACGGGGGAAGCGAGGAAGGCAACACAGCTCTGTCTGAAATAAGAAAACAAACCCGCATAGGGGAGGTCTTTTTCAGGATGGACCAGGCTCGCCAGAGAGGGGAATGGCAAACGCCTAAAAAGCTTTGAACAATGACAGAGCTGGCCGCCCGGCCACCTCAATTCAATTCGCTGGGCGCAATCCCGTAGCGCTCACGAAAGGCTGTGGCAAAGTTGGTGGCGTGGCGATAGCCCACAAAATGAGCCGCCTGCTGTACGCTCCAGCCTTGCGCCAGATAATCACGTGCCAACTCCAGACGACGCTCACGTAACCAGCCAAACACAGAACACTGGTAGGTTGCCTGAAACTTCACCCGCAAGGTGCTCGGGCTCATGCAGGCCAGCTTGGCCAGATCCGCCAAGGTATGATCGTCACCCGGCGCGTTGTACAAACGTTCACGCACACGCTCCAGTAGCTGTCGGTCACGGGCCGTGGCCGGCGACTCTTTAGCAGGCTTTGGAGTCAATCCGTCCAGCGCATGAGCCAGCATTTGCAGGCTGACACCTTCCAGCAGCAAATCGTACGTCGCCCCCTGCCAGGGGCTGTCTATCAACTGCTCGAGCGTGTTGAGCAAATGCGGCGGGACCGTCCACTTCTGCATGCACAGTCCGGATGGGCCCATCAGTTTGGACAGGGTGTCGCCCAAGCGCGAGTCGCCCACGCTTTCCGCTGAACGCAAAGAGAGGTTAATACAGCGCAAACGTTGCCCGGCCGGGTGTATCCCGGTCAACGCGACCGATTCGCTATGCGCAATACTGACACCACTTTGCGCGACCAGGCTCAGTTGATTCTGACTGGCCAGGCGGGCTTGCGCGCGGCCTTGCAGCATCACAATCGCAGAGAACTGCGGCGCGCTGACGGAACTGGATTCGTAGTGATGGTGCGTGACGATATCTGACAGCACCAGCTTGATGCCCGGCCTGACCTCGTGTTCCTGCACACGCCCCTCGGCAATGCAAAGCTGCTCCCTCTCCCGATCTGGGCCAACATAGTGAGGCAAACAATAGTGAAAGCCTGCCGGACGACCGAGTCGGTCAAAGTCCGATACTGTGAATCTGATCATAGGAATAGAGAGAAAAAACGATGTCAGCCTGGCGGATACGGGCTCAAGGCACTCGGGCCGATGGGAACAGAACATCCGACACAATGCAACTGAGAATAACATACATTCTCAATTATATGGCACCTCTAAAGAATTCAAAGAGTACGGCAATGCCTTGAATTAACGGAGTTTTATGTTGACCTCATCGTGCCAGGGTCTGCTCTTGCATCAAAATCGACACACAGAATCGCTACAATTTTGCATCTGTGCTGCACCTATTCTTTTTGCTGTTGATCACCTAGCAAAATGCAATCAGCTAAAGCAATCGGGGCATAAGCCCTTTTTTCATCACACCAATGGGTCCACATTTCCAAGCATGATTTCCCGCTCGACACCCCGCCTTAAATCAACGATTGGCCTGATTATTTTTTCTAGTCTGGCTGGTTTTTTCTGGTGGCTATTTTACGAGCGCTACTACCGCTATAAAGACTGCATAGAAACGGCTGCCTCCAGTTGCCTGAACGCGCAGGGAGACAACCTGATCGGCGCAGGTATGGTCTGGGCTTTGCCCGCCTTTATCTTTAGCGGCATCGCTGTGTACTACCTGTGGCGAGTCATTGGCCGCTGCTGTGCGAATAAACCTTAAACGCTATCCGCTTTAAAAACGACAGTATCAGCACAGCAAAAGCAGTTTATACACAGACTGCTATAATCCGGCCCGGCAATTAGCGATCCTTTTGCCAACACATTTTCTGCAAGAAGAACCTTTCATGAATACCAACGTACCAAGTTTTGGTCGGCGTCAGTTTCTCAAAATTCTTGGTGCTGGGGCAGCTGCGCTGTCAGCGACCGCGATGGGACTTTCGACAGCCGCCGCTCAAGTTCCCGCCGCCGTCCGGCCCTACAAACTCCTTCGATCCAAAGAGACACGCAACAACTGTACATACTGTTCAGTGGGCTGCGGCATCCTCATGTATTCCATGGGCGATGGCTCCAAAAACGCGAAACCGCGCATCTTCCATATTGAAGGCGACCCGGACCATCCGGTCAGCCGTGGCTCGCTCTGTCCCAAAGGCGCTGGCCTGCTGGACATGATTCACTCCAAGAATCGCCTGCTGCACCCCGAATACCGAGCCCCGGGCTCCAAAGAATGGGTCAAGATCAGTTGGAGCGAAGCCACCAAGCGCATCGCCCGTTTGCTCAAAGATGACCGTGACGCCAACTTCATTGCCAAAAACGAAAAAGGCCAGGTGGTGAACCGCTGGCTATCCTCGGGCTTTCTGGCTTCCTCGGCCGCGTCCAACGAAACCGGCCTGCTGGACTTCAAATTTACCCGTGCCTTAGGCATGCTGGGTATCGACTGTCAGGCGCGACTCTGTCACGCCCCGACCGTGTCAGCCCTGGCCCCCAGCTTTGGGCGCGGTGCCATGACCAACCACTGGGTGGACATCAAGAACGCCAACGTGGTGATTGTGATGGGCGGCAACCCTGCCGAAGCCCACCCGGTCGGCTTCAAATGGGTGATTGAGGCCAAAATCAAGAACAAGGCCAAGGTCATTGTGGTGGACCCACGCTTTAACCGTACAGCCGCTGTTGCCGATATCTTCTCGCCCATCCGCGCCGGCTCGGACACCGCCTTTTTGATGGGCATGGTGCGCTGGCTGCTGGAGAACGACAAGATTCAGCACGAGTACGTGCGCGCCTACACCAATGCCTGCCTGATTGTGCGTGACGACTTCGCCTTTGACGAAGGCATGTTCTCCGGCTTCGATCCGAAAACCAAGATCTACGACAAGTCCTCCTGGACCTACGCGCTAGACGAGAACGGCGAAGTGATGCGCGACAACAGCATGACGCATCCACGCTCCGTGCTGCAGTTGTTAAAAGCGCACGTGGACCGCTACACGCCCGAAGTCGTGGAAAACATTACCGGCGTCAAACAGGCCGACTTCCTGCAGATTGCCGAGGTTATTGGCTCCTGTTCGGCCAAGAACAAAACGCTGACCTGGCTATATGCGCTGGGCTGGACGCACCATACCGGGGGCGCACAGATCATTCGTGGCGCCGCCATGATTCAGCTCTTGCTAGGCAATATCGGCATGGCCGGGGGCGGCGTGAACGCCTTGCGCGGTCACTCCAATATCCAGGGCTATACCGACCTGGGTCTGCTGTCCTTGCGCTTGCCAGGTTATATGAACCTGCCCTCGGACAATCAGCAGACACTGGCACAGTACCTGGAAGAAACCACGCCCAAAGACGTATTGCCCGGTCAGGTGAATTACTGGAAAAACACACCCAAGTTCTTCATCTCTTTGCTCAAGAACCTGTACGGCAAGCACGCCACGCCCGCTAACGATTTCGCTTTTGATCTGCTGCCCAAATGGGATCGTAGCTACGACATGCTGGCCTACTTCGACATGATGTATGAAGGCAAGGTCAACGGGTACTTCGCACAAGGTTTTAACCCGCTGGCCGCGATGCCGGACAAGAACAAGACGTCCAAGGCCCTGTCCAAGCTGAAGTTCCTGGTTATTGTGGACCCACTGGTCACCGAGACCTCGAACTTCTGGCGCAATGAAGGTCAGTTCAACGACATCAAGACAGAAGAAGTCATGACAGAGGTGTTCCGCCTGCCGTCGAACTGTTTTGCTGAAGAGGACGGTTCCATCGTGAACTCGGGCCGCTGGTTGCAATGGCACTATGCCGGTCAGCAACCTCCCGGTCTGGCCCGTCATGACCCCAACATCCTGGGCGACATCATGATGGAACTGCGTCGCCTGTACGAAGAAGAAGGCGGTGCCTGTCCCGAACAAGTCCTGAACATGACCTGGGACGCCGACACCTATCACGACCCGCATTTCCCGCATCCGGAAGAAGTGGCCAAAGAGGCCAATGGCTATGCACTGGCTGATGTTTTCGACGAGAACGGCACGCAGATTCTACGCAAGGGCCAGTTGCTGGATAGCTTTGCGCAATTGCGCGATGACGGCACGACACAAAGCTACTGCTGGGTATTTACCGGTTCCTGGACCGAGAAAGGCAACCAGATGGCTAATCGGGACAACACCGATACGGGCTTGGGCAACACCCCTGGCTGGGCATGGGCCTGGCCTGCCAACCGACGCATTTTGTACAACCGCGCCTCTATGGATGAAATGGGCAGACCCTGGGATGAGCATCGCCAGATTTTGCATTGGGACGGCCAGCAATGGACCGGGGCGGATGTTCCGGACTTCCCAGCCAACCTGCCTCCTGGTAGCCCAGCAGCGCCTTTCATTATGCTGCCCGAAGGGCTGGGCCGCTTGTTCTCGGAAAAAGGCATTAATGACGGCCCCTTCCCCGAACACTACGAGCCGGTAGAAAGCCCCATTGCGAAAAACCCGCTACACGAAAACGTAACGCATAACCCGACCGCACGGATTCTTTCCAATGACGCCGAGCGCATGGGCAATCGTCACGATTACCCGTATGTAGCCACCACCTACTCCATTACCGAATTGTTCCGCCACTGGACCAAGCACTCTTATCTGAATGCCATGTTGCAGCCTGAACAGTTCGTGGAAATTGGCGAACAACTGGCGGCTGAAAAAGACATCCGCCACGGCGACACCGTCAAAGTCACAACCAAGCGCGGTTACATCACCGCCAAGGCGGTGGTGACCAAACGCATGCGCACCCTGACCGTTGCCGGCCAGCAGGTGCAGCAAATTGGTATCCCCTGCCACTGGGGCTTTGAAGGTGAAACCCGCAAGGGCTTTCTGGCCAATACGCTGTCCCCCGGCGTTGGCGATGCCAATACGCAAACACCGGAGTTCAAAGCCTTTCTGGTCAATGTCGAGAAAATGAAGGGAGCCACGGCATGAATTCGCAAAACATAGTACGCCGTTCGGCCACCAACTCGGTCACACCAGCCCCACAGGTGCGTGATCACCAGATGGAAGTGGCCAAGCTGATTGACGTGTCCATCTGCATTGGCTGCAAAGCTTGCCAGGTCGCCTGCAATGAATGGAACGATTTGCGCGGCCAGGTGGAAGAAAACGTCGGCGTGTACGACAACCCCAGCGACCTGAGCCCCGACAGTTGGACCTTGATGCGTTTTACCGAGCACGAGGACGAAGCAGGCAAGCTGGAATGGCTGATCCGCAAGGACGGCTGCATGCACTGCGAAGACCCCGGCTGTCTGAAAGCCTGCCCGGTTCCCGGCGCGATTGTTCAATATGCCAATGGCATTGTGGATTTTCAGTCCGACCTGTGTGTGGGCTGCGGTTATTGCGTGGCCGGCTGTCCTTTCGATGTGCCCCGTATTTCCAAGAAAGACCATAAAGCCTACAAGTGCACCCTGTGTTCGGACCGCGTTACCGTGGGCCAGGCTCCTGCTTGCGCCAAAACCTGCCCGACCGGCGCCATTGCGTTTGGCTCAAAACAGGAAATGAAGGATCTGGCCCTGAGTCGTATTGAGGACTTGAACGAGCGCGGCTATGAAAACGCCGGTCTGTACGATCCTCAAGGTGTTGGTGGCACCCATGTCATGTACGTGCTGCAACACGCGGACGATCCGCAGCGCTACGCGGGCCTGCCCAAAGACCCGCAGATCAGCGCTGTGGTGGATGGCTGGAAAGACGTACTCAAACCTGCTGCTGCCGTAGCTGGTGCGGTGGCGGTGGCCGGTATGGCAGCCCACTTCATCGGTGTGGGCCCCAACAGCGTGGACGAGGACGAAGAACACGAGCACGACAAGGCAACGCAAGGAGACGATCATGAACAAGAAAAGTAATCTTGTGCTGCGCACCCCATTCCGTGAGCGGCTATGTCATTGGGCCGTTGTGCTCTGCTTTTTCCTGGCTGCCACCTCGGGGCTATCCTGGTTCTACCCCTCTTTTTCCTGGTTAAGTTCCTTTCTGGGCACCCCGCAATTGGCACGCGTTCTGCATCCCTTTTTAGGGATCGCAGTTTTCGTTGGCCTTGGCTATATGTTCACCCGCTTCGTAAAGTACAACCTGCCCGCCAAAACCGATCTGATCTGGTTTCGTAACGTCAAAGGCGTGATCCTGAACAACGCCAAGCAGCCATTGAAAATCGGCAAATACAATGCCGGTCAAAAAGTACTGTTCTGGCTGATCATGCTGTCTATCGTCACGCTGCTGGTATCGGGCCTGATCATGTGGCGCGCGTACTTTGCCGAGTTCTTCTCCATTCCCGTTCTGCGTCTGGCCATCCTGATCCACTCCGTGGCTGGGATTGGGCTGATCTTGCTGATTCTGGGCCATATTTATCTGGCGATCTGGGTGCGCGGCTCCATCACCGGCATGGTGACAGGCTATGTTTCCAAAGCCTGGATACGTCATCATCACGATCGCTGGCATGAAGAGCTTCAAGCGACCAAGAAAGACGTGAAGGAAGGCAAGGCATGAACGAAGTTCCTGTCCGTCGTTCCGTTCCATCGGAAGAGTCCACCCGGCACTTTGACCCCATCCTGCTGCCTGAATTGCATGAGCTGTACACCGCCCGCGCGGCCCGTTTGCGCGAACTGGCTACAGGCCATGAGCTGGAGGCCTATCTGCGTTTGGCCGCCGATGTCGCTCAGGCTCAGGCTCAGGCTCAGGCTCAGGCTCAGGCAACAGTTTCACCTGAAAGCCGTTCCAATGCCGTGGCCGTTGATCCTGTAGAGATCGCTCGCCAAGGTACATGGGTAACGCATCTGGATACCATGCTGGACCAGCTTATCCCTGGTGCTTCACCAGCAATTACCCCACATCTGGATGCCCTGCGCGCCATGAGCACCCAGGCGCGTCTGGATGCAGGTCTGGCCCTGGCCCAACACCAGTTCCATTCCGTATCCCAGGCCCTGGCTCCTTTTTTGTGGGCGGCTTTTTCTCTGGACGTGGCTTTGGCAGCACGGACAGTGCCTTTGCCTGTGGCCAGCAGTGAAGAGTCCCCCAGTTGCCCGGTTTGTGGCAGTGCCCCTGTCGCCAGCCTGATCTATAAGGGTACCCGACAAGGTCTGCGCTATTTGCACTGCTCCTTGTGCGAGAGCCAATGGCATATGGTTCGCGCCAAATGCACCAACTGCGCCGATGCGGGCGATCTGGACTACCTGAGCTTCGACTCCACCGAAGCCGTGGTGCGTGCGGAAAGCTGCGGTCACTGCCACAGCTATCTGAAGGTGATCTCACAGGAACGCGAACCCAATGCAGAAAGTGTCGCGGATGACTTGGCGACGCTGGTACTGGATGATGCAGCAAGCGCAGAAGGTTATGGCCGCACCGGCCTGAACCCCTTTGCATTGCCTGATCAAGACCTGTAAAGAAAAGCCCGGATCCGCATGCTGCCAATCCGGGCTTTTTTTTTCACACCTGTTTTACTACCCGCTTCAATCTCTGCACCAGGCACACTCTGTGCTCTGCGCTTCTCGCTGCATGATCAAAAGCAGTCGACAACCCCTATTACAGACAGGCAAACTCTCCATCGCCCACAATGAGCAATGAACGATTGATCATTCACCTCTCATCATAGAGATACGATTTGTTGTCCGGGTATTGGTTTTCTGAGATATCACAGGCCCTATAATCAAGAATGATTCCTGTTTAGCTTTCTGCAATCTGACCTTGATGAAAACCTCCTTACCCCACTTTCTGCTCAGTGCCGCCACGCTCTGCCTGGCCTGCACGCTGCCCGCCCAAGCCCAACAAACTACCCGCCCCTGGAACGAATCAGTGGGCCCCACCATCGTGGATCAGCAACAAAGCCTATACCGCTTCGAGACGCTGATCATGTCCTCGGAAGACGGCAAGCGGCACTACAAAATACAAATAGGCACCCCAAACCGCCCCGCTCCCGCACGCGGTCATCCGGTGATTTATATGGTCGATGGCAATGCCGCCATGGCCAGTATTGATGTGGACGACCTGAAAGCCATCAGCAGCCTGTCTGCGCCGGTACTGGTCGCCATTGGCTACGACACCGAAGCACGTCACGATGTGATTGCCCGCTCCTTCGACTACACGCCTCCGGTCACGGAGAACGGCGTCAGCAAGCCGGTGGAAGTACGGGGTCGTTTAGGGGGCGGCGCCGATATTTTTCTGGACTATATAGAAACGCACATCAAGCCTGCAGTAGAAGCGCGCGAGCCTATTGATCGCTCCCGCCAGACGCTGTGGGGCCACTCTTATGGTGGCCTGTTTACCTTGCATACCCTGTTTACCCACCCTGATCTGTACCAGCGGTACGTGGCGGGCGATCCTTCCCTGTGGTGGTACGACGGAATTCTGGTCAAGACGGCTCAGGCCTTTGATACAAGGCGGGCCAAGGACAAGCAGATCGCCATCATGGTCGGCGGACAGCGCCGCAGTACATCCATGAGCAATGCTGCGGCACAATGGTCCACACAGGATATGGCCAAGCATTTGCAAGAGGCCGGGCTGAACGTCAGCTACGAGAACTTCAGCGAGCTGAACCACGGGCAGATGCTGGCCGCCTCCTTGAAACCCGCCCTGCGAATTGCGGCCCAACCGTGATGCCTTCGAACCGAAAGCATCACCACTGAGCACCACATCAGTGCCCTGCCCTCAAGGGCGCTGAGCCGCCCCCACAAAGCCGCCATCGGGCAAGGTCAATACATTGAAAGGCGCCGGTTCAACCTCCGGCCCCTTGGTATGAATGCCATCAATAATGGCGCCTTGTTGCGGCGCTGTGCGCGATAGGGATCGCTCCCTATAGTTGCTGGCACAGGTACTTGATTTCCAGGTACTCGTCGAGACCGTAGCGTGAACCTTCGCGGCCCAGGCCAGATTGTTTGATGCCCCCAAATGGGGCTACTTCGTTAGAGATCAGACCGGTGTTTACACCAACCATGCCGTACTCCAAGGCCTCACCCATCCGCCAGACTCGCGCGTTGTCCCGGGTGAACAGGTAGGCGGCCAAGCCATATTCGGTATCGTTGGCCATGGCAATGGCCTGTTCTTCAGTGTCAAAGCGGAACAATGGAGCCACTGGGCCGAATAACTCTTCACGGGCCACACGCATGGCTGAGCTCGCCTCCCCCAAGACCGTGGGCAAGAAGTAGGTCCCGCCTAAGGGGTGGGGTTTACCGCCTAGCAGAACACGGGCCCCGTGTTCAAGGGCATCCTCAATCAGCTCACTCAGATGATCGACGGCTTTTTGCTCGATTAATGGGCCTTGTTCTACCCCCTCATCCATCCCGTTGCCCACTTTCAGAGTGGCAACACGTTCGCTTAAGCCTTTGGCAAAACGATCATAAATGCCGTCCTGCACCAGAAAACGGTTAGCACATACACAAGTCTGACCACTGTTGCGGTATTTAGAGGCTATCGCTCCCTCAATGGCGGCATCCAGATCGGCATCATCAAAGACGATGAACGGAGCGTTGCCACCCAACTCTAACGACAGACGTTTGATGGTAGGAGCACATTGCGCCATCAGCAAACGACCCACTTCGGTCGAGCCGGTAAACGATAGCTTGCGCACAATGGGACTTTCCGTCAACGCAGCCCCCACCACGCTGGACGAGCCTGTGACCAGTTGGAATACACCGGCAGGAATACCCACCTGCTCGGCCAGCGCCGCCAAGGCCAGGGCGGTCAGGGGAGTCAGGCTGGCGGGACGCACAATAATGCTGCAACCCGCAGCCAAAGCAGGCGCTACCTTGCGAGTAATCATGGCCGCAGGGAAGTTCCAGGGAGTAATGGCCGCACACACACCCACAGGCTGCTTGACCACCACAATGCGTTTGTCCGACTGGGGGTGCCCCATCACATCGCCGTATACGCGCTTGGCTTCTTCGCTGAACCACTCTACAAAGGAGGCGGCGTACAGCACTTCACCGCGCGCCTCCGCCCAGGGCTTGCCCTGCTCCAGGGTCATGATGGTGGCCAGGTCATCTGCATTGGCAACCATGGCATCGAACCAGGCGCGCAACAACTTGGCACGTTCGTGCCCACTGCGTGCCTGCCATTCGCGCTGAGCCACTTCAGCATCGCTTATGACCACTTCAACTTCTGCTTTAGCCAGGCTGGCGACATTGGCCAGGCACTGGCCCGTAGCAGGGTTCAGAACGGCAAAGGTATTGCCATCCGCTGCGCTGACCCAACCCCGAGCCGTCCAGGACTGATCGTTAGCCAGGCGGGGATTGTTCAGTTTATGAATCAATGATGCCGCTATAGTGTTCATTATGGTCGACCTATTTCTAAAATGATGAACCCGATCAAAAACATCAAGGTCAAACAATCGGAGCCTCAAAGAACTGAGGCTCCAGTTTACCTACAGAACATCCATATCGCTTAGGCCATCGTCATCAGGCTTGCATTCCCTCCAGCAGCAGCCGTATTAACGCTCAAGACTCGCTCCTGAACCAGTCGCTCCAACGCAATCGCATGGTCTCCTGGAGCTAATGCCGTAATACTGACAATCATTCCCTCTCGGGCCGCGATCCGTTGCTGCCAACGTTGCAATGAACTGGCCTGTCCGTGATGCAGCATGGCATCAATGTAGCAGCGCTCCAGATCATCAGACAGCGTAATGGCCGAACGCAGCAAGGCGGGCAAACGGGCATGTAGTCTCTGTGCCTGCTCATCATGCGCATCCCATACCATCTGACTGCCAACAGCCAACACGGCGCACAATTGCGCGATACGATCGCGCTCATTATCTGCCACGCCCAGCACGGCCTGACGAGGCACTAAGCGATAGGTATTGGACTCCCCCGTTGGCCCACGCAGCTCAAAGCGTTGGTTACTGAAAAACGTCATCGGAGTACGCGTTGGAGCCAGTTCCGGATGCTGATCCAACCAATTGGCCAAGGCTTGTCGCGCAGACTCCTGTGGGTTCCCTAAGAACTGGCCTGCCCCGTCTGTGCCGAAAGGCTGACTGAGCGCCTGTTCAGGCCGCTCAGCCAATAAGCGATACAGGTACAAAGGTCCACCTGCTTTGGGCCCTGTTCCAGACAAACCCTCTCCACCAAACGGCTGTACTCCCACGACCGCCCCCACCGTATTGCGATTGACATACATATTCCCCACATGGCTGCGCGCCACAACATAGTCAATCGTTTCATCAATACGGGTATGCAAACCCATGGTCAGACCATAGCCCTTGGCCCGGATCTGCTCCAGCACTGCATCCAGTTGATCACGGCGATAACGCAGCAAGTGCAGTACCGGGCCAAATACCTCTTGCGTCAAATCGGACAGATCGGGCAGCTCAATCAAGGTTGGCGCAATGAACGTACCGTGGGCCGTTGTCAAGGTGCGGGCGGCTTCACCGCCCAGACTCAACTGATGGACGACATGACCCTTGGCACGCATTTTTGCAATATGCCGCTCAATCCCCTCTTGAGCCCGTTGATCAATCACCGGACCAATATCATTCGCCCACTCAACAGGATTGCCCACTCGCAATTGAGCCATCGCACCCTGCAGCATGGTGATCAAACGATCTGCCGCTTCTTCTTGGACAAATAAAACCCGCAAAGCCGAACAACGCTGCCCGGCGCTATCGAAAGCCGATACGATCACATCCTGCACAACCTGCTCAGTCAATGCAGACGAATCGACAATCATGGCATTTTGCCCCCCCGTCTCCGCAATCAGAGGCACCGGTCCCCCATGCCGACCGATACGTTGGGCAACCGTCGCCTGCAAACCACGAGCCACTTCGGTTGAGCCAGTAAACATGACGCCTTGCACACGATCATCCGAAGTCAGCTGTGGCCCCACCACACTGCCCCGGCCAATCACCAGTTGCACAGCCTGGCGCGGCACACCCGCGTCCCACAAGATACGAACCGCTTGGGCGGCAATCAAGGAGGTCTGCTCCGCCGGCTTGGCCAACACCGTATTGCCCGCCGCCAGAGCAGCAGCCACCTGACCCGTGAAAATCGCCAAGGGGAAGTTCCAGGGGCTGATACACACTATTGGCCCTAGCGGTCGATGGCTGTGATTGGAAAACTGGACCTGTACTTGCTGGGCGTAATAACGCAGAAAATCCACCGCTTCACGGACCTCGGCAATCGCATTGGCATAGGTTTTACCCGCCTCGCGCACCAGTATTCCCATCAGAGGCTGCATTTGCGCCTCCATGCCATCAGCAGCCCGCAACAAAATTGCTGCACGCTCGGCAGGCTCGACCGCAGCCCATTGAGGAAAATACTGACTGGCCGTCTGCAAGGCCAATTCCACCTGCTGCGCTGTCGCACTGTATACCTGACCGAGCTGATCGCGATGATCCGCTGGATTTACGATCGCCGTCACCACAGCTGCGGCCAAATCATCATGCGGCGTCTCCGTGCCCAACATGGCTTGCACCTGCATAGACGTGCTCGCTTCCTGCTGCAAGGTTTGCGAAAGCGTCTTTAACTGCTGCTCATCGGCTAGATTCAGTCCCCATGAGTTGGGGCGAGATGCACCATACAAATCGCGTGGCAAGGCAATGCCAGCATGCGGCAAGCCAAGCTGCCCCTCTTGCGCGGCCATTTGCTCGACCTGCAACACAGGATCACGCACCAGTTCGCCCAGCGCGATGCTCTCGTCCGCGACCTGATTCACAAACGACGTATTGGCCCCATTTTCCAGCAAGCGCCGCACCAGATACGCCAACAAGGTCTCATGCGTACCAACGGGTGCATAAATGCGGCAAGGTCGCCCCAACTTGCCTTGCTCGGGGTGGCCCACCACCTGCTCGTACAAGGGTTCCCCCATCCCGTGCAAGCACTGGAATTCATACTGTCCCGAATGATACTGATCAGGCCCAGCCAGCTCATAAATGCTAGCCAGTGTCTGAGCATTATGAGTGGCAAACTGGGGATAGATTTGCTCTGGTGCGGCCAGCAGTTTGCGTGCGCACGCGACATACGACAGATCGGTGTAGGGCTTACGCGTATAGACCGGATAACCTTCCAGGCCGTCTAACTGCGCCCGTTTGATTTCACTGTCCCAATACGCACCTTTGACCAGACGAACCATCAAACGCTGATTACTGCGACGGGCCAGATCAATGACATAGTCAATGACATACGGGCATCGCTTTTGGTAGGCCTGGATCACAAAGCCAATTCCTTTCCAGCCCCGCAAGTCTGGCTCGAAACAAAGCCGCTCCAACAGGTCCAGGGAAATCTCCAGGCGATCGGCCTCCTCGGCGTCAATATTCAGACCAATATCGTAGTGACATGCCAGACGGGCCAGCTTTAACACCAAGGGATACAACTCTTCGTGCACCCGGTCAATCTGGGCACGGCTGTAACGCGGATGCAAGGCAGATAACTTGATGGAAATCCCTGGGCCGTCATAAACGCCACGGCCATTAGAGGCCTTGCCAATGGCATGAATAGCCTGCTCGTAATCTTGCAGATAGCGTTGGGCATCGGCCGCCGTCAATGCCGCCTCGCCGAGCATGTCATAGGAATAACGAAAGCCTTTGGCCTCTAAGGAGCCTGCGTGTTGCAAGGCCGCCTGGATGGTTTCACCCGTCACAAACTGCTCGCCCATCATGCGCATTGCCATATCCACCCCTTTGCGAATCAGGGGTTCACCACCTTTGGCGATCAGGCGCCCCAGCGAGGCCGACATTCCAGTTTCGCTATAGGTGGATACCAGTTTGCCCGTCACCATCAAGCCCCACGCGGCGGCGTTGACAAAGATGGGCGTGCCTTTCTTGCCGACGTGTTGACGCCAATTGCCATGACTGATCTTGTCGCGAATCAAGGCATCGCGTGTTGCCGTATCAGGGATACGCAGCAAGGCCTCGGCCAGACACATCAGAGCAATGCCTTCCTGGGACGACAAGGAAAACTCCTGTAAGAGGCCCTGCACCAGTCCCGACTTGCCGGTGGCGGTTTTACGCTGTCGCAACGCTCCGGCAACCCGCAGTGCCAAAGCCTGCGCCCGGGTCGCCATCTCACCCGGTAAACGAGCCTGCTCCAACAGACTGGGCACAAGCTCGGTTTCTGGACGCAGCCAGGCCCGGGTAATGGCTTGCCGCAACGTGGATTGCTCCAACCAAGGCGTCAAAGCGGCAAAGGAGTGGACTGCTGCACGAACTGGCGACGCGCACGCACCTTGTTGTAGGACCATGAACTACCCCTGCAATAAATACGAAAGACAGATTGATGACAAATTTTTCGCTATTATTAAGGAATAAATGTAAAATTTCTCACTATATTCACACCGATCTATAGTGAAAAATAAATCATGAAAGACCAAGAGCACCAACTTGACAAGCAAGACCTGAAAATTCTGGACTTGCTCCAGCAAGACGGACGTATTGCCAACACAAAACTGGCCGAAGCCGTTGCCCTGTCTCCAACGGCAGCTCTGGCTCGGGTGCAACGTCTGACACGAGAAGGCTATATCCTGGGCTACGAGGCTCGGCTCAATCCGGCCAAGCTCAAGGCAGGGATGTTGGTGTTTGTTGAAGTATTGTTAGACCGCACCACGCCCAACGTATTTGAAGAGTTCAAGCTGGCGCTACAGGATCGACGCGAGGTCATGGAGTGCCATATGGTGGCTGGTGGCTTTGACTACCTGCTCAAAACCCGCCACGAAGATATGAGTGCGTACCGGGACTTTGCCGGTCGCGTGCTATGGAAACTACCCGGTATCCGAGAAACCCGCACCTTTGCCGTCATGGAAGAGGTCAAAAGCTCCATGGCCCTGGATTTAAGCCGGATCTGGTAACTGAAATAGTTCTTTAAGGGCGCCGTCCGCGCCCATCTTACCGTCAAGCCAAGCCGTCCTGCGCGATGCCAAGCGCAACGCTGAGGCGGCCCGACCTTGCCATTGTTACCTGCTGATCGGCCAGCGAGTCACTCACCCAAGGAGGGGTGTGAACTTACCCACAGCACGGTGGCGTCCTGCTCGCCACCGGAAATACAGGCATGTCCCATCGCGCTGTCAAAGTAACAGGAGTCTCCACTTTCCAGCTCCAGAGGCGCATAAAAATCCGTGTGTATCACCACCGTCCCTGTCAACACATAGATGAACTCCTCGCCATCATGCCGCAACAAGGTCTTAAAGGCCTTGGAGTCATGCGCCTTGATCGTCGTTACCAAGGGGATAAATTGCTTATCTGCAAGATCGCTATGCAAAATTTCATAACTGTACTGACGCGTATCGTGCACCACCCCTTCCCCCCGTCGAGACACGCTGCGTCTACCTAGGGGCGTGGGTTTGGAAGTGTGGCCAAACAGCTCGCCCACATGCACATCTAATCCTTGGGCCAGGGCAGCGATTTTTTCGTACGTCGGAGAGAGCTGCCCATTTTCAATCTTGGATAAGGCCGAGGCAGAAATCCCCGATCGCTCACTTAATTGTTGCAGGGTCAATTTGGCCTGACGGCGTAATTGATTCAGTTTGACGGCCAATACATTGACGGGATCATCAGGGGGGGTCATGGCAGTTTTTAAGGCTTCCTGGATGCACTACCTATGGAAAACCCTTAAAGAGGATTTTCCGATATGGCAATATTATTTCGCATAAGAAATATTTTTCTCAAAATTACAGGCATGCGCCTGTACGTTGATGGTAGATCACATGCAAATCCTGGATCAAGCTCAAACTGAGCACTCCATGCCTTTCGATCGTCTTTTTGATGCGATCGAATCCATGTTCATTGAAGGCTGCAACGTGCCTTTACGGCATAACCACGCCATTGAAAACGCCGGTCACGCAACCGGCACCCTGCTGCTGATGCCCGCCTGGCAAGCCGGTAAACATCTGGGCCTGAAAACCGTGTCCATTTTCCCGGACAATAACACTCAGGGCCTGCCTGGCCTGCACTCAACCTATACCCTGTTTGATGCGACTACAGGCAAACCACTGGCGGCCTTGAACGGCGATGTCATCACCTCCCGTCGTACCGCTGCCGCCTCGGCCCTGGCTGCACGCTGGCTCAGCCGCCCAGACTCGCAAACACTGCTGGTCGTTGGTGCAGGTCGGATTGCCAGCCTGCTGGCCGATGCCTATCGCACCGTCCGCCCCATCCGCACGGTCTTGGTCTGGGATCGGAATGCCGACAATGCTCTCGCCTTGGTCGAACGGCTAAACCGCGATGGCTTTGACGCTCATCATGTGCGTGAGCTGGAAAGCGCTGCACGACAAGCTGACATCATTACCTGCGCCACCCTGGCCACCGAACCGCTGATTAAAGGCGAATGGCTGCAAGCTGGCACTCACCTGGATCTGATCGGTAGCTTCATGCCCACCATGCGCGAGAGCGATGATGCCTGCTTTACACGCGCCACCGTTTTTGTTGATACCGATGAAGCAGCGATGAAATCGGGCGACATTCTGGAACCCATCAAATCCGGAAAATTCGATCCGGCTGACATTACCGCCACGCTGGAAGATCTGTGCCAGGGCCGACACCCTGGCCGCCAGAGTGCCGACGAAATCACACTGTTCAAAGCCGTTGGCACAGCCTTGGAAGACCTGGCTGCCGCGACACTGGCTTATGACCTTTGGCAAGAACAATCCTCTACTTTTACACCGGGCTGATTGGCTCAACGCGAACCAATAACAAGGAAACCCCTCATGACGGCAAACGTCACCCCTCCCGCACAACGTGCCTCCGCCAAGCGCGTTCTTCTGGCTAGCCTGACAGGCAGTTCTATTGAATGGTTTGATTATTTTCTGTACGGCACAACCGCCGCACTCGTTTTTAACAAGCTGTTTTTCCCTACCTTCGACCCTGTCGTCGGTTTAATGCTGGCCTACCTCTCCTTTGCCCTGACCTTCTTCATTCGTCCCTTGGGCGGTTTGATCTTTGCCCATATTGGGGACCGAATCGGACGCAAGAAAACCCTGGTCATCACCTTATCCATGATGGGCGGGGCTACCGTTCTGATTGGACTGCTGCCTGGCTACGATACGATCGGCGTCTGGGCCCCCATTTTGCTGGTGCTGCTGCGTCTGATTCAAGGTTTGGGGATTGGTGGAGAATGGGGCGGAGCCTTGTTACTGGCCTATGAGTATGCGGCGCCGAACCGACGCGGGCTGTTTGGTAGCGTTCCGCAGATGGGAGTGACCATTGGCATGCTGCTGGCCACCTTGGCCATGACCTTGATGAGCCTGCTGCCCGATGAGCAGTTCATGAGCTGGGGCTGGCGCATCCCCTTCCTGGCAAGCGCCGGACTGGTTTTTCTTGGCCTATGGGTACGTAATGGCATTGATGAGACACCGGACTTTCAAAAAGCCAAGCAGGAGGGTCAAGTCGCCAAAATGCCATTGGTTGAAACCTTGCGAGACCATTGGCGTGAAGTACTGATCGCCATCGGTGCCAAGATTGTGGAAACGGCGCCATTTTATTTGTTCTCGACCTTTGTAGTCAGCTACGCCACCAGCAGCACATTGCAGTACGAACGTTTTGATGTTCTTAACGCGGTGACCGTCGCCACGCTGGTCACCACCTTCTGCATTCCACTGATGGGACTGCTGTCTGACTATATCGGCCGCGTCAAAGTATTTATTGCTGGGGCAGTAGCCATGGCCTTGTTTGCCGTCCCTTACTTCCTGCTGCTTGACCAACGTTCTACCACATCCCTGATGATTGCTACGGTTGTTGCCCTGGGCCTGATCTGGGCACCGATTACCGCCGTGCTGGGCACCATGTTTTCGGAGATTTTCGCCACACGTGTCCGCTATACCGGCATTACCCTGGGTTATCAAATCGGTGCCGCCTTGGCCGGTGGGACAGCACCACTGATCGCAACATGGCTCATGAGTCGTTACGACGGCTCCTGGGTGCCTGTCGCGGTCTACATTATCGTTGCCGCGCTCATCTCGATTGCTGCCGTGTCAGCCGTACGAGTCCGCAAACCAGAATAAGCCAACAACAAGCGGGTTCGCCACGCTTTCCCAGACCGCCGATAAACCCCAGGTTCGATAACTTGGGGTTTATTTTTTTGTGCGCCAAGCCAAGCAATCAGACCGTCGATCACAGCAGCGTGATCTGCTCCTGGCAGACTCACCTGCGCTGGGCTGCAGATGCCACACAGTGATCCGAGCAACAACATTAAGATGCCGCACACCAAGCGATACCGGTAAACTGTCGCTAAATCCTTTATTTTGCAGTTCTTTTTGATGTCACCCATCGTGCCCCATACCTCTTTCAGTACCCTTCCCCTTTTGCCCGCCTTGCTTGAAACCCTGGATAGCCTGGGTTTTGAAAAAATGACGGCCATTCAGGAACAGAGCCTGCCGCTGATTCTGCAAGGCCGCGACCTGATTGCCCAAGCCAAGACCGGCAGCGGCAAAACCGCCGCATTTGGCCTGGGTCTGTTGCAAACCCTCAACCCCAGCAAACTGACGCCACAAGCCCTGGTAATCTGCCCCACGCGCGAACTGGCCGATCAGGTCACGACCGAACTGCGTCGTCTGGCCCGCCAGATTCCTAACGTACGTATGCTGACGCTGTGCGGTGGGGTTCCCTCGCGCCCGCAAACAGAAGCCTTGCGCAACGGTGCTCACGTAGTGGTGGGCACACCGGGCCGCATCCAGGACCACCTAGAGCGCGGCAACCTGGACTTGTCCGCCCTGAAAACCCTGGTACTGGACGAAGCCGACCGTATGGTGGACATGGGCTTTCACGATGACATCGTGGCCATTGCCTCGCACTGCCCGCCCCGTCGTCAAACCCTGCTGTTCTCGGCCACCTACCCGGAAAACATTCGCAAGCTCAGCGCCCGCTTTCTGCATAACCCCGCCGAAGTCAAAGTGGAAGCCCTGCACGATGCCAGCCAGATCGAACAGATTTTTTACGAAGTTCACCCCGAGCAGCGTTTGTCTGCTGTGGTGACCCTGCTGGAGCATTTCCGCCCCTGCTCGACCCTGGTTTTCTGCAACACCAAGATGCGTTGCCAGGAAGTCGTCGAAGAGCTGCAATCCGAAGGTATCCAGGCTCTGGCCTTGACTGGTGATCTTGAACAGCGTGATCGCGACGAAATTCTGGTGCAGTTCTCCAACCAGAGCTGCGCTGTGCTGGTCGCCACCGACGTGGCCTCGCGCGGTCTGGATATTCAGAATCTGGGGGCTGTCATCAACGTAGACGTCACCAAAGACAGCGAAGTGCATATCCACCGCATTGGCCGTGTTGGTCGTGGTGATCAAAAAGGCCTGGCCTTGAATCTGGTCTCGCGCAACGAGCTGCGCTGGGTCAAGCTGATTGAAGACTTCCAGGGCCGTGAAGTGAAATGGGGCAATCTGAAAGCCTTGCGATCTCAATCAAAAGAACCCTTGCGCGCACCCATGATGACACTGGAAATTCAGGGTGGCAAAAAAGACAAGCTGCGCCCCGGCGACCTGCTCGGTGCCTTGACGCGTGATGTCGGTCTGAAAGGGGATCAGGTCGGCAAGATTGCCATTACCGACGCCCGCTCCTACGTGGCCCTGGATCGTGGAATTGCCCGTCAATTCTTTGACCGTATTTCCAACGCCAACATCAAAGGTCGCCGCTTCCGTATGCGCTTTGTGGAAGACAAATGAATACCAAGTAGTAATTGACTGACTGTATCCTGTTTTATACAATCAATCCATGAAGACTATCCACACCACCGATACCTTCGATCACTGGTTTAGCGGTCTGCGCGACAAGCAGGCCGCCAGACGAATTCAGGTTCGTATTGACCGAGCAGAAGATGGCAACTTTGGAGACTGTGAATCGGTCGGCGAAGGAGTTTCCGAGATGCGTATTCACTACGGACCTGGCTACCGTGTGTACTTTGTACAACGTGAACTGGAGATCGTGATCTTATTGGCGGGTGGCAATAAATCTACCCAGAATAAAGATATTAAAACTGCGCTGGAAATCGCGCGGCAACTATAAGGGGCGATCATCATGGGAACCATCAAATTACGCAAATGGGATAGTGCCGAACACCTCCAAACCGAGGAAGACATGGTGCTATACCTAGAAGCCTGCATGGAGGAAGCTGGCAACGATGCCGCTTTCATTGCAAAAGCCTTGGGCAATATTGCTCGCGCCAAGGGCATGAGCCAGTTGGCTAAAGAAACGGGCTTGGGACGTGAAAGCCTGTACAAAGCCCTGTCAGGCGAAGGCAATCCAAGCTTTGGCACCATTCTAAAAGTCATGCACGCCTTGGGAATCAAACTGCAACCACAGCTTGCTCCTCACAACTCCTAACCCCACACGTATTCCAACCCAAACATAACCGGTGCAAGCGTCATTTCTCCGTCCGCCCTTCAGGATCAGACAAGAAACTCTTGTTCTTCCTACATACAGGCTATTTTGCTGGGTGCCTGTTTCAAATGACTGCTGGCCGCGGAGGGTCCTGAACCATGCCAGCGTGCCAGCTCTCGTATGCGCTCTATCAGGCTGGCAGCCGCTTCGCTCATGCTGCCTGTCTCTCGCGGGTAGGCCATCAATAACTCGCAACGCGGGCCACCACCGATCAAGGGGCGTGACACCACGTTCTTGGGCATGAAGTATTCCGCGTAGGTTGGCAACAAGGTGTAGCCCAATCCAGCCGCGACCAGATTAATGCTCATCAGGGGGTTGGCCGAATTGTAGGTATGCTCGGGCACCACCTTGTGATGGGCCAGATAGCGAGCCAGCACATCGTGCATGGAGCGGCCATAAGAGCGATCCACGGCAATCATGGGCAGGCGGTTCAAACGCGCCGGAGGAATCAAGCTATACGCTTCCAGGCGATGACCTTTGGGTAGATAGACCCGCAAGGGCTCATCCAATACCACTTCGCTACAAACATTGGTGGCTCGCACCGGGCCACGCATGAAAGCCAGATCCAGTTCCCCTCGGGCCATGGCGCCTTCTTGCTCGTTGGATGTCAGGCTACGCAGCACCACATCCACCTGGGGGAAAGCCGCCCGAAAAGCGGGCAATACCGCTGGAAAGATACGCACCTCTGCCGCCGGGACAAAGCCTATCGTCAGCACTTCCCTGGCTTGCGAAGCCGCCTTGCCCGCACGTATCACCGCCTCTTCCACTTTTTGCAAAATCTCGCGGGCGTCATCCAGGAAAACGGCTCCGGCCTCCGTCAACTCGACCTTGCGACGAGTACGGTTCAACAAGGGATAACCAATATCCTCTTCCAGATTGCGGATCTGCTCACTCAAGGAGGGTTGAGAGGTATAGAGCCGCTCAGCAGCACGGGTGAAATTCAACTCTTCCGCGACTGCAACGAAGTAACGCAAGTGTCGCAATTCCAAGTTAGTCTCCTGTCAAATTAGTCGCCCTGTCCGGCTCTGACCCGAACAGCATAGGGCTCGGCCTGCGGTATTTCTCCCGAACAAGCCGTTCTTGCAAGCACTATTGTCGCTGCTCCAAAGGCGCTACAAGCGACTGCGATTTTCATTGCTGCAGCGCAGCAATTGGGATTCTCGTAAACCCTAAGTACCTGTAAAGCCGCATCAATATTGGCCTTCAGACTTAAACCCTATACATACCAGGGTCTTAAAGCCGACTTATCGGGTTTGCCGATCACCCGATCTAAAGCAAGTATTGGTCGAATTCATTTCAAGCTTCTACATTTTGCCGTTGGCGACAAAAACCTGTTTCGCAAAAGCACGCATTGCAATAGCGAGGAGCAAGCGATGGGAATCAACCCTGAAAAAATCGAAGCCTTGGTCGATGCACGTAATGGACGCGTTACCCCTTCCATTTACACCGACCCGGATATTTATGAGCTGGAGCTGGAGCGCATCTTTGGCCGCACCTGGCTGTTCCTGTGTCACACCAGCCAGATCCCCAAAGCGGGAGACTTCTTCAATACCTATATGGGCGAGGACCCGATTATCGTTGTCCGTCAAAAAGACGGCTCGATCAAGGCCTTCCTGAACCAATGCCGACACCGCTCGATGCGCGTGTCCTATGCCGACTCGGGCAATACCAAAGCCTTTACCTGTCCTTACCACGGCTGGAGCTATGGCACCAACGGCGATCTGGTGGACGTACCGCTGGAGCCGCGCGCCTATCCGCAAGGCTTGTGCAAGGAAAAGTGGGGTCTGCAAGAAGTGACCCGCGTCAAAGTATACAAGGGTCTGGTCTTTGGCAACTGGGATGCGAGCGCTCCTGATCTGGAAGAATACATGGGCGATATCGCCTGGTATCTGGACGGTGTGTTGGACCGACGCGAAGGCGGGACTGAAATCATTGGCGGGGTTCAGAAATGGACCATCGAATGCAACTGGAAATTCCCCGCTGAGCAATTCGCTTCCGACCAATACCACGCTCTGTTCTCGCACGCTTCTGCTGTGCAGGTGCTGGGCCAAAAACCGGGTGACGAAGACAAGGCGCTAGGTGCCGGTCAAACCGCCCGCCCTGTCTGGGAAACCGCCAAAGACGCCGTCCAATATGGCCAACGCGGCCATGGCAGTGGCTTCTTTTTTACCGAACAGCCCGATGCCAACGTGTGGGTAGACGGTGAGGTCTCGCAGTACTTTCGCGACACCTATGCCGAAGCGCACGAGCGCCTGGGCGAAGTGCGTGCCCTGCGTCTGGCTGGCCACAACAATATGTTCCCGACACTGAGCTGGCTGAACGGTACCGCAACGCTGCGCGTCTGGCATCCACGCGGCCCGAACCAGGTGGAAGTCTGGGCATTTTGTATTGCCGATGCCGCCGCTCCCGACAATGTGAAGGCGGCCTTTGAACGCAGCGCCACCCGCGCTTTTGGTCCTGCCGGATTCCTGGAGCAGGACGACTCCGAGAACTGGGCTGAGATCCAAAAAATCCTGCGTGGCAAACGCGCCCGTGGCACCCAGTTGTGCATGGAAATGGGCCTGGGTAACGAAGGTCTGCGTAGCGACGGCGTGCCAGGCGTCACCAACTACATCTTCTCCGAAACCGCCGCTCGCGGCCTGTACAAGTACTGGGCCGACCTGATGGTGTCCGAGACCTGGGATGAAGTCCTGGAGCGCAGCCGCGTCTACGAAGAGGAGTTGGTGAAATGAGCGCCGTCATTGAAGAACCGACCCAAACAGCCATCGTCGATATGCAACTGCATCATGAAATTGCTGACTTCCTGTACATGGAAGCCGAGTTGCTGGACGACTGGCAGTTTCGCGACTGGCTGGACCTGCTGTCCGAGGATGTGCACTACCACATGCGCAGCACCACCAATGCGCAAACCCGCGACCGTCGCCGCAGCGTGCAGCCACCCACCACCTGGATCTTTAACGACAACAAGTTCCAACTGGAACGTCGCGTCGCTCGCCTGGAAACCGGCATGGCCTGGGCCGAAGAACCTCCTTCGCGCACCCGCCACTTTGTCAGCAACCTGCGTATTCGCCCCACTGCCGACGGCCAGGGTTACGAAATTCGTAGCAACTACATCCTGTACCGCGCCCAGAAAGAGAAGGACGAGACCTGGTACGCCGGCAAACGCCTGGACTATGTACGCCGTGCAGACAACCGCTTTGGTTGGGAGCTGTATGAACGCGAGATCGTTCTGGATCAAGTGGTCATTACATCCCACAACCTGAGCGTTCTGTTCTGACCCTGCTCACTTTCCGATGTTGATTGATATGACACGCATTACCGCATGTGAAACCGGTGCCCTGGCCGATGGCGAGGCACTGAAGATAGACACTCCCGACCGTCAGATTGCCCTGTTCAATATTGATGGCACCTTCTATGCGACTGACGACCGTTGCACACATGGCAACGCGTCCATGTCCGAAGGCTATGTCGAGGACGATGGCACGGTGGAGTGCCCACTGCACGCTGCCCGTTTCTGCCTGAAAACGGGCGCGGCCCTGTGCCAACCCGCCACCGAGGCGCTACGTACCTATCCGGTGATCATCAGCGAAGGCATGGTCTATATCGATCTGGAGGCCCAGGCATGAACGGCTGGCTACAAAACGAAGTCGCTTTGATCACCGGCGGCGGCTCAGGCCTGGGTCTGGCATTGGTGGAGCGCTTTCTCCAGGAAGGCGCATCCGTGGCGGTACTGGAACGCTCGGCAGAAAAATGTGCCGATCTGGAACAGAAGTTTGCAGGCAAAGTGCTGGCTATCCAGGGCGATGTGTGCAGCGCGGCGGACAACCAGAAAGCCGTGGCTGCCACGGTTGCCCGCTTTGGCAAGCTGGACTGTTTTATTGGCAACGCCGCAGTCTGGGACCACGGTGCCCGGCTGATCAACACCAGCATCGAGCAATTGGACACTGGCTTTGACGAGCTGTTTGCCATCAACGTCAAAGGCTATCTGCTCGGTGCCAAGGCAGCCGCCGCTGAACTGGTTAAATCCTGCGGCAGCATGATTTTCACCTTAAGCAATTCGGCCTTTTACGCCGAAGGCGGTGGCCCGCTCTATACCGCCAGCAAACATGCAGCGGTCGGTCTGATTCGCGAGCTGGCGTTTGAGCTGGCCCCTAAAGTGCGTGTCAACGGCGTGGGGCCCTGCGGCATGAAAACCGATCTGCGTGGCCCACAAGCCTTGGGCCAGCAAGATACGCGCATCATGGACTCGCGCTCGCCCGACGCCATCAAAGCAATTTTGCCCCTGCAATTCTTTCCCGAGCCTGAGGAATTTACCGGCCCCTTTGTGCTGCTGGCCTCGCGCCAGAACAACCAAACGCTGACCGGCGTCATGATCAATGCCGACGCAGGCCTGGGAATACGCGGCATACGTAATGTGGCCGGTGGACTGGAGCTGTGATGCAGACACCTCATATTGTGATTATCGGGGGGGGACAAGCCGGAGCCACGGCCGCCGCTGAACTGCGCCGCCGTGAATTTGCCGGGCAGATCACCCTGGTCGGTGAGGAGCCGTACCTGCCCTACGAGCGTCCGCCCTTGTCCAAAGATGCCTTGTTGGACCCGGACAATGTGCAGCTCAACGTGCATCCGGAACACTTTTACATCGAGCAGAACATCACCCTGAAACTGGGGGTTCGTGCGGATACGATTGATGCTCAACAAGGCTGCGTCACCCTATCCAATGGCGAAACCCTAAAGTATGACAGCCTGTTGCTGGCTACCGGCGCACAAGCCCGCCGTCTGCCCGAGCTGGACGCGCTGGGTTCGGTATCGCATGTCTTGCGTACGCTGGACGACGCCAACCGTATCCGTGCCCAGCTCAAGCCTGGCAGCCATGTCTTGCTGGTCGGAGCGGGCGTTATTGGTTTGGAACTGGCCTCCAGCCTGATCGCCTTAGGTGCCAGTGTAGAACTGATCGACCCCGCCGCCCGGGTCATGTCGCGCAACGCACCGGAAGTCCTCAGCCAGTATCTGCAGACCGTACATGAAGCGCGCGGCGTGCGCTTTCACCTGGGCACACAGGTCAGCAAGGCCCACCTCGACCAAGAACAGAAAGTCGTGCTGACACTGGACAATGGCCAGCAGTTGCAAGGCGACCTGCTGATTTACGGTGTCGGTGTGACGATTGATACCCGCTTGGCCGACAGCGCCGGATTGCACACCGAACAAGGTGCCATCGTGATTGATGAGCATGGTCGCAGTTCCCAGCCTGCCATTTATGCGGCGGGTGACACTACCGTGCAAATCGGTATGGATGGACGCTGGCAACGGCAAGAAACCTGGGAAAACGCCAATCATCAGGCCTGCATGGCCGTCTGCCACATGCTCAACCAGGAGCCGGCTCAGGCCAGCCCGGCTTGGTTCTGGACAGACCAATGCGATATGAACATCCAGTTTGCCGGGGATATGGCCGCTGCCCACTGGATTGTGCGCGGCGATCAGGACACGCCTCCTTTTGTCCTGATTGGTCTGGACCCCGAAGGGGCCATCTGTGGAGCCATCACCGTCAATCAAGGCCGTGACATGCGCCCGCTTAAAGAGCTGATCGAACACCGGGCTGTCCTGCCGCTGGAAGTCTGGAACGACACTGCCCAGAACCTGCGCAACCTGGCCAAACAAATCGCACAGGCAACAAACAGCCCAGCCGCAATCGCTGCAGTGGCAGTCGAAGCAGCGGCCCCCTTACACCCATAATCAGAGTCAGGAGACTGGCATGCAGGCACACCTGGAGTGTCTTTCACACACGCCGTTGCTGGGTCACCACGACCCGGCCCAAGCCGTACTGGACGAAGTTTTTGCGGTACAGAAAGCCGCCCGAGAACGTGTCGCGGCTTTCAAACCTGATCTGATCGTGCTGTTCACTCCCGATCATTTCAACGGTTTTTTCTACAACGTCATGCCCAGCTTTTGCATAGGCACTGGCGCCCATGCCATTGGTGATTTTGACAGCCTGGCCGGACGCCTGGACGTGCCCTTCGAGCTGGCGACACAATGCGCCACCCATGTGATCAATAGCGGCGTGGATGTGGCCATTTCGCACGATATGCAGCTCGATCATGGTGCCGCCTATCCGCTGGAACATCTGGTGGGTAGTCTGGATCAGTACCCGGTCATCCCGGTGTTTATCAATTCGGTGGCCGCCCCCTTGCCGACCTTCAAACGTGCCCGTTTGCTGGGCGAGGCCATCGGGCAATGGGCCCGCTCGACCGGCAAGCGCGTGCTGTGGATCGGTTCAGGTGGCTTGTCGCATCAACCTCCTGTGCCGGTGTATGCCGAGGCACCCGATGCCGTGCGTCGCTCGCTCGATGGCGAAGGCTACACGCTCTCGCCCGAGGCGCGTGCTGCCCGTACACAACGCACCATTGATGCCGGCAAAGCCTTTACTCAGGACCCTTCTGTTCTGCACCCACTCAACCCCGAGTGGGACCAGGGCTTTCTGGATCTGCTTCAAACACAAAGCTACCAACAGCTCGATGAAGCGGCGAACGATGACGTCTCGGCACTGGCCGGGCGCAGTGCCCACGAGGTTAAGACCTGGGTGGCCGCTTTTGCCGGACTGTCAGCCTATGGCCCTTATGAAGCGGGGCATCGCTATTACCGCGAAATTCCCGAGTGGATTGCCGGCTTTGGTGGCTTGTCCGCCCATCCGCGCCAGAACTGAAATCCACCACAACAAAACCTCAGGAGATTGTCATGAGTCTGAATGAATCTGATTACAGCCGTTTCGCGACCGTGGTCGAGGAAGGCAAAGAACTGCGCATCCATTACAACGATTTGGGCCAGGGTGAACAGACGGTCGTCATGTTGCACGGCTCAGGCCCCGGTGCCACCGGCTGGGCCAACTTCAACCGCAATATTGAACCGCTCACGCAAGCTGGCTACCGCGTCTTGCTGATCGATTGCCCTGGCTGGGGCAAGAGCGATTCCATCGTCAACAGCGGTTCGCGCTCGGACCTGAACGCCCGTGTGGTGAAAAGCATTATTGACCAACTGGGCATAGACAAAATCCACATGCTGGGTAACTCCATGGGCGGTCATAGCTCGGTTGCCTTTGCCCTGACCTGGCCTGAACGTGTGGCCAAGCTGGTTCTGATGGGTGGCGGCACGGGTGGCATGAGCCTGTTTACTCCTATGCCCAGCGAAGGTATCAAGCTGCTGAACGGCCTGTACCGCGAACCCACGCTGGAAAACCTGAAACGCTTTAACAATGTGTTCGTGTTCGACGCCAGTGTGCTGACCGACGAGCTGCTGCAAGCGCGCCTGAACAATATGCTCAGCCGCAAGGATCACCTGGAAAACTTCCTGAAATCGCTGGAAGCCAACCCACGTCAGTTCCCGGATTTCAGCCCGCGTCTGCCCAGCATTAGC
Source organism: Alcaligenes sp. (assembly GCF_050255915.1). Lineage (NCBI taxonomy): Bacteria > Pseudomonadati > Pseudomonadota > Betaproteobacteria > Burkholderiales > Alcaligenaceae > Alcaligenes > Alcaligenes sp. The sequence goes on from NZ_JBFWIQ010000014.1 coordinate 60,183, forward strand.
GCTCCTACCCTGATCATCTGGGGTCGTCAGGATCGTGTTGTGCCTTTCGATACCGGCCTGCGCCTGCTGGCAGGTATCCCCAATTCCGAGCTGCACGTCTACAACCAATGCGGTCACTGGGCGCAGTGGGAGCATGCCCAGAAGTTCAACCAGTTGGTTCTGGATTTCCTGGAGCGTTGAGATGAGCGAAACATCCAGCGATCTGCTCGACACCCTGGCCAGCCGTTTGCGCCAGGCCGAGAACAGCAGTCAGTCCATCGAGCCGATTCGCAGCCTGATTGGTGAAGACAATGCCGAGGCAGCCTACACCATCCAGCGCATCAATATTGCCCGAGGTCTTGCCCAGGGCCGTCGCCTGACAGGCCGCAAGATTGGCCTGACCAACCCCAAGGTCCAGCAGCAACTGGGCGTGTCGCAACCCGACTTTGGCGCCCTGTTTGCCGACATGGCCTATGGCGATGGCGAAACCGTTCCTGTCGAGCGCGTCCTGCAACCGAAGATCGAGGCTGAAATTGCCCTGGTGCTGGAGCGCGACCTGCCCCATGCCGACACCAGTTTTGGCGATGTCGCCGCCGCTGTGGGCTGGGTCATGCCCTCGCTGGAAATCGTCGGCAGCCGCATCGCCAACTGGGATATCCGCTTTGTGGATACCGTGGCCGACAACGCCTCCAGCGGTCTGTACGTGCTGGGCGGTCCGGCCCGCCGCCTGGACGGTCTGGACCTGCGCAATGCCCGCATGAGCCTGCATCGCAATGGAGAACTGGCCTCCAGTGGCAGTGGTGCCGAATGTCTGGGCCACCCCTTTAATGCCGCCGCCTGGCTGGCTCGCACCATGGCCAAACTGGGCGAACCGCTACGGGCCGGCGATCTGATTCTGACCGGCGCATTAGGCCCTATGGCACCCGTTGCTCCCGGCGATCACTTTGAAGCCGTGATCGAGGGCATAGGCTCGGTATCCGTCACCTTCAGCGCAGGCTAAGTCCTCTTTGTACGGAGTAACACACATGACAAACCCCAACGGCATTGCCGTCGCCATCATTGGCTCGGGCAATATCGGCACCGACCTGATGATCAAGGTGATGCGCCAAAGCAAACACCTGAAAATGGGCGCCATGGTCGGTATCGACCCGGCCTCCGATGGCCTGGCCCGTGCGGCCCGCCTGGGCGTGCCCACCACCCATGAAGGCCTGGACGGGCTGCTGAAGCTGCCCAATTTCAAGGACATTCGCATTGTGTTTGATGCGACCAGCGCCGGTGCCCACGCCCGTCACAATGCCGTCCTGCAAGAGCACGGCATCCAGGTGATTGATCTGACACCTGCCGCCATTGGTCCCTACACCATCCCGGTGGTCAACCTGGACGACAATCTGGACGCCCCCAACATCAATATGGTGACCTGTGGCGGACAAGCCACCGTGCCCATTATTGCGGCCGTCTCGCAGGTGACCCCGGTGCATTATGCCGAAATCATTGCCTCGATCTCGTCCAAATCGGCTGGTCCGGGCACCCGCGCCAATATTGACGAATTTACTGAGACCACCAGCAAAGCCATGCAGGTCGTGGGCGGTGCCACCGTGGGTAAAGCCATTATTGTGCTCAACCCGGCCGAACCACCCTTATTGATGCGCGATACCGTCTACACCCTGAGCGATCCGGGCAAGGAAGCGGAAATCGAACAATCCATCCAGCACATGGCCGACAAGGTGCAGGCCTACGTGCCGGGCTATCGCCTCAAACAAAAAGTGCAGTTCGATGTCATCCCCGAGGACAAGCCCATCAATGTGCCTGGTCTGGGATGGCGTTCCGGCCTGAAAACCTCGGTGTTTATCGAAGTCGAGGGCGCGGCCCACTATCTGCCCGCCTATGCCGGCAATCTGGACATCATGACCAGTGCGGCATTGGCCTGCGCCGAGCGTCTGGCCCAAACCCGCCTGCTGACGCAAACCGCATGACACGCAAGGACACCACAATGGCACACGATCCCAACAAGAAGCTCTATATCTCCGATGTGACCCTGCGCGACGGCAGCCACGCGGTGCGTCATCAATACAGCGTGCAAAACGCCATGGATATTGCCCGTGCCCTGGACCAGGCCAAGGTCGATTCCATTGAAGTGGCCCACGGCGATGGTTTGTGCGGCTCCAGCTTTAACTACGGTTTTGGCGCGCACACCGACCTGGAATGGATTGAGGCCGTCGCCTCGGTTGTCACGCACGCCAAGATTGCCACCTTGCTGCTGCCCGGCATTGGCACCATCCACGATCTGAAGGCTGCCTACGACGCCGGTGCCCGTACCGTGCGGGTGGCCACTCACTGTACCGAGGCCGATGTCAGCAAGCAGTACATCGAATATGCCCGCAATCTGGGCATGGACACGGTGGGCTTTTTGATGATGAGCCACATGACGACCCCGCAACACTTGGCCGAACAAGCCAAGCTGATGGAAAGCTACGGGGCGACCTGCTGCTATGTGGTCGATTCAGGCGGTGCCTTGAACATGAATGATGTGCGTGACCGTTTCCGCGCCTTCAAGGACGTGCTCAAGCCCGAGACCGAAACCGGCATTCACGCCCACCACAACCTGTCCCTGGGTGTGGCCAACAGCATTGTGGCCGTGGAAGAAGGCTGCGACCGTATCGATGCCAGTCTGGCGGGCATGGGCGCAGGAGCCGGCAATGCGCCCTTGGAAGTGTTTATTGCTGCCGCCGCACGCATGGGCTGGAACCATGGCACGGATCTGTACACCTTGATGGATGCAGCGGACGACATTGTGCGCCCCTTGCAAGATCGCCCCGTACGCGTCGATCGCGAAACCCTGGCCCTGGGCTATGCAGGCGTGTACAGCAGCTTCTTGCGTCACAGCGAAGTGGCCGCACAGAAATACGGCCTGAAAACCGTGGACATTCTGGTCGAACTGGGCAAACGCCGCATGGTGGGCGGTCAGGAAGACATGATCGTGGACGTGGCTCTGGACTTGCTGCAACGACAGGGCACCACGGCCTGATTTCAAAAAACTAAAAAGTTCTACCCCCGGCTCACCGCCGCTTTATCGCGCGATGAGTCGGGTTTCTGCACCCTGAATTCGGGGCGGGCAGGTGGCAGAAGCAAGAAAAAAAACGTCCCGGTAAACCGAGGAGACATTGAAATGACACAAACCCACGGCCGCAAGCACGCGGTCATTACGGTGGCGATCTGCTTTCTGATCGCTGTTATCGAAGGCATGGATATCCAGGCCGCTGGCATTGCCGTGAAAGGCGTGGCGGCAGAGTTCGGTCTGGATAAAACCTACCAAGGCTATTTTCTAAGCGCAGGCATTCTAGGGCTACTGCCCGGTTCGCTCATGGGCGGGCGCTGGGCAGATAAATACGGTCGCAAAGCCGTGTTGATTGCCTCGGTCGCCATCTTTGCCCTGTTTACCTTGTTCACCGCCTGGGTCAACAGCCTGGCCACCTTGTTGCTGGTGCGCTTTCTGGCCGGTGCTGGTTTGGGCGCAGCCATGCCCAACCTGATCACCTTGGCTGCCGAGTCCGTCAAACCCGAACACCGTGCCCGCGCCGTGGGCATGATGTATGCGGGCATGCCCGTTGGTGCAGCCATCTTGTCGCTGGTAGCCGCTTCCAACTTTGGCGAGAACTGGAAAAACATCTTCTACCTGGGTGGCTTGCTGCCTCTGCTGGTCATTCCCGTGATGGTGTGGCTGCTGCCTGAGTCACGCGAGTTTTTGCAAGCACGCCAGAATCGAACCATCGTACAAGGCCGCTTCCAGGACCTGTTCAGCAATGGTCTTGCCGCCCGTACCCTGCTCTTGTGGGTCAGCTATTTCTTTACATTGATGGTGGTGTATCTGATGCTGAGCTGGCTGCCCTCCCTGTTCCAGGAGCTGGGCTTTAGCCGTAAACAAGGCAGCACCGCCCAATTCTGGTTCATGGTCAGTGCAACCGTGGGCACCGTCTTGCTGGGCTATTTGACAGACCGCTGGCACAAGGCTTTGGTCATCGCCCTGATGTATGGCGGAATCCTGGCCGGTTTGCTCAGTTTGAACGGTGCTTCCGGGCTGGAGCAGATGTATTGGGCCGCCGCCTTGACTGGTGCTTTTGTGATCGGCTGCCAGGGTGTCTTGTATGCCTTTGGCGGCATCGTCTACCCCACTGCCGTGCGTGCCACGGGTGTTGGCACCGCCGCCGCAGTAGGCCGTATTGGCGCCACCCTGGGCCCCACCATTGCAGGCATGTTGCTTAGCCAGGGCTATGGCGCTGCTGGTGTGATCACCTCCGCCATCCCCTGCATTATTGTCTCGGCACTGTGCATGTTCCTGGTGGTACGTCAGATCAGTCAGGAGCAGACACAGGCATCCGGCACCTCCGCCCTGCCTGCAGCAGGGAAAGCCTAAAAGCAGAGCGAATTGCAGACCAACACCAAGCTGTGTGGTCCGCAGGGCAATCCTTCCATAAGCAGCCCTTGTGCTAAGCTGCTGCCAACCAAGCGAAGGCACTAAAGACATGAGCCGCCCCCCAACGCCGAAGCCCGTATTTGACTTTGGGGGCGGCTCGAAATGGCACAGCCATCTTTCACAATGCCATGCCTGTTTTGCCCAAGCAGACTGATCGGCGGCTATCCCTGATAAGAATGAAAACAAGAATAAAGAATGACGGGATACAATGGCCGGCTGCTACTTTGACAGCATTTTTCTATAGCCTGGCCTAACCCTGCTGCGGGAAACAAGAACAAGGCGCCAGGCCCAGCACGGAAACACGAGTGATGGACACAGTCATACTTCTTCTGATCGCCGCTATTGCCCTTCATTTTGTGCGGGCACGCTATCAACGCGGGCGCATTATCTTGCTGGGCCACCATCTGAGCAGCTTTCAGTTGGAACGCCACATGGAAACGCTGACAGAAGGCTATACCCGAGCGATTGGCGAACAGGATCTCTCGCGCCAACAGCAGGTTCTGGACATGTTTGCCCAGACTGAAAACGCCGTGGCTACCCAGATTCAATCCTTGGCCGATGCACTACAAAAAGAACCGGCAGAAAACACCCGTGTGGGCATGTTGCCTTTTTGTGTGCCTTACGCAGAACGAATCATCCCGTCCATGACGCGCGACTTTCGCCAGCTTTTGCAGATTCATGCCGCCGGTTTGCGCCATGTTGTCGACAATCCCGAGCAGTTGGACTCCAAAAGCCGGGCCTATCATTTGTCAGCCGAACTTTATCTGTTCCAACATAGCTGTCACTGGTTTTGCAAGTCCAAAACCGTGGCCGATGCACGCTTGCTAGCACGCCATAAAGTCACTCATCAAAAAGTGTTGGAGTCCGTGTCTGCCCAGACTCGCAGCGCCTATTTGCGCTGGCAGCAAGGCCAGGACAAGCAGTAAAAAAGGAGCCAGAACGGCTCCTTTTTTTATACATCACTATCATGACGACACCACCATCCGCACCGCAAAAGCCTCTGAAAAGTCTGGTATGAATTGTTCACGACTTTGCCGTTGGAACAGAACGATTGCTACGCCTGCACTTGCCCCCCAAAACAAAGCTGTGCAAGTGGCAAGAGCCAAACTTTAGCCCACATGGTTCGTTGAAAGGGCAAAGTCGGTTTCTTGATTTGCCTGCTCGTCACATCACACTCCTTATTCATCCATAATTAATTCCGGCCTATATGCAAATCGGCTTGAAATAAATTTTAAGAGTGTGAATTCTTTATTTATCTCAGACTATTCTTAGTTTTACTTTTCAACGACTTATATACAATCACACCTTACATGGGTTAATTGTCAATAACTGCAAAGTCACCCCAAACACCTCTTGACATGCGATTAATTAAAAAACCAACCCAGCCAATCAATTAATTTCATTTTTAAGAATAGTCCTAAATCTTTTCACCGATTGATTTCCTAAACTTCAATTGTGCTCTAAACCAAGCACATACCTGGGAACCTTCGAGCGCCCCAAGGCGTACAACAAGGTTGCTTCGTTTGTCCAACAACCGGAAGTCAAATCAATCATGAAAAAGATCCTTTTAGGCCTCACCATCCTTTCCGCTTTCGCCGCTGCCGGTGCTCAAGCCGAACCTGTTCTTGGTGCTCGTGGCAACATCAGCTTTATCGGTAGCATCAACGCTGACAGCTGCACCGTGCGCACCCCTGGTGCATCCAGCTCCGGCGCCAACATGCTGGTAGACATGGGCCCCGTCTCGGCCAAGACTCTGGGTACCGAAGCCGTACCTGCCACCTCCGAAGGCGGCCTGACCTCCATCGCCAAGAACATCGACATGCAAGTTGAATGTGCCAGCGGTACGAAAGTTGAACTGAAACTGGCCCCTACCACTACCTCCGGCAAGGGTATTGCAGTGACTGGCGGTGCACAAAACGTGCAGATCATGTTGCTTAGCAACGAAAACGTTCTGGACTTTACCGGCGGCTCGGCCACGCTGGAAGCTCCTTACGTTAACGGTTCCATCAACATCCCTCTGACCGCGTACTACACCCGTAAAGCCGGTACTGAAGTTGCTGATGTCGTTGGCGGCCAAGCCAATGCCACCGTCGCTTACGAGCTGTCTTACGAATAAGACTGCCTAAGCTGCTGGCAAAGGGATTTCCCCTTGCCAGCACCCACCCTCAAGGAGAATGAACCATGTCTATCTCAACGTTCAAGAAACTGGCTTTTGGATGTCTAACCCTTGGCGCTGCGCTGTTAAGCAGCCATGCACAGGCATCAATCTCCTTGAGTGGTACCCGCCTGATCCTGCCCGAAAAACAACAAGAAGCGTCCATCGTAGTTCGCAACGAAAATTCGCCTGTACTGATTCAGTCCTGGTTGGAAACGAATACCGACCACGATCAAGCGGAACTACCTTTTGCCATCACACCCGCACTGGTCAAAGTTGCCCCGAACGCACAGCAGGTGATGCGTGTGCTTTACGCCGGTGGTGAGCAAGGTCTGCCCCGCGACCGTGAAACCGTACTGTGGCTGAACGTTCAAGAAATTCCACAGCAAGGCCCTGGCGACAATCAACTGCAGATTGCCATCCGCCAACGCATCAAATTATTTTTCCGCCCTGACGGCCTGCCCGGTTCGGCAGAGCAGGCCCCCGCTCAATTGCAGTGGTCTGTGGTGAACAGTCAGGGCAAACCCATGCTGGAGGTGCACAACCCCAGCGCCTACCACGTATCCATGTCCACCCTGAGCACCGCCAAAGGTCAGGAAATGGAAGACCCCGGCATGATTGCCCCTGGCCAGACTCGTCTCTTGCCACTGGGCCGCTCGGGTGCCCAGGACACCTTGCGGTTTCGGGCCATCAGCGACTATGGCAGTGCCGACCCTTATGAAGTTCGCCTGAACGGGCAGAACAAAGTTCAGGGCCGCGCCTTAAATCCGGACGCACCATAAAACGGCGGCCTAGACCGCCCAGCCTCCCCCGCCTCACGTCTGACCCTTTCGGCTACTGGCTCCCAGCCAGTAGCAGGAGCCCTTGCACGTCTTCGAATCGTCCAACACGCCCCCTTGGGTGCAGAGTCATGTCCAAAAAAAATCGCCTGTCCTGCCATCGCATTCGCCCCGTCAACCGCCAACCTCAGGCTACGTTGCGTCTTGCTTTGTTGCCCTGCCTGGTCATCATGGCCTGCGCAACCCAGGCCCAGACAGACTCCTCCATCCGCATTCCTGCTCCTGAAGACACCAAGGCAGAATCCGTTCAAGTTGCCGCTCTGGATACAACAGACTCCATCGGCTTTAACATGGCCTTCCTGCAAGGCAATGCCTCCACAGCCGATCTGCGCACCTTGCTCTCCAACAGCAACGTCCCTGAAGGCGTGCAGCGCGTGGACTTGTATGTCAACCAGCAACGCACTGGGCGGCGCGACATCACCTTCAAACGCAACCCACGCACGGATGACAACGAACCCTGCTTTAACCAGGAGATGCTGGAACAAGCCGGTGTTGACCTGAGCAAACTGCCTGCCCCTGTGCCGGCCGAGGCAAGCTGCCTGCGTTTGCCAGAGATCGTGCCTGAAGCCACTGCAACCTATGAAAGTAGCCAATTACGTCTGCTGCTGAACATTCCACAGATTTACATGAATCCCAGCAGACGCGGTTATGTCGACCCTTCTCTGTGGGACTCGGGCCAGACGGCTGCTTTTGTGAACTACGGCGTAAACGTGCGCCGGGATCAAAGCAAAGGTATGTCCGCTACCAATGACCTCAGCGCAGACCTGCGCATGGGCGTGAATATTGGCCCCTGGCGTATACGCAACAACTCCTACTACAGCTCGGGCACCAACCGTTCCAGCACCTTTACCAGTCAGAACACCTATGCTCAGCGCGACATCGTCGCCCTGAAAAGCCAATTGGTGGCTGGGCAGACCTATACACGCTCCCCACTGTTTAACAGCGTGCGCTTTATGGGTGTACAAATGCACTCGGACGAGGCCATGCGTCCCGACAGCGAGCAAGGCTACGCACCCGTGATCCGTGGCACGGCCGAGAGCAATGCCACAGTGGAAGTGCGCCAGAACGGCTATGTGATCTACACCACCAACGTGGCACCCGGCCCTTTTGCGATCAGCGACCTGTCTCCTTCAGGCTCGAACGGTGATCTGGAAATCACTATTATCGAAGCCGATGGTTCGCGCCGCATCTTGCGCCAAGCCTTTTCCGCTCCGCCCCTGATGGTGCGCGAGGGCCGCCTGAGCTATGACATTGCGGCTGGCCAGCTACGCCTGAACGAAGACATGCAAGAGCGCCCCAATTTTGTTAGCGGCTCCATGCTATATGGCGTCAGCGCCAATACGACGCTGGCCGCCGGGGTACAGGCGTCCAAAAACTTCAGCGCCTACTCCCTGGGCGTAGGCATGAATACCCAGTTAGGTGCAGTGTCACTGGATGCAACCCGTTCCACCAGCCGTGTCCAAGGCCAGCAATCCCAGGGCACCAGCGTGAACTTGCGTTACAACAAATTCCTCGAAACCACTGGCTCGAACGTGTCCGTCACCATGCGTCACGACCTGAGCCGTGGCTATCGCACCCTGTCCGATCATGTGCAGGCAACACAAGCACCTGCTCACCTGCGCATGTCTGGGTCACACAACTCTCGCCAGCGTATTGATGCCAACATCAGCCAGCCCTTAGGCGGTGGCAATCTCTACCTGAACGCCTCCTATAACAAACATTGGGAGAACACTTCCTCCAACAGCCTGTCGGTGGGCTACAGCAACCATATCGGCAAGGTGAACTACAACCTGGCCTACACCCGCACCCGGAATTTGCACTCCTCCTTTAGCCCCACGCGCTCCCATGACAATGCCATCATGCTGACGCTGAGCATGCCCTTGGGCAGCGGCTCCCATGCTCCACAAAGCTTTACTAGCATCAATCACGACAATAATGGCAACTCGGTCCAAGCCGGTGCCAGTGGCTTGCTACCTACCGACCGTGAGATCAGCTACGCTGTCGCAGGCGGACGCACCGTTGCCGGCGAAAGCAATGCATCGGTCAACGTCGGCACGACCACTTCTTTTGCCCGTATGAATGCTGGTTACTCCTATGGCAACCGTCACAACTCCGGCAACTTCTCGGCCAACGGTTCAATAGTGGCGCACGGTGGCGGCGTCAACCTGGGTCAGGCGCTGGGCGAGACCTTCATGCTGGCCAAAGTAGAACCCGCCGTAGCCGGTGTCGGAATCTCCAGCCATGTCGGTGTCGAAACAGGCTCAAATGGCTACGCCATCATCCCGCATGCCACGCCGTACCGCGGCAATCACGTCAGTCTGGATACACGCCACGCTCCCAAAAACGCCGAATTCGACAACGCCGTACAGCAGATTGTCCCGACGCGTGGTGCTGTTGCACTGGCAACTTTCAAGGCCGAGGTGGGTTACCGCGTGCAGTTTGAACTACATGACGAACAAGGAGTCGCCCTGCCCTTTGGCGCCATGGTGCGCAATGCCGCCGGCGAACAACTGGGTATGACAGATCCACGAGGTCGAGTCTTGACCATGGTGTCCCCCGAGCAAATGCGTGGTCACCTGGACATTAGCCGTAACGGTCAGTTGTGCCGCGCTCGCTACGAGCTGTCCGAGAACACAGATGAACTGAACTATCAACTGGTCCGCCTGAACTGTGTCCACCGCGATCCTGACCCTATCCTTCCCGGCAATCTGGCCAAGCAAGGCAAGGCCCAAGACAGCGCAGCATGAGCAAGCCCAGCCACCCATCAAGCCACGGCCCTATGCGTGAGAACCTGCCCCCCATGCAGGTTCCACGTTTTCCCAGTGTTTTGTTGGCAGCCCTGTCTTTGATTCTGATTCTATGCGCATCACTAGGGACAGGCGCCTATTTGTACTCGTCTGCCACACACCTGATTTCCGAGTATCGCCGTCAACTCAACAGCGCCGCAGACCATGCTCAGCTCTTCTTTGACCAGCGCGAGGTTCTTTTGCGTGCTGTGGCCGCCAGCGCAGTTTCCCCAGACTCGTTGACCTTGTCGGCCAATAGCGGCAATCTGCAAGCCATTGACACACCAGACAATGGCGCGCTTGATCACTACACCTTGCTGCTGACGCGCCGCCACTGGAACGCCATCCATCGCACTGGCAAGCTGCGTTACATCAAGCTGAACCCTGCCCAGGATTTTCGTCTGGAGCAACATGGCCAGAATCTGAGGTGGGAGCAGCACATCGATGCCTTGGCCACGCGCTTGAGTACGATCAATCAAGAACCCCATGCCCGTCAGGTTACCGTGGTCTGGCTGCATCATGATGATGCTCCTTCCTCGCGGCTGGTGGCCTATACACCGATTGATCGAGAAAACCGGCTGGGGGCCTGGCTGGGTCTGGAACTACGAGACATAAATCAAGCCCTGACCTTATCCGCTCCCCCGCCCGGAACCGAACACATCCTGTTCGATATACGCGGTCAAGCCGTCTTGTACAGTAGCGCCCCACCTGATCCGTCTGAATTGCGCTGGCTACAGCAAGACTACTTTGGCTTTGATGGCAAAGCCTGGCCAGAACATATCATTCTGAGCAAATCCATTGGCAGCGGGGGTTTGCGAGTGCTCTACGCCCTGCCCACTCAGCGATTGCTGCACGATGGTCGCGGCGCCCTGATCACCGCCTTATTGACCCTTACCATCTTTACCACCATTGTTCTGGTCGGGGCTTGCCTGATCCGACGCCGTTTGCTGCTGCCTGCCCGCCAGCAGCAGCAAAGCCTAGTCGATAGCGTGTCCTTGAATCGCAAGCTGATTGCCATGGCCCCTGTCGGCCTGACCCTGGTCGATGCCCAGGGCGACGTGATCTTTCAAGAGAACCTGCAAGCACGGACCTGGATGCAAGGTGACCATCAATGGCGCTCGCGGCTGCCAGGAGAGCATGAGCGAAGCGCCTGCTCCGACATCACCCTGAAGGATGGTCGTAATGTGCGCGTGCATGCCATCAGCCTGAACTACCGTGGCAAGCGGGCGGCATTGTGTTCGATCATCGACATCACGACCGAGAAAGCCGAAGAGGCGGCCCTGCGTCACTCCCGCCAATTGGCTGAAAATGCCAATATCGCCAAGACCCAGTTCCTGACCACGATGAGCCATGAAATCCGCACGCCTCTGTACGGCATTCTGGGAACACTGGAACTGCTATCGCTGTCCGAGAAACATCAGCACCCTTCGCCCTACATAGACACCTTGCGCCGCTCGGCCGAAACCCTGTTCCGGGTGGTGGGCGCATCGCTGGATCTGTCACGCATTGAAGCTGGCCACGTTTCCCTTGAACCGCGCGAATTTACACCACAAGAGCAGGTTGATGACGTGATTGCCGCCTTTGCGGCCACAGCGCAAAACAAGGGCTTGCTGCTGTATTCAGTGACTCCGGTACGGGCCTTGACCACCACCATTGGCGATTCCTTGAAAATCCGCCAAATTCTGAGCAACCTGGTCAGCAATGCGATCAAGTTCACCACCTCCGGCCATGTTGTACTGCGCCTGCATACCGAACCCCAGCCCGGTAATCGTCTGGCTCTGCGCTTTCAGGTAACGGACTCGGGCCAGGGCATCAGCGCGGATATGCTGCCCAAGCTGTTTTTGCCGTATTTCAGTGCCCACAAAAGCGGCATCAACCAGCAACCGGGTACCGGTCTGGGTTTGCCGATTTGCCAGCGCCTGGCCAGTTTGATGGGTGGCTCCCTGTCTGTGGTCAGCGAACCCGGACTGGGCACCAGCATTAGCTTTGAGGTGGTTTTACCGGTAGCCACCCCATCGGCAACCCCGCCGGCCCCCAAGTCCAAACTGGCGTTCCAGCCTGTGTATGTCGCCGGGGACATCCCTGAAATCGTCTCCAATGTCAGCAAATGGCTGCGCCACTGGGGGGCCTATGCCTTGCCTTATACCGGACAGCCCGCCAAACCCGGCTCCGTTCTAGTCCACAGTTGGCCATCTTTTGCCACCAGCACACCTGAATGGACAGGCCGCCAGGTGATGGTTCAAACCCATGCTCAGACTACTGCTATACAAGCAGACAATCCAGACCATTTCTACACCGCCTCAAGCGCGATGGAACACGTCACGCAGGCGGTGCAACTGGCTCAATCTCTGGCCTGCCCGTCTCAACGAGCCGGGCAAGATATTGGCCCTTCCATGCGCTCACAACATGTGCTGGTTGTTGACGATAATCCGGTGAACCAGCAGATTCTTCAGGAGCAGTTAAGCGTATTGGGCTGCACTACCCACCTGGAAGCCAGTGGCGAAGCGGCCTTGGAACTGACAGACAAAAACCGCTTTGATATTGTCTTTACCGACCTGTTCATGCCCGGCATGGATGGCTACGGCCTGGCCCGCGCCCTGCGGGCAGAAGGCTACCAGGGACGCATTATTGGCATTACGGCCAATGCCATTTTGAACAAAGACAAAGAATGGTCCACCGCAGGCATGGATGCCCTGCTGATCAAGCCTTTGCCGATGGCGGCCTTGCGCGCCAGCCTACAAGCTCCGACACCCTAAGTTTGCCTCACCATCTACGGCTCCCGCGTCGCCATCACGACGCTGGACGGTATGATATGGCAGGACTTGCCCCACACGGCGCCCCCACGGAGAACCATGGCCAACTCACCCTTTAATCGTATGACGCGACGCTCGCGCGGACACACACGGCTGCTGCTGGGCGTTATTCCTGTCTCATTCATGTTGCTCGGCGCGCTGGTCGTAGGCGGTCAGCACTTTTTCAGCAATGAACGCCACCGCCTGGCGTCCGACTTCAACGTGACCTTAGCCTACATACAGGAGCAAGAACGATTTTTGGCCCAGCTCAAGGCCGATGCAGCCAAATTGCAGGCCGGGCCACAGCCCGAGCCCCCACCCGTAGAAAGCAGCCATGCCGTCAGCATCTGGCGCCCCACCGCCAGCGTGTCTTTTTCCATGATTTGCGAGCAGCATTGCCGTGCATCCAAACAGGACTACGGCACGCTGGGTGCTGATCTGGCCGATAGTTTTGCCTCCTTCTGGGCCCGGTCCTATTTCCCATCCGGTTACTTGTTCCTGTTTCATCCCGACATGGAAGACAGTTTGAGCATTCCGGAGCTGGAGTCTTCCCGCACCGATACGGTCCTGCCCATTGCCTCGCACAAAGAAGCACGCCAACACATTCAGCCACCCGGCGAACTGGCCTCCAGTCCATCTGCCGTGAAATGGGTTTCCTTACCCGAACACCCTCTGCACATGCTGGGCATCATTCCGATCTCCCTGCCTGGCCTGCCCCTGCCCGGTGCGAACCCCTCTCTGTTTCAGGCAATGAGTCTGTTCGACAAGGGCCGACTGCGCGAGTTCTTCAATCAATCCGAAGCCCCACTGGGCTATCGCTTCTGGCTGCACCATGCTGCACAAGGCCTGTTAATCGGGGAAAACAACTCCCCCGCCCTAGAGCAAGATGGCTTTACCATCAGCCTGCAGGGATTGGCCTTCCAGATGAGCGATCCCTCGGGAACCTGGACGGGCCGCTATCTGATCAGCCCCAGACAACTGCTAAACAGCACCTGGGTACCATTGGGCACTGTGGTGTTCTTATTATTAAGCCTACTGGGCGGCCTGGCCTATGCCCGCTGGTATGGACGCCAAGTGGTAGAGCCAGCCCGTCAGGCACAGCGCGCTTTGCTGGAAAGCCAGGACTTTAATCGCAATCTTATTGATACCTCACCGGCGGCCCTGTGCGTGATCAGCAAGGACAAGCGACAGATTATTTTCGGCAATGCTCAGGCGCTGGAGTGGTTGGAGCTAAATGCAGGCGACACCTTACCCGAGCAATCTCCCCTGTCCCTGGCTTTGAACGAACTGCAACAACAAGGACCGGATGCGAACGAAGGCAAAGTGGACTTGCCCGATGGTCGCAGTCTGCACTTGGCCTGCGCGCCCAGTCGCTACCATGAGCAAGACGTCTTGCTATGCGTTCTGATGGATTTGACGGCCCAAGAGGAAATCCAGCGGGAACTAGAACGTGCTCGCGCCGCGGCAGACGAAGCCAGCACCGCCAAGTCCTCGTTCCTGGCCACCATGAGCCATGAAATTCGCACGCCATTGTACGGAGTCCTGGGCTCTTTGGAGTTGCTGTCCATGACCGAGCTGGATGGCCAGCAGCATCAACAAGTGGACCGAATACAGGGGGCCTCGCGCCAACTGCTGCAAATCATCAGCGACATTCTGGATATCAGCCGAATTGAAGCAGGCCAAACGCATGTGCAGTCCGTGCCGCTGGATCCCATCGCCCTGGTACAAGACTGCACCGCCACCTACACCGCTATGGCCCAGCAAAAAAACCTGCTGTTGTTCTGTCACGTGGACCCGAACGTACCACGCAGCGTATTAGGCGACCCGCTGCATATACGCCAGATTCTGAGCAATCTGATCAGCAACGCCATCAAGTTCACCCAGGCGGGCCACATTATTGTTCGATTGCGTCTGGAGCAGCTTACACAGGACAAAGCACAACTACTGTTTCAAGTAGCCGACAGCGGGGTGGGCATCGAGCACGAACGCCAGGACAAGCTGTTTACCCCCTTTTATGTGGCCCACTCAGGCGAGCACACGATACGCGGGGCGGGCCTAGGCTTGTCCATCTGCGCCCGTCTGATCGAACTGATGGACAGCCAGATTCAACTGACCAGTGAACCCGGTCTGGGGAGCAGTTTTTCTTTTATGCTGAACCTGGATATCGCACCCGCAGGCGATCAAACTCACCCTGCACCGGATCTGCAAGGCATGAAACTGCATATACGCACTCCCCATGCCGAGCTATCCGAGTCAATTTGCGTCTGGCTCAATCGCTGGAATGCCCAAGCCCAGGCCATGCTGCCCAGCTATCCGCTGACCGGTAAAACCGAAGATATCTTGCTCGATGTGATGATGCCCAACAGCAATCCGGCGCCCCACTGGCCAGGCCCTTATATCAGCGTTTCTGCACGCGACGGCAGCGCCACCTTGCCCGAGGCCGACGGCACCAACCCGGAAAGCATTGCCCTTGCGCTGGAGCGTTGGCAGACACAACAACACGCCCCCTCCGAACAAAAAACGGTAGTCACCAAGACGGTCATCACGCCCCCGAGCCGCCCCGGTCCGCATGTGTTGATAGCAGAAGACAACCCGATCAACCAGGTCACCTTGCGTGAACAGTTGGAGCGTTTGGGCTGCCAGGTCACCCTGGCCCAGGACGGCGAAGAAGCACTGAGCTTGTGGGATGGCCATAGCCACGATCTGCTGCTGACTGACGTCAATATGCCTAATATGACCGGTTACGAACTGGCCCGACGCTTACGCGCTCAAGGCATGAACGCCCCCATTGTTGGTATTACCGCCAACGCCATGCGCGACGAAGCCCAGCGTTGCACACAGAGTGGCATGAACGCCTGCCTGGTCAAACCCATGAATCTGGCCACCTTGGGAAATTTGCTGGAATCCTTGATCCGCTCACCCATACCGCAGCGTTACAAGAAGATTTTTTGCAGCACCATGAGCAAGGATCTGGAGGCCTTGGAACACGCCCTGAAAGAAAAAAACGCGACCCAAAGCCAAGCCATTTTGCACCGTATCGCTGGCGCGCTAGTCATGATGGGTTTGCAGGAAATCGCAGACAAAGTGAAAGAACTGGAACAGAATTTCAGGCAAAATACTCAACAAACCGACACACAAGTTCAAACAGCCATCGCCGTGTGCAATGCACTACGCGACCTGATCGAACAAGCTTAGCAAAACAAGCAAGGAACCCCGGTATGCCCGCGATTCAAAAACTGCGCGTCATCATTGCTGACGATCACCCATTAATCCTGATGGGTATACGCGAGCTGCTGGGACGCGATATCAACCTGAGTGTCGATGCCGTGGCGGCCAGCCCCTCAGAGCTGGTCGAGCATCTGCAAAAAAGCCAACCCGATGCCATCATTACCGATTATTCCATGCCCGGCGATGAGCAATATGGCGATGGAATGCGCTTCATTTCTTATCTGCGACGCCGCTTTCCTGAGGTCAAGCTGATAGTACTGACCATGGTGTCCAACCCCATGATTATTTCTTCTTTGTACGACGCTGGCGTACAAGGGGTTGTCCTCAAACAAGACGAGCTGTCTGAAGTCCTGGTCGCCCTGCATTTGCTGCGCCAGGGCGTAAAGTACTACCCGGCCAATTTCAAACAAGACACACCCAAAGAGGTGCTGGAAAGCTCGGTACCCGATCGTCTGGCATCCCTGAGCCCTCGTGAGTTTGAAGTACTGCGCCTGTTTGCCATGGGAGACTCCATCAGCAGCATTGCAGAACAATTAAATCGCAGTATCAAAACCATCAGCGCACAAAAAGCATCCGCCATGCGCAAGTTGAATGTAAACAACAACCAGGCCCTGATTGCGTTCTGTACTCAAAACAACCTGTTTACCTAGACGGCCCAACGCTGCCGAATCCACATATCCAGTTCAAAGGCCGGAGCGGGCTTGGCAAATAAATAGCCTTGGGCATAATCACAACCCATTTGCTGCAACAGCTCCAGATCTGCCTGAGCTTCCACGCCTTCCGCCGTCACGCACATACCACGCTCCTTGGCGCTAGCAATCCAATCCAACACCTGCACGGCTTGCTGGCGATCGGCAGACAGGCCATGCACAAAACGCCGATCCAGCTTCAGTTCCGAAAACGGCGCACCAACCAGCCGCTCCATCGAACTGTACTGCACGCCTGCATCATCCTGGGCCAACCCAAAACCCATTGCCACCAAACGACAAGCCCCCATAAACAAGGCACAGGGCGTCTTGGTATCCGAGTTCTCCAGCAACTCAAAAGTAATGTCATCGGCCCGACCCTGCTTGGCTTGCACACAAGCCATCAAGCGATCTGGCAAACCAGCATCATTGAGCAAATGCGTAGGCAAGTTTACCGACACGGGCATCACCATACCTTGGCGCCGCCAGTAAGCCTGCAGACCCAGCACCTCTTGCAAAATATGCATCAACAAGGCCTCGTCCAGACCGTGCTCGCTGAACCAGGGTAAAAATACATGGGGCGACAACAAGCCCAGCTGTGGATGACGCCAACGGGCCAAGGCTTCCAGCGCCACCAGCTTCTGAGAGCGTACCGCCACCTTGGGCTGCAGCCATGCCTGAATCTGGTCCTTGTGCAAGGCGTCAAGCAAGACAGAGCGACTGATAATGGCGGCACCGGACTGATTGAGCGCCTCACGCTCCGGCACCCACAAAGCCGCATCCGAACGGACAGGACGCACAGGACGCGCCAGCTTCCGGGCAGGTCGATAAGTCAGACATCCGGACGGTACTTGAAACGTAGAAGGTGCAAACATGAAGAGCCCCGGCAACAAGAGATGTGCATCCCAAATCGCCTTGCGGTTCAGTTGCCATCATCGATGCTTTAAATCTTAAGATTCCAGCGGCTTGACGGGTCTAGGAATAATCCGAAAAAACGTGTCAGCTACAAAACAGTCTAGGAAAACCGGAGCCTCAGTTGATCTTTTGAACTGTCAATCAACAATAAAAAAAACCCTGTTCCAAACTAAAGGAACAGGGCTTTAAACGATACAGAACCGGCAAACGATACAAGAGGCTCAAACCATTGGGCCATTAGTCATACATAAAAGTGACCACTGCCTCTGCATTCATACTACCGGGTGTCACCGCCGTTTTAGTCACACCTGGCATCATTACATACTGAGCAGTAATTGGCATGTACATATCACTTGTAGTACTGGCGGATGGCCCCTCAACGACAGCCTGACGTTCTGGCAACGTTGAACCAACGGGAGCAGGCCCTAGCTTAATCGCTGTCTGGCTATCGCGGTGATACAGCCGCACTCCTACTTCCGGGTGTGACGATGTGACATAAGCATTAGAAGCAGACGGTGCACGTGCGTCAGTAAAGAACGCTTTGATCGTCGTGCCCACTGGACACTGCTTGCCGATCAGATCAAAATTGTATTGCCCAGTAACTCCCTGGCTCCGCTGACTGCCTGCCGAAGCCAACTCAGAGACCATTACAGGCGACATAGTGGCCACCACATTCAAATCGGCCGAGGCACAAGTCGGTACGGAGGGGCGTGGCAACTCAGGAACAGTCGTATCCTGGGACAACATTCCCAGTAAATCGAAGGAACCATCTCTGCACAAAGATCGGTTTCCTTGAAGAGGACCTCCAAATACCCGACCGTTACCAATTCCCGACCGTTTAAAATCCGGCTTTCCTCCCTGATATGCTTTGGCATCAATAACCACCACTTCGTATTGAAAGGTATAGGAAATACCAAAACTTGCAGGTGCAGATCCAACCAGCAAAGTGAACTCATGGGGGTTAGTTACCGTGGTCCCACTCGGAGCTTCATGACTAGGAACAAAATTGTAGCTCCCCTGAGCGTAATGCCCCATCCAGCGTATACGCACACCTACCCCAGGCATTTCGCGCATGGGGACAACCTCATCCGGATATAAAGCATCCGCTCCACCCCTCATTTCCACGTACGCCTTAGGTAGATTGGCTGGATAACTGAAAAGAAAAGTGGTAGAGGCAGTGGCAAGAATCTGTCTATTGTAGACCTCACCCTTGATTGGGTAAGTGACCCAATTATATATATGCCCGCCGCTTGCCCTGTAGCATTGTGACGTCTGGGCATATACGTTGGGATTTATAAAAAACATAAGAACAAAAAAACACATGAAGATAATTTCATTCATGTTTCTATTTAATTTTTTCGTCATTTTTATTCACCTATTGCCGGTACTTGATCATTTAACCATTCACAAGAAAGCATATAAATAAGACTATTCTTATAAGTTCTCTTGTGCCCCTTCATGTACTTATTGGCAGGGCACGACAGATAAACTCCAATGACTTCCTGCTGTTGCATACACCGGGCACACGTCGTCGCCTACAGCACTGGAAAACCCTAGTATTTTTCAGAAGGCATATTTTGTAGATTAAATAAGCAGACATCTTCGTCTGCCAAAACAGATGCATGCGCTGCCAAAGTTGCCAGCGACATGCAGGCAATAAAGCCTCACTCCCTGACACCAGGGGTGGGGCTTTTTTTGTGCGCGCGATTGATGCATGCCTGTTTTATGACCACCACAAGGAGAAGACAAATGACGGTAAGTGTGAAAGACGCCTTGGCCGCAAAAGGGATACATCCCAGCCCCCAGCATCTGGAGAAGCTGGAGGTCAAATGGCGCGAGATCCAGGCCATGAAAGGCAATCTGGAAGGCATTGCCATTGACGATGCAGACGTCGCCATCAAACACCTGGCCGGAGGAGACCACCATGAATAAAGACCTACTTGAACTGAGCGTTATCGACCTGGCCGACAAGCTGCGCAGCAAAGCCGTCTCTCCCGTTGAAGTGACCGACAACCTGCTGGCCTACATCGAGCAATCCAACAAGCAAACCAACGCCTATATTTCCGTTACCGCTGAGCAGGCCCGCAAAAGCGCCAAACAAGCGGAACAGGACATCATGGCCGGAAAGTACAAAGGCGTTTTCCACGGTGTTCCGCTAGCCCTGAAAGACAATATTTACTTTGCGAACGAGGTCACCACCATGGCCTCCAAAATCCACAAGGACTTTGTCTCCAAAGACGACGCCACCGTGGCTACCAAGCTGCGCGATGCCGGGGTGATCTTCACCGGCAAGCTGAACATGCACGAATACGCCTGGGGCATCGACAACAACAACCCGCACTTTGGCGCCGTCCATAATCCCTGGAATGCCGACCGCGTCCCCGGTGGCTCCAGCGGTGGCTCGGGTGCGGCCGTGGCCTCCCACAGCTCCTACAACACCCTGGGCACCGACACCGCCGGTTCCATTCGTATCCCATCGGCTGCATGCGGCATCGTCGGCCTGAAACCCACCCATGGCCGCGTCAGCAAATTCGGCGTCTACCCCCTGGCCTGGACCCTGGACCACGTCGGTCCCATGTCCAAAACCGTCGCTGACGCCGCCGCCATGCTGGAAGTAATTGCTGGTTTTGATGGCCGCGACCCCACATGCGCCAAGGTCCCGGTCGGCTCCTACCTGAACGCGCTCAATGGGAATGTCAAAGGACTGCGCATCGGCATCATCGAAGACTATTTCTTCAAGAACGTAGACGCCGGTATCGAAAAAGTGATCCGCGACCGTCTGGCCGACCTGGAAAAACAAGGGGCCAAAGTCATCCCGCTGAACGTCCCCGCCCTGCGCTACTCCGAATGGGCCGAACTGGCAGTCAGCCTGACCGAAGCCGCCACCATCCACCATCAGGACCTGATCAAGCGCCCCGACGATTTTGGCGGCGACATCCGCTTCCTGTTTGAACTGGGCGAACTGTTCAGCGGTATCGACTACCTGCAAGCCCAGCAAGTACGCCGTGCGTTGAAACAGCAATTTACCGCCACCTTCAACGACGTCGACGTCATCATTGCCCCCACCCTGCCTTGCCAGGTACCCAATATCGGCACCGATACCGTCAATATCAACGGCAAAACCCTGGACTTCATCGATGAAGGCATCCGCTTTACCGGCCCCAGCAACCTGACCGGCCTACCCGCCATCACCGTACCCGCCGGTATATCTGAGGGCATGCCCGTGGGCCTGCAAATCATCGGCCCCGCCTTTGAAGAAGCCCGCATCTTGAACGTCGCCTACGCCGTGGAAAACATGAAACCACTGGCAGGACACCACCCCGTCCTGAAACCGTAAGCTCAACAAAGCACCACAGGAACAAGCCCCTGTCCGCCAACCGCAGACAAGGGCTTTCTTTAGTAAAGCGACTAAAAGACGCAATCTGTTCAGCTTGGACCCAGCTAGCGAAAACAACAAAAATACGACTCTGAGCTATCTTCGTCTTTCAGCACCCCAAGCTGGGCGCCAAACACGTCGGGCTACTCCTTGTCGGCTCAGTCACTTAAGTGGACTCAGACCGTTTGATCCCACCCGAACTGGCCCGATACCCCCGCATCCGACCAAGCCAGGCAAAGACAAAGCATCCACCACCAGTTCAAAGCCAAAGCCAAAGCCAAAGCCATCAAAATCGTAAACACAGAGGGACTCTATTTTCTTTCAATAAGCCATTCGGGTTCGCCCCAGGGCTGAGCGGCGAGTCAGAGTTCTTGCCGCGGGCGATTGCGGGATACGGGGTGCAAGCGCCCTTCTGTTCGTGCCCGACGCTTGTGATGTGTCCGGGGGACACATCACCGGGCAAGTTAAGGGCGCGCCCGTATCCTGCAATTGCCAAGGGGACCGACGCGCAGCGTCGGCAAGGACTCAGCCGCTCAGCCCTGGGGCGAACCCGAATGGCGTCTTTCAGAACGAGCCCCCCTGCTACCAACCCGAGGCACTTCAGACAAGAAAACAATCTAAACGAAGTCAAACAGCGCAGGCATTACACCCACCCCAAGCAAGGCATCACCTCCTGCGCCAAATGCGCCACATTCAAGCGCATCCTGTCCCTAAAATCCTTGTCTACAGCAAACGAGGCCCCCGGCATCAGCAAGATCCCCTGCTGTTCCAGCCTCTCTATATAAGCCGTCAAATCCGGCATCTGCGGATGTCCGACCCACAAAAACATCCCGCCCTGCGCTGGAACCTCAAACACCCAGCCATATTCCGTCAACGCCTTTTGTGCAATGTGCTGATGCGTCATCAACTGCCGCTGAATTGCCTGCGTATGTTTCGCATAGGTGCCATCGGCCAAAATGGTATTGACGAAACGCTCACAAAACCCTGGCACAGCCACGCTGGTCAACAACTTCAAACGAATCAAAGGATCGAGCAACGACGTCCCACAGGCGATATAGCCAATCCGCAAAGAGGCCGACAAGGACTTGGAAAAACTGCCTATATAAACCACATGCTCCAAATCTCCCAGCCCCGCGAAAGTCTGCCGCACACCGGGGAAGAAATCCCCATACACATCATCCTCGACAATCAGGAAATCGTGCTCCGCCGCCAGCTTGACCACGGCAAAAGCCACCTTGGGACTTAAGCCCGCCCCAGTCGGATTATGAAAGGTACTATTGCAGAAAAACGCCCGTACCTTGTGCGCCTGCAGAATCTGCTCCAAAGCCACCACATCCGGCCCATCGGCCAAGCGCGGCACACCAACAGGCACACCCCCACACAAGCGGATCAGCTTGATCAGATTGCTGCTACAAGGCTCATCCACCAGAACATAATCACCCTGACGAATCACAATTCGGGCGATCAGATCCAACGCTTGTGTCGCACCTAAGGTCGTCACAATTTGCTGGGGGGACACCTCAATCAAGGTCGATTGCCGCAACAGCATGGACAACTGCTTGCGCAGCGGCAGATAGCCCTGAATATCTCCATACTCCACCAGACCACTGCGCCCCGAGCGCGCTGTCTTGCGTATAGCCTTGGCCAAGGCATCCGTATCCCTCCACGGTACAGGCAACCAACCACAACCCAACTTGCACTGCTCGGGCTTGGCCTGCAAGATCTTGAGCAAAGGGTCCCGTGCCGCTTCACAAGGGGACAGAGGCAAATGCTCCCCCAAACCAGACCAGCGAGCCACAAAATAACCGCGACCTTGCAAGGCCTCCAGCATCCCCTGGCCAACCAGACGGGTGTAGGCACTGACCACGGTGTGATGGCTCAGTTTTTCTGTCGCCATCATCTTGCGGATGGACGGCAACGGCTGCCCCACCGCCCATTCACCCTGAACAATCGCTTCCTTCAGACGCTCATAAAAATCCATGCTGCCTGCCTCTTAACACTGTTAGAAAAAATTAACTAACAGTTTTCAGGATAGTACACCCACTGTTCGAGACAAGCGCATCGTGAACATACAAAATGGTCCCCACCGTTTTCACGCACTCAGCCACCGTTGGAGCCGAGACAGTCGTTCCCCTTGAAAGGTCTATCTATCACCGCGCAGCACCATGACATCCACTCATCTTCCATCTCGAACCTACCTGTATTTCCTGGCCCAATCCATCAACCTGACTACTGCCGTCATGTCCGTCACCATGGCAGCACTGGTCGGCGGCAGTCTGGCGCCCGAAGCCTGGCTATCGACCGTGCCTTACGGTTTTCAGTTCCTGTTTGTGATGCTGTTTACCCTGCCTGCGTCCAAGCTGATGGCCGCCATAGGCCGAAAAAAATCCTTTCTGCTGGCCTGTCTGCCCTTGGCCGCCTCTGGCGTGGTCGGTTACTGGGCAATCGAAATGAAGCAGTTTTCCTGGCTGGTGGCCTCACATGCCCTACTAGGTATTTATATTGCCTTTGCCAACTTCAACCGCTTTGCCGCCACCGACGGGCTTAGCGCCGCGTTAAAACCGCGAGCCATTTCCTTGGTCGTAGCCGGAGGG
This sequence comes from Alcaligenes sp., assembly GCF_050255915.1. Classification (NCBI taxonomy): domain Bacteria; kingdom Pseudomonadati; phylum Pseudomonadota; class Betaproteobacteria; order Burkholderiales; family Alcaligenaceae; genus Alcaligenes; species Alcaligenes sp. The sequence continues at coordinate 84,004 of NZ_JBFWIQ010000014.1, forward strand.
GTGATTGCCGCCGTATCGGGCCCTTTGCTGATACGGGGTTTGAAAACCAGCAGCTTTGGGCCCGAGTTTGCCGCCTGCTATGCCGCTTTCACCGTGTTGGCCGTCGTCTCATTCATTCTGAATCTGTGCATCAAACCCATACAGCCTGCTCAACAGGCTGCACGCAAACCAGGCAACCGTGGCCAGACCTTAAGCCTGGTACTGCATAACAAGACACTGGCCATCGCCATTTGCATCGCCGCGATTGGCTACGGCATCATGAACCTGCTGATGATTCAGGCCTCCATGCACATGTCCCACCTGCATGTGCATTTTTCAGATATCAGCACCGCGATTCAATGGCATGTACTGGCCATGTTCGCCCCTTCTTTCTTTACCGGCTTTCTGATTCAAAAGTTTGGTTTGAAAACCATTGCCATTACCGGTATTTTGCTTTTGCTCTTGAGCAGCCTGATCAACATCGTGGGCCACAGCTATACGACGCTCAGCCTTTCCTTATTGATTCTAGGCTTAGGCTGGAACTTTACTTATGTGGGTGGCAGCGCCTTGCTGACACAGGCCCTGGAAGGCAAACCGCACTCTCTGGAAGTACAGGGTGTGAATGATCTGGGGGTTTCCATCTGCGCCACACTGGGGGCCTTCGCTCCGGCCTTTCTGTTCAGCTTTGCTGGCTGGGGCGGCACCAATATTCTGTCCGCCATTATCTGCCTGGTGCTATTGCTGCTGTCCCTACTCTATATCCAGCCCACAACGACAAACACCAAGCCTTAGAACCGGGTCTGCCAAGATCACAACAGACTCGCCGTTATCGATGAAATCGCCGCTGACCTGTATGGAAAGCGGCGATTTTTTTGCCTGCATCAATAATCGAAAGCCATGAAAATCAGATAGTTCTTACTTCGCAAGCTGAATCTGCATGTTCCAATTTCATGCACACAACACGCTAATGCAAACTGCCTCTATTCGAACGGACCATCGCCTAAACAGGCGCCAGGCCCACCATTTTCTCGGTTTGCAGCACGGCTCGAATTCAATGCTCGCCCCTCAAAAAACGGAATAAAGATAGTCGAACATCTCGAGGAATTTATGCGATTTACCTTTCCCGGCGCGGCCATTGTGGCCGCCTTTATTTTATCTGCTTGCCAAGCCACCACCCCTACCCACACGACTGAAGCGCCCATTGCCTCCAGCCAGGAAGATAAATGCTATCAAGAATTCGCCGCGCTAAAAGAGCTGGATCCGCTTGCCTACGAAAAATACCGACAGCAAATGCAAACTATTGACGAGAATTTTGGCGTCTACAAATCCAATGAAGCATTGATTGATGAAAACGCCTCTGAAGTCATGCTGACCGAAGTCAATAAGATGCTATCTCTGGTTTGTGTTCGGATTAATAACGCTGTCTACTCCAACATGCTGGATCGCGTTCAAAGCCTGAACAAGCTATGAGAAAGTACATGAACGCAGCACTTTGCTGCAGTTTGCTGCTGTTTTACGAGGCATCCCATTCGGTTGGCACTGGTCTTCTGGACCGCTTGGCCCACGAAAAGATCATTGGCGATGGCCTTGCCCGCCCGCAAGGGGACGAGCACTCGGCACGAGCCAACGCCATCCCCGTCACACCGAACACCACAAACCAGGCCGAGCACCATGCCTTACTCAGAAACGAGCTGCATCAGGCCAACACACAACTGATCGCCTTACAACAACGCTTGTCAGATAGCGAAAACCTGAACAGCCAACTGCAACAACAGTTGCTGCAACTACACGCAGAGCCAGACGGCTCCATGATCTTGGCCCCCATTGCTCTCGATCAGGAACAGAACCTGGCGCGCATCAAGGATTTAAGTCAGCGCCTGGAACAAGAGCTGAACCAGAAACATGCTCTGGAATCAGAGCTGGAGAATTTGCAAAAAACTCGTGGCCACGACCTGCCCAATGGCCTGTCACAAGACAGCAGGCAGGCTGCGATTGAAATAGCCTCTCTCAAGAAAGACATTGACGACTTGAAAGCAGCAAAGCAAGACTTGCAGCACCGGCTGGTCGCACAAGCACTGACCTCAAACCAGGCCGAACCCACTGGCGTGCCCAGGCGCATGATTGTAAATAATGCGGCATCAGCCGATGTTCGTCTTAGCTACGCCATCGGTACCTGGTATGCCGACAGTGCGCCACACGAGACACAGAAACTGGCCTCTATCGGCAAGAAGCTAGATTTACAAGCCTTCTCCCAAGGTTTTAGCGACAAGATAGACCAGCGCCTGCAATTGTCCTCCAGCATCATTTCCGTAGAACTGGCCAATGTCGACAAACTATTGGAACAGGCCATGCTGTCCAAGAACGAGAAACAGGCCCAATCGGTTCTGGCTGCAGCGGCGGCAGAAAAGGGGGCAGTCAAAATGCAGGATGGCACGGTTTACAAGATCTTGAACAAAGGCAAAGCACCCATGGTGACCGCCAGCAGCGACATCTTGTTTGAGCTGGACGAAGAGCTGGGAACAGGGGAAATACTGGCCGCCAGAGAAAGCAAAACCAGCCTGACTAAAGATTTGCCCCCCTTATTTCAAAGCATCGTCAAACAGCTAGGTATTGGCGGCTCTGCAAGAGTCCATATCCCCATCACCGAGGCTCATGCAAGCACCGGAGTGCCGCCCGGTTCGGTATCAATTACCACTATCAGGATCATCGGTGTGAAATAAGAAAAATGCCGATACTCGTATAAAAATCGAGTATCGGCATCTTGACTGGTTTAAGTCCCAAGCTACGGTGGCGGATTCATGCCTTCAAACGAAAAAAGAACTTCTACCATGATCGCTTACTTGGCGGTATACCCGCCATCGGCCACCATGCACGCCCCCGTCATGAAACTGGCCCCGTCCGAGAGCAGGAAAGCAATCGCGTGGGCAATTTCATCGGCATGACCCAAACGGCCAATCGGATGTTGGTCCACGAGTGCTGCACGGGCGGCATCATCTAAACCCGACAGAATCGGCGTATCCACATAACCGGGGTGGATGGTGTTGATGCGTACACCTTTGGAGGAATACTCCAGCGCAGCAGAGCGACTCAAGCCAATCACCCCGTGTTTGGCGGCGTTGTAGCCGGGCAAAGTGGGGTTGGCCACCAGCCCCATGATGGACGACATATTGACGATAGCGCCCCCGCCGGCAGCCAAAATGGCGGGGATCTGATAGCGCAGACCATAGGCCACGCCGTTCAGGTTGATGTCGATCAGGCGACGCCAGCCGTCCAGATCCATCTCGCCAGCCGGGCCGGAATCCCCGGCCACACCGGCGTTATTGACGGCAAAGTGCAAAGCACCGAAATGTTCAATAGCGCCATCAACAGCGGCTTTCAACTGATCGGGCTGAGTCACGTCGGCCACGTTCGCCACCGCCTTGCCACCGGCCTGCTCAATTTCCTTGACCACGGCCTGGACCGCGTCGGCCTGTACATCAGACACCACAACCGACAGACCATTGGCCGCCAGCAGGCGGGCCGTTGCGGCACCGATACCCGAAGCGGCGCCCGTCACCAGAACAGAATGGCCGGAAAATGAGTACTTCATACTGACAACTCCTTCAAAAATTCACTGGAACCCAGTCTCAAGACTTGCGCTGACGAGTCCTGGATGCAGCACCCGTGCTGGCAGGCTTGGTGGCCGCCACCTTGCCTTGCCCGGATGCTGGCAAGGCAGGTGCTGACTTGACGGCTGGCTTTGTTGCCGTGCTGACCGGATCGGACTTGGCGTCTGCACTGACGGCCTTGGCAGGCACGCTGGCAGCAGGCTTGCTTGTGGTCTGTTCCGCAGGAAACAAAGACCCAGAAGCAGACGACGTAGCGGCGGGCTTAGTCGCTGAACCTGTCGCAGGCCGTGCTACTGAGCTCGTCGTTGCAGACGTAGAGGCTGGCGATTTGCTTGTCGCCGGAGCCGCCGAACTTGCAGCGCCCGATACTGGAGTCCCGGCAGCGCTAGTTGCTTTACCCGTTTCCTTGCTGGGTTCTACCGATTTGGCCTGAGGTTTAGCCACGGCATTACTCTTTACTTTTGTAGCGGCACCGACTTTGGTCTCCCCTACGGAGCGAGAGACAGGCTTGTCAGCAGCGGGCTTGGCCGCCGCGTGAGCCGGAATGCCTGCCGTGGTTTGGGCAAGCGGTTTTGTTGCTGGCTTGACGGCTGCTTTCACTGGCGCTGTTGCAGCTGTTTTAGCGCTCGTACCTGTTGACGATGTGCCCGTCGATTTCGCAGCCGTTTTCCTTACTGGCTGGGCCGTCCTTGGCTTGGCGGACGCAGGAGCAGCCGACTTCCTGGTCACTGCTGGCGTCGTTTTAGCAGCGGCTTTCGTTGCGACCTTGCTGGCCGTTTCGGCAACGGGTTTGTCGTCCGCACTGCTCGACCTCCCACCCTGCTCTTGTTGTTTAGCCGCTGCCTCGAACAAGCCCAACACTTCTTCAGAGGCCTTGACCACCGCCTCGGGGGCGGCATCCTGCTCGTCAATCGCACTGATCAGTTTCTTGATCAGGGACGCTACCAGACGGATTTCCTCTGGCTTATGTTTGCTCAACAGATGCGGAATCGCTTCTACGGCCTTATGACCGTGGTGCGCCAGCACCAAGGCTTGCTCGCGAATCGCTGCGCGCATTTTTTCAATATCAACGTGGCCCGTATCGTACTGCTCGCGCAAGCGCATGGCGGCATGGTGATAACGCTCATCAACGCTGTGACGCTGTTTGGCAATATGGAACAAACCGCGCAGTGCCGCTTCCAGCAAACCGCCCTCGTTCAACAAACCGTCCAGCCTGTGCATTTGCTGACGCACAAATGCCAGATGCTCAGGCGAGCTGCCAGGATGCGGGCGTGCCGGAGCAGAATCACCCGGCGCATGCCCTGCCAAGGCCATCAGCAAAGGCGAACCATACACCGTGTCAAACCAGATCTGATAAATGCTGTCGCGACGGTCGCGGTAATTATTCAAGATCCGTTCCATGGCTTGGGAGAAATTCTCTTGCGCCTCCAGAAACAGATTGTCTTTGTCGACAGTCTGACGCTGCTGGCTAATGTTCTCGGCCCATTGATGAATCGTAGCGGCCCAAGGATGGGTGCTGGTCCAGGATTCGTAGGACAGGCGCATGGGATGCAAGGTTTCCAGCAGTGCAGCGGTATAAGGCGTGGTCAAGGCTTTGACCCACGGCTGTAAAGTGCTCTTGTAGAAAGCCAAATTGATTTCCGACAAGCGTGCAGCCGCAGCAAAGCGACGGTCTGACTCAGGGTCAGGTTGCACAATCTCGGCAATTTCAGCCAGATTGCTTTGACGCACCGACATCAGATACGGGTCGTTCAGCAAGGTGTCGTCGTCAGGTGTTTCCTCGACGGTGGCCCGATAAATACCAGCAGGCAGTAGATCAATTTGATCAATGGTGCTGGCAAACTTACGGTGCTCTTTGCTGCCTACACTGCCCGACACAAAAATACCTAAATGCCCGATACGATCATGGGTCGTAAATACAATGGTCTGGTCGTGACTGCGTACATCATCGTCGTCCAGATACAGGTCGGTAATCCAACCCAGGGCCTGTGCTGGTGGCGTGATGTTATCGCCAAAGGAGCTGAACACCACAATCGGTGAACGGATATTACGCAGATCAATACGGATGCCATCTGAAGTCAGTAACTGAGCCGTAGACAGCTTGTTGCCGATGAACAGATTGTCCACGATGTACTGCATTTCCACATCGTTCAGAAATACATAACCGCCCCAGTACTTCTCGAAGCCGATATAGCGTTCGGCCTCAGTGTCTGCCTTGGCGTACACGTTGTACTGCTTGGTCCACAAGGTATTGGCAGGGTCCAGGTTCTCGAAGTTCTTAACCAGCCACGCGCCATCAAAACGGCCATTGCCCAGATCGCTGGTCATGGCGGTCAACCAGCTCCCCCCCAGCAAGCCTCCGGCATAACGCATGGGGTTGCGACCGGCCCAGTAGGACAGGGGCGCGCCGGCCAGAATCAGCGGGCCAAACAGCTCCGGCCAGACAGCAGCAGCCATCATGACCTGCCAGCCTGCCTGACAATTGCCGATCACTACCGGCTTGCCCTGACTTTCCGGATGCAGTTCAGCCGCTTTGCTGACAAAGGCGGCATGAGCACGCATCACGTCCTCGACCGTCTGGCCGGGAACAGGGTCAGGTAAAAAACCGACGAAATAGCAAGGGTGCCCGGCTTGCAGCGCAGCACCGATTTCACTGTCGGACTTAAAGCCACCGATGCCCGGCCCATGCCCGGCCCGGGGGTCTACCACCAGGAAAGGACGTTTGCTGGGATCGGTAGGCTGATCATCCGGTGCCAGAATGCGCACCATCAGATAGTTAACGGGTCGGGGAAGAGTCAGACCCGACATGACCAGTTCAGCCGGGAAGTTCAACACATTGGGCACGTCAAGCTTGCGTTGGGTCTGGTACTGATCCCCGACCTGACGCTCGATGTCGGCATACAGAATGGTGCGCTGCCAGGCATCCACAAAGTACGAGGAGACGGTCTGACCCAGGTTCCAGGGATTCATCATCCAGGAGGACCAAGCCGTGCTGTCATCACGAGACTTATCTGTCATCATCTTCTCCCTTCAATCAGCTATCTGTTCAAGCGGCCTCAATAGCAATCGCTACGCCTTGACCACCGCCAATGCACAAGGTGGCCAGACCTTTCTGGGCACCACGGCGACGCATTTCATGAACCAGTGTCACCAGCACACGCGCGCCGGAGGCACCAATGGGGTGACCCAAAGCAATGGCACCGCCATTGACGTTGACCTTGTTCATATCCCACTGCAAGTCTTTGGCCACCGCCAGCGATTGAGCGGCAAAGGCTTCATTGGCTTCGATCAGGTCCAACTGATCCAGCTCCCAGCCCACCTTCTTCAAGACCTTGCGACTGGCCGACACAGGACCAATGCCCATGATGGCCGGGTCCACGCCAGTGCTGGCCCAACCACGAATCCAGGCCAGAACAGGCAGGCCCAATTCCTTGGCTTTTTCTGCGCTGGCCAGCAACAGCACGGCAGCACCATCGTTAATAGTGGATGCATTGCCTGCCGTCACCGTACCCTCTTTTTTGAAGGCGGGACGCAACTTGGCCAGGGACTCCAAGGTGGTTTGTGCACGAGGTTGCTCGTCAGCCTCGACACGAACGGGATCGCCTTTGCGCTGAGGAACCTCGATCGGGGTGATCTCGTCCTTGAAGCGTCCGGCTTCCATAGCGGCGACAGCTTTACGCTGGGATTCCACGGCAAACGCATCTTGCTGCTCACGGCTGATGCCGTAACGCTCGGCCAGATTCTCTGCGGTAATGCCCATGTGGTAATTGTGGAAGGCATCGGTCAGGCCATCACGCAGCAAGGTATCGTCCATCATGGCATGGCCCAGACCCAAGCCGGTACGCGCCTTGTGTACGACAAATGGGGCCAGGCTCATGCTCTCCTGGCCGCCTGCCAGCACCAGATCCGCATCACCCAGGGCGATGGCCTGCGCCGCCAGATTCACCGCTTTCAAGCCTGAACCGCACAGCTTGTTCAGAGACATCGAGGGGACTTCATACGGCAGGCCGGCGTTGACCGCTGCCTGACGGGCCGGATTCTGCCCTGCACCGGCGGTCAGAATCTGGCCCAATATGACTTCATCAATCTGCTCGGCTGCCACGCCTGTGCTCTGGAGCACAGCACGAATCAGTTGTGCGCTTAAATCATGAGCGGGCACCGTCGACAGCCCCCCTTGAAAGCGGCCGATGGGGCTGCGAGTTGCAGCAACAATCGCGATATCTTTGTGCATATCCATTCCTTTCGTAAGTCGCAGGCCCGACAAGCGGGCCCATCCAGGCTGCAGCCGAACAGGGTCGGGCTTAGTACATATGCTGGCCGCCATTCATGGCGACATTACTACCTGTCATAAATCCGGCTGCCTCGCTGGCAATAAAAGCCACCAAAGCGGCTATTTCCTCGGGCTGGCCCAAACGGCCCACCGGGATGCCCGCGATAATGCTGTTACGCACTTCCTCGGGCACCGCCATGACCATCTTTGTGGCCAGATAACCGGGAGAGACGGTATTGACCGTGACGCCCTTACGCGCCACTTCCTGAGCCAGCGCTTTGGTAAAACCGTGCATCCCTGCCTTGGCGGCCGAGTAGTTGGTTTGACCGAACTGCCCCTTGCTACCGTTAATGGAAGAGATATTGATCACCCGGCCCCAAGCACGCTCCAGCATGCCGTCGATAAAAGGCTTGGTCACGTTAAATACCGAGTCCAGATTGACACGCAGCACATCGTCCCACTTGTCTTTGCTGAGCTTGCGGAACGTACCGTCGCGTGTAATACCGGCGTTATTGATCAGGATGTCGACCTGCAGGCCATCCTTCTCAATGGCTTGCGCCATTTGCTGGCACGACTCGAAATCGGCCACGTCAACGTGATAGCCCTGAAATACATACCCTGCATCGGCCTGCTCTTTTAACCAGACCTGGGCATCGGCCTCACTACGTGAATGAGTCACCAGAACATGGTGGCCCGCATCATGCAGGGCACGGGCGATCTCTTGGCCCAGACCACCCATCCCTCCTGTCACCAACGCTGTGCGTTTAACCGTAGACATACCGCTTATGCTCCCTTTTTAGTGTCTGAGGCGCTGGCAGCCGTTGCCCAAGGTGCGCCCCACTGCTTGAAAATATCCATCACAGGCACCGCCGCGCTGGTATCGCTGACGATCGCCATCACCGACTTCTGCCACGCTTCCAGCGCTTGCTGCAAGCCGGACGTAAATTCAGTCTGGTTCTCGATCGCAAGCTGATTGATGGTCTGGCTGTCATTGACACCGTGCTGGAACAAACGCCAGAAGGTGTCGGCGGGCAAGGCGGCCAAGGACTGCCAATTGCCGGTTTGCAGCAAGCTCTCGATTTCAGCGGTGGTCTGCTCCATGCTGCGCAAATTGCTCTTCTGTACAGATTCCAGCCAGCGATGTCCTCCTTCCTGCAGCAGGCGAGTGATACGCAGTTGCAACTCAACATTGGCCTTGTACAGATCCAAGGGAAGTGTTTCCATGCTCATCGAAATCTCCTTAAAGGAAAAAAGTGCCCCGTAATGGGGCCCAGCCCATCAAGCCATCTGAGAGATGGTGTTACGAAAACGCCGCAGCGACAGAACAAACAAGGCCGTTCCGATCACCAGCAGGGCTAAAAAGGGTTGCCACACGGTTTCAAGGCCGGCGCCACGAAACAAAATGGCTTGTCCCAGAGACACAAAATGCGTGGTGGGGGCCAGTTGCATCAGGTTTTGAACAATTTCAGGCATGCTTTCACGGGGAGTCCGTCCGCCCGAGAGCAAGTTCATAGGCAGCAAGGTCAGCATCAGGAGCAAGCCAAACTGCGGCATGCTGCGCGACAAAGTGGCCAGATAGATGCCCATGGAGGTCATGGCGAACAAGCACAGCACAGTGCCGCACAAGAACAAAGGGATGGAGCCTTCAATCGGTACGCCCAGCAAGCCACGCACCACGAAGTTCAGGGACGCAGCGGTCGCAATCAGCACCACCAGCCCCATGGCCGTTACCTTGGACGCCATGATCTCGCCCGGTGTGACGGGCATCACCAGCAAGTGTTCAATGGTGCCGTGTTCGCGCTCACGAATCAGGGCAGCGCCAGTCAGAATGATGGACAGCATGGCGACCGAGTTGATGACCTCGGCAATACTGCCGAACCAGGCTTTTTCCAAGGTAGGGTTAAAGCGCACCCGCAAAGCCAGATCCACCGGCAGGGTGTCAACGCTGCGATATCGCCGCACGAACTCGTTGACCTCGCCCATGACCACCTGCTGGATGTAGTTATTGCCAGTAAAGGCCTGACTCATGCGGGTGGCATCAATGTTCAACTGCACCTCGGGGCTGCGTCCGGCCAGCACATCACGCTGAAAATTCGGCGGAATATTCAGCACAAAGGTAAAGGCCCCGGTATCCATGCCCGAGTCCATTTCGTCGTACTCGATCATGCGCGGGTGAATAAATTCCGGCGGATAGAAAGCCGACGTAATACGCGCGGATAAGGGGCTTTGGTCCTGATCCACAATCGCAATAGGCGCATTGTTCAAGGTTTCGGGCTGGGCCGTGGCCGAGGTGTAAATCGAGACCGAAAACACATACACGATGAGCAACAGCATCATGGGGTCGCGGGCCAGACTCCATAGTTCCTTGCGGCCCAGCAACAGCACATTCTTGAGTTTTCTCATCTCACTTCTCCTGCTTTTTCAGCAGCATGACCGCCGCACCCAGGACCACCGGAATCGCCAGCGCCAGGGCCAGCAAGGCGCCCTGCAAGTCCGAGAACGTCAGGGCCTTGTTAAATACCCCACGGCTGATGTTGAACATATGTGTCGCCGGGTAAATTTCGCCTGCCCAGCGACTGATCCCTTCCATGGAGGACACGGGATTGAGTAAACCCGATATCTGCACGGCGGGCAGCATGGTGCCGATCATGGCAAAGAACATGGCAGCGATCTGACTCTTGGTGACGGTGGATGCGACCAGGCCCATGCCGGTTGAAATCACGCAAAACATCAAGGTGGCCACGCTCAAAGTCAAAAAGCTGCCCTTGATAGGCACATCGAACACCGTGATCGCCAACAGACACATGCACAAAAAATTGACCATCGCCAGGCCGATATAGGGAATCTGCTTGCCCAGCAAGAACTCCACTCGCGTCACCGGCGTGACGTACAGATTGATGATGGAACCCAGCTCCTTTTCGCGCACCACAGACAGCGCGGTCAGCATGGCGGGCAACATCAGCAAGAGCACCGGGATCACGGCCGGCACCATGGCGGGCAAGCTCTTGACGTCCGGGTTGTAGCGATAACGGTCCTGAATACTGGCGGGAACCACCAAGGCCCCTGCCCCCAGGCGTTCCTTGGCTTGTGTCACCAGCCATTGCTGGTGCATGGCTTTCACATACCCCTGGATGGTCTCGGCCCGGGTAGGCATGGAACCATCTACCCAGGCGGCAATTTCAGGCTTGCTGCCACGTAAAACATCACGCCCAAAACCGGGCGGGATTTCAATGGCCAGCGCAATCTTGCCACGCCGCATGCGGTCATCCAGATCCTGATAGTCCGTTAACGGGGGCTGCTCCAGAAAGTAGCGTGACCCGGACAGGTTCAAGGCATAGTTCTGGCTGATACTGGTTTGGTCACGGTCCAAGACGGCATAGCGCAAATCCTCTACATCCAGCGTAATACCAAAACCCATCACAAACAACAAAATCAAAGAACCCGCCAAGGCCAAGGTGGCACGCACCGGGTCACGACGCAGTTCCAGGGCTTCACGCCAGGTATAGCTCAACAGACGTTGCAGACTGAAGTGATCGCGCTTGTCGCTATGTTCCTGGGCTACGGTGACTTGCTCGGTAGCTGGCTCTACGTCAGCTTCCGGTCCACTGGCCTCCAACAAATAGCCGATAAACGCTTCCTCCAGACTCGCTGCGTCCCGTTTTTTCACCAGATTGGCAGGGGTGTCACTATCGAGCACCTTACCGGCGTGCATCATGGACATGCGGTCACACCGCTCGGCCTCGTTCATGAAGTGAGTCGAGATAAAAATCGTGACCTTGTCGCGACGCGACAGCTCAATCAACAAACGCCAGAAATTGTCGCGCGCGACCGGGTCCACCCCAGAGGTCGGTTCATCCAGAATCAGCAGTTCCGGCTTGTGCACCATGGCCACGGCCAAAGACAAACGCTGGCGCATACCCAAAGGAATTGCATCGGGCAGGCGGTCCAGAATCTGCCCCAGCTCGAAGCGCTCCACCATTTCGGCCACACGGCCATCCACCTCATCCTCGGGAACGTGGAACAACTGGGCGTGCAGCACCAGGTTTTGTCGAACCGTCAGCTCGCTGTACAGAGAGAAAGCCTGCGACATGTAACCCACACGACGACGGGTATCAATGTCCTTGGGGTTCACCTCGTGGCCGAACAGCCAGGCCTGACCTTCGGATGCAGGCAGCAAGCCGGTCAGCATCTTCATGGTGGTGGACTTGCCGCAACCATTCGATCCCAGAAAGCCAAAAATCTCGCCGCGTCGAATCCGAAAAGACACATTGTCCACGGCGGTAAAGTCGCCAAACCGAATCGTCAGCCCCTCGGCTTCAATGGCAATATCGTCTGCGTCCACATCCAGCGGCGGGATTTCTACTGCTTTGTGTCCTTGGCGCTTGTCCTCGGGCAAGAGGCGGATAAAAGCCTGTTCCAGGCTTTGGCTTTCCGTGCGTTCCAGCAACTCTTTGGGTGAACCCGTTGCCAGAATCTGGCCATCATCCATGGCGACCAGCCAGTCAAACCGCTGGGCCTCGTCCATATAGGCCGTGGCCACAATCACGCTCATGCTGGGGCGCTCGATGCGAATACGCTCGATCAAATCCCAGAACTGCTTGCGGGCCAGCGGGTCCACACCAGTGGTAGGCTCGTCCAGCAGCAGGAAATCCGGGTCGTGAATCAAGGCGCAGCACAGACCCAGCTTTTGCTTCATACCGCCCGAAAGCTTGCCTGCAGGCCGGGTAAGAAAAGGATGTAGTCCGGTACTGCGCGTCAAATCGTCAATACGACGGCGCCGCTCGGCCGCATCGTGCCCAAACAAACGGCCAAAGAACTGCAGGTTTTCTTCCACTGACAAAGTGGGATACAAATTCTTGCCCAGACCTTGAGGCATGTAGGCAATGCGCGGGCAAATCTGGTCGCGATGACTTTTTTCCGCCATATCACCCCCCAGCACCTCAATATGGCCTTCCTGAATCACGCGGGCACCGGCCAGCAGGGACAGCAAGCTGGACTTGCCCACACCGTCAGGGCCAATCAGTCCGACCATGCAAGCAGCAGGAACATCCAGGCTTAACCGATCCAGTGCGAGCGTGTCACCATAACGCTGGCTGAGCCCAACAACGCGAGCAACAGTCGCCGCTTGCTGCTTGAGCATGGTTTACTCCGTCAAGGTAGAAGTCAGCGACTCAGGCCAGTTGGCATTAGGATCCAGCTTCACCCAGGCCACACCAGGCAAGCCGGTTTTAACTTGCTCCAGGTGCTTTTTCAGCAACTCGGGGGCAATCTGAGCCTTGACGCGGAACATCAATTTTTGACGCTCCGAGGCTGTTTCTACACTTTTTGGGGTGAATTGGGCCGAACTGGCCACAAAGGACACGGTAGCGGGAACCGGAATATCAGGGATGGCATCGAGCACGAGACGGACCTCTGTACCCAGAGCCACCCTGCCGGCCACTTCGCTGGGCAAGAAGAAAGTCATGTACACATCAGACAGGTCCAGCACGTTCAACACACGGCCACCGGCACCCAATACTTCACCGGGTTGAGCAACGCGAATTTGCACTCGTCCATCTCGGGGGCTGACCAGCTTGCTGTCACGCAAGTCGGCTTCAATACGGGCAACAGCCGCAGTGGCAGCTTCCACCGCCGACTGCGCACCAATCAACTGAGCTTTAGCGGCGTTAATGGCGGCTTGCGCTGCATTGGCCTGGGCCTTGGTGGCGGCAACCGCCGCCTGAGCACCACGCACACGCGCACGGTCATCATCCAGCTCCTGCGCGGAGGCAGCCCCTTCTTTGGCCAAGGTCGTGGAACGGGCCAGACGGCGCTGGGCCGCATCCAGCTCCGACTCACGTTGACCAATCAGGGCTTTGGCGGCGATGGCATCGCTTTCACGCAAAGCAACTTGCGCCTGAGAGGCCGCCACATTGTTTTCGGCCTGACGCAAACCAGCCACCGCTTCGTCACGAGCCGCTTCCAAACTGTCTTGCTGCATGATGGCCAGCACTTGGCCTTCCTTCACAAAGTCGCCCTCATGGGCAGCAATACTCTGGATACGTCCGGCAAACTTGGTAGAGATATCAATCTCGGTCGCTTCGATACGGCCATTACCACTGACAAAACCTTCTCCAGGGCCCGTATCGGACATTTTCTGCCATGCCCACCAGCCCAGGCCCAACACCCCGGCAACGATTAGGACGGGAACAAGATTTTTTTTCAACGAAGATGGTTTGCTCATAGCTGGCTCGAGGATGGATTCGATGGAGAGGAGTTATGGGTGTTGGTCAGGGGCTCGGCAGGGTCCAGCCCACCGCCCAAGGCGCTATACATGGCAATCTGGCTGGCCAGGAGCGCACGGCGCGTTTGCACCACTTGCTGCTCCACATCCAGCAGGTCGCGCTGTGCATCCAGCACTTCCAGATAGGCGGCTGAACCGTTGTCGTAACGCATCTGTGCCAGACGGGCGCGCTCGGTCTGAGCGCTACGGGCCACCAGTTGCACTTCCAGTTGCTGACTTAACCAACGACGCGTCGACAAAGCATCCGACACTTCACGGAAAGCGGTTTGAATCGCTTTCTCGTACTCGGCGATACGCATATCACGACGCACGTAAGAGACGTCCAGATTGGCGCTGCGACGGCCACCATCAAAGATAGGCAGGGAAATCGTGGGAGCGAACATCCAGGCTTTGCTGCCGGATTCAAACAAGCCATCGAGCTCAGCGCTGGCTGTGCCGAAATTGCCGGTCAAGGCAATGCGCGGGAAAAAAGCAGCGCGGGCTGCACCAATATTGGCGTTGGCTGCCCGCAACTTATGTTCAGCCGCAATAATGTCGGGCCGCCAGATCATCAGGTCAGAAGGCAAACCGGGAGCCAGCTCGGCCAACATGAGCGTGTCATTTAAAGGCGTCCCCGTTAGAGGCACTCCCGGATCAGCACCCAGTAGTTGTTGCAAGGCATGCAATTGCACAGCACGTTGCTGCTCCAGTTGGGCCAGCATGGACTGGGCTTGCGTCAGCAAGGTTTGGACCTGAGTCACATCCAGCTTGGACGTTGCTCCTACCTCATAACGGCGGGAGAAAATACGGTAGGACTCCTGACGCGTCTCCACACTTTTACGAGCGATCTGCACGCGCTCATCGAGCTCGCGCACCACAATATAGTTAATGGCCACTTGCGAGACCAAAGCCACATGCGCGGCTTGTCGGCCTGCCTCGGTAGCCAGCCAGCCCTGCAAGGCGGCATCTTCCAGACTACGTACACGCCCCCACAAATCCAGCTCCCAACTGGTCAAACCAACCTGGGCGCGGTAATCGCCGCCCGTCACGGCCTGGCCGCTCGGGTTCATATCGCCTGGCACACGCGAACGCGCAGTCTGACCACCCACGGTAAATTCAGGAAAGCGTTCGCTGCGCTGCAAATTCAGCATGGCGCGAGCCTCATCTACCCGTAGCACAGCCACGCGCATATCACGGTTATGGTTCAGTGCCGTCTCAATGAGCTTGCTCAGAATCGGATCTGTAAAGTATTGGCGCCAGCCCAGGTCACGCGCTCGCGCCGCATTTGCCTGCTCTGCAGACAAGTCCGAATAGGCTTGCGGAACGGGGGCGGCGGGCTGCTGGTAATCGGGTGCCATCGAGGAACAACCCGCTAAGGTCAGCAGCAAGGCAGCCAGCGCGAAATGAGGGCGACGCGCAGCACTTCGATACTTGATACTCAAATCAGAGATCTGTGGGGCCATGGGAAAACATGCCTAATGAGAAAAAGAAAACTGCCGTCCAGGCAAAACAGCACGTCAGCGATAGGTTTTGTCCCCATCGCCGACATAAAACAGCGCGAAAAGCTCAGCTCGAAAGAGAGCGTGTATGAGCTGACTGCTTACTTCACTAATACGTATTGACCGGGTGCCGGACCGACAGGTGGATAACCCTGTTTAGCTGCCCCCATTTGCGGTGGCTTCACATTCGCACCCGAACGGGTTTTCAGCCATTCAGCCCAGGCGAGCCACCAGGAGCCCTGATGGGAGGCGGCTTGGGCCTGCCAATCGTCCACCAAAATGGGCGCGGTACCTGCTGCGCGGGTATGAATCTGATATTTGCGACGCGGATGACCCGGTTCGCTGACAATTCCGGCGTTATGCCCGCCTGTGGTCAAGACAAAGGTGATCTCAGAAGGGACCAGATAATGCAGTTTATAAACAGAGCGCCAGGGTGCTACGTGATCGGAAACCGTACCGACGCAAAAAATAGGCAAATTAACTTGCGACAATGAAACAATACGGCCTTGAACCGGATAACGGTTTTGACTTAAATCATTATTTAAATACATGCGGCGCAAATACTGCGAGTGCATGGTGGCTGGCATACGCGTGGCATCTGCATTCCAGGCCATCAAGTCACTCAAGGGGAGACGTTCACCCAATAAATACTTACTCACCATGGGCGCCCACAGTAGATCAGCGGAACGCAGCATTTGAAAAGCAACTTCCATCTGATTGGCGCGTAAGTACCCTTCATCAGCCATCTGGGCTTCCAGCAGGCTGACCTGGCTCTCGTCAATAAACAGGGACAAATCGCCAGGCTCGGAAAAGTCGGTTTGGGCGGCAAAAAAAGTCAGGGAGGCAAGCCTGTCATCACCATCGCGTGCCATGGCAGCGGCCGCAATGGCCAGCAAGGTGCCGCCCAGGCAATAGCCGGTCGCGTGGATTTTCTGGCCGGGAACAATGGCGTTGACCGCATCCAGGCTAGCCTTCCAGCCCAGGCGAATGTAGTCGTCCATCCCGAACGCATGATCTTGGGCAACGGGGTTTTTCCAGGATAAGCAAAACACGGTATGACCTTGATCCACCAGATATTTGATCAGGGAGTTGTGCTCGGACAGATCCAGAATGTAGTACTTCATGATCCAGGCCGGCACGATCAGAACCGGCTCTGGATGAACCTGTTTGGTCGTTGGCGCGTACTGGATCAGTTCAACCAGTTCATTACGCAATACAACCTTGCCCGGAGTGGCCGCCACATCCTTGCCAACCACGAAGTCTTGCGCACCTACAGGAGGCTCACCGGCGAACTGGGCTTGCATATCCTGCTGCCAGTTTGTCAGACCACGGCTAAAGTTATCTCCATGCTCTGCAAGGGTTTTGTCCCACACCTGCGGGTTCGTCCAGGCAAAGTTGCTGGGGCTGAGCATGTTCAACCATTGCTCGACACCAAAGGCAATTAGTTTTTGATGATGGGGCTCAACACCGGCCACACCTTCCGTGGCGCTTTGCCACCATTGCTGTTGCGCCTGATAGGTTTGTCGCAGCAAATTAAAAGGCCAGCGGTCCCAGGCAGGATCAGAAAAACGGCGGTCTGTGTAGGCTGGCGTGGGGGCTGGTTGAGCAGTTTGCAAGGACTGTTGGGCCGATGCAGCCAGCTCTTGGCTCCATTCGCGGAACAACTGTTCCCACTGTTTTTGGGCCAACTGCCGTAACTGCTCTTGTTTGCCGGGGCTAAGGGCCAGATGACGTATCCAGTCCATCCAGGCAAGAAATTGTGATTCGGGGGAGATGGAACTCCAGATACGAGCCCAGGCGGCTCGTGCGGATGCGTCTAACTGTTCAGCCTGATCATGGGACTGCCTGCTAACCATTGCCACTCCGCAAAAAGTACACAAAAAACAGATACGACTGCTTAGTCTTTTTAATAATACACCAGTTTACATCTAAACTTTTTGCATACAGGTCTTTTAACAAGAAGCTATAAAAAACCTTTGCGTTAGATCAAGTTCATGACAGATAAAAAACCGCCAACGTCAGCCCCATTTGTTGTTATACCGTGCTTGTTATGAAATAAGGAAATGAAAATCAGTAAAAAACAAATAAAACATTTTTAAAAAAGGTTTTAGAAAACAAAACGCTGCATTTCAGTTAAACCCGCGCCCCCAAAGCACAGAGCAGAACTATTATTTCTGCAACTATGTGACAAAACAAGCAAAACGTCACGTCTCATGGAACGTAGCTTGCCAGCGGTCTGAGAAAAGCAGCCTGATATACTGCAGGCCCCATATCTTGCCCATCCACACAGGATGACATGACAGACACACACCAAAATAAACTTCATAAAAACGAAAGCACAAACAAGCGACGTTACCTGCCCTCGGCCGAGCGCAAACGCGAAATCCTGAAAGCAGCTTTTGACGAATTTTCTCACCGGGGTTTTTTGGGAACCTCGCTCGAGCGCATTGCCGCCCGCGCTGGAATCTCCAAGTCCGGCATTTACGCGCACTACAACAGCAAAGATGACGTATTCGAGGACATGCTCCGCAGCACGCTGCTGCCCCCCGAAGGCAACACCTTTGAACTTTCCGATACCTGCGAGGCAGCCACCCTGTCCTGTCTCGTGGATGAGTATCTCAATCAACTCTATGAGCGCCTGTCCAATCCGGACGTGCAAGCCATGTTCAGGCTGCTAATGACCGAAAGCGGTCGTGTCCCCGATCTGGCCCAGTATTGGGGCCAACAACTCTTGGACCAGAACTACACGGCCAACCAGGCTTTTTTTCAGTTGGGTATCCAACGAGGGCTTATCCGCCCCGATGTCAGCTCCTCAGACTACCTCCAGGCGGCCTCCCCTTCCCTGATGTGGTTAATGGTTTTGCTGGTTTTAGGCCCGCAACACTCGCCTGTACCCTTTGAAGAAGTCCGCCTCCTGCACAAACGCTTATTAATAGAGCGCCTGCAACCCGTGTCTGCCTGAGCACGCCCCCTTGAAATCAGGCAATCAAGCTCAATGGCATTGGCAAGCAGGCTTGATTGGCATGCAAGGCCTCTTATGTTGTAGGCCATAAGCCTCATCAAGCCTGACGTATAAGCGCAGCCGAGCTGCGCGCTACACTTGTGGCCACCAATTATTCCCTTGAACCGCAACTACTCGTACAATTGTCGATTGCAGTCCATTTCCAATGGGTTCCCTCACCCCATCCACCAAAAAGGTCCAGACATGACTCTGCCTACCGTGCCGTCTTCACGGCTGTCGTTCTACTTGCGACTTCTCATTGCCTTTCACATTTTTATTGTGATTGCCAGCAATTATCTGGTTCAACTTCCCATTGATTTGTTCGGCTTCCATAGCACGTGGGGAGCCTTCAGCTTTCCCTTTGTTTTTCTGGCTACCGACCTGACCGTCCGTTTGATGGGCAAGTCCGAAGCACGCCGTGTGATTACCCGCGCCATGTTTCCGGCCCTCATCGCCTCTTATGTCGTCTCCGTGCTCTTTCATGAAGGCCAATTCAATGGCCTGCAGGCACTGGGCGAATTCAACAGCTTTGTGTTTCGTATTGCCTTGGCCAGCTTTGCCGCCTACGTCTTAGGGCAATTGCTGGATGTACAGGTCTTTGACCGCATCCGTCGCGACTACAAACAGTGGTGGCTTGCTCCAGCCGCTGCTTCGGTCTTCGGGCAGGCACTGGATACGCTGGCCTTTTTCGGTATCGCCTTCTGGCATAGCAGCAATCCTTTCATGGCCGAACACTGGGGCGAGATTGCCATCGTCGATTACGTCATCAAGCTGGGCGTCAGCCTGCTGCTGTTTGTACCTATGTATGGCGTGCTGCTCAATTCCCTGATCAGCACCATGAAGCGCCGCGCCCTAAGCATCGCGCAGGCCAAAGCATGAAGCCGCACACTCCACACCGCCGGGCCCTGGTTTTGTTTTCAGGCGGACAGGATTCGGCTACCTGCCTGGCCTGGGCTCTGGACCGCTTTGCCTTTGTGGAAACCGTGGGCTTTGACTACGGCCAGCGCAACCATGCGGAATTGCAGTGCCGTCAGACACTAAAAGACAAACTGTGCCAACGGTTCCCGCATTGGGCAGAGCGCCTGGGGCAAGACCATGTGCTCGATGCCCATGTTCTGGCTCAGATAGGTGGCAGCGCCATGACCGAATCCATGACGATCGCCATGCAGGAAG
Organism: Alcaligenes sp.; assembly: GCF_050255915.1. NCBI lineage: Bacteria > Pseudomonadati > Pseudomonadota > Betaproteobacteria > Burkholderiales > Alcaligenaceae > Alcaligenes > Alcaligenes sp. The sequence continues at coordinate 103,796 of NZ_JBFWIQ010000014.1, forward strand.
ACGGTCTGCCCAATACCTTTGTGCCCGGTCGCAATCTACTGTTCTTTACTCTGGCTGGTGCCCTGGCCTACCGCCGGGGCCTGGATACGCTGGTAGGCGGCATGTCGGAAACCGATTATTCGGGCTACCCGGATTGCCGCGACAACACATTGAAAGCGCTGCAAGTGGCATTGAGCCTGGGAATCGAGCGCCCACTGACCGTGGAAACACCATTGATGTGGCTGGACAAGGCCGACACCTGGGAATTGGCCCACCAGCTTGGCTCGGATGCTTTGGTACAACTGATTCGGGAAGACAGCCACACCTGCTACCAGAACAATCGGGAAACGCTGCATGACTGGGGATATGGCTGCGGGCAATGCCCGGCTTGTGAACTGCGGGCCAAAGGGTATGCCGACTGGCGGAGACAAGACAGAACCGCAAGGCGCTCATGAGCTAAACGGATGACTGAATGGCCACTACCACCTATACCTCAAGCCTCAACATAAAAGGTGGTGAGTAAAGCCGCTTCATGTCCCAAGCAACATGCCTAAAGATAAGCCCAGTCATGCTAATGACTGGGCTTTTTCATTGAATTACAACTGCGCCGGTTCTGTCTGCACTTGATACACCGGATAGCTTCGACACAAGGTCACGATTTTTTCACGGATCTCGTGCTTGATCGTATCCAGCGTGCCTGCCTCATAGGCATCGAGCACATCGCACAAGTAGTGTGCCAACTGCTCGCAATCGGCCACGGTAAAGCCGCGCGTGGTCACAGCGGGGGTTCCGATCCGGATACCTGAGGTCACCATGGGCGAACGCGGATCATTGGGCACCGAGTTCTTGTTCACTGTAATGTAGGCATCTGCCAAGGCATCGCTGGCCTCTTGACCGGTGTAAGGTTTGGCCGACAAGTTAATCAGCATCATGTGATTATCCGTACCGCCTGACACGATATTATGGCCGCGCTGCATCAGTACCGCTGCCATGGCGCGGGCATTACGCACCACATTTTGCTGATAAGTCCGGAACTCGGGCTGCAGAGCTTCTTTGAACGCGACCGCTTTGGCTGCAATCAAGTGCATCAAGGGGCCCCCTTGCACGCCAGGAAACACAGCCGAGTTCAGGCGTTTGTACAAATCCTCGCTCTGCCCTTTAGCCATGATCACACCACCACGTGGGCCACGCAGGGTTTTATGGGTCGTACTGGTCACCACATGCGCGTATGGCAGAGGGCTGGGGTACTCACCTGCCGCCACCAGACCCGCCACGTGGGCCATATCCACCCAGAACCAGGCACCCACCTTGTCGGCGATCTGGCGCATGCGGGCCCAGTCCTTCACACGCGAATACGCGGAAAAGCCACCAATCAGCATTTTGGGCTTGGTCTCGATAGCAATGCGCTCCATTTCGTCGTAATCGATCAGCCCGGTTTGGATATCAACTCCGTAAGGAACAATATTGTAAAGACGGCCGGAAATATTGATCGGGTTGCCGTGTGTCAGGTGCCCGCCTTGGGCCAGGTTCATTCCCATGACCGTATCGCCTGGTTTGAGCAAGGCCAGGAACACAGCGGTATTGGCTTGCGCTCCGGCATGAGGCTGTACGTTGGCGTAGTCACAATCGAAGACGGCTTTCAGGCGCTCGATTGCCAGACGTTCAGCCACGTCCACAAACTCGCAACCGGCGTAGTAACGCTTGTCCGGGTAGCCCTCGGCATATTTGTTGGTAAACACGGAGTTCTGAACCTGCATAACCAGGGGACTGGCATAGTTCTCCGAAGCAATCAGTTCTACGTGATCTTCCTGGCGGCTTTCTTCGCCTTGGATGGCCTGGGCCAATTCCTTGTCAAAATCGGACAGGCTGAGAGTGTTGTCGTACATCGCTTTTCCTTAAAAAAATTCTATCCACGTTGCGGCCACTTGCCTGGCCACTTTGCAAAGCAGGCCCACGCCCTAACCGTGCGTGCGCTCGAACTCACGCATGAACGCTCCCAGCGCCTGTACCGCGTCCAAGGTGACGGCGTTGTAGATGCTGGCGCGCAAGCCTCCTGTCGATTGATGGCCCTTCAAACCGTGAAAACCATTTTTCTGGGCTTCTTTCACAAACAAATCTTCCAAATTAGTTTCAGCAATATGAAATGGCACATTATTGATGGATCGATCGTCAGACCAAACGCCATTGGTATAAAAACCATTGCTTTTATCAATGACGTCATAGAGATGTTGTGCTTTTTTCTTATTTATTTCATACAACACGTCTATTCCACCTACTCGCTCAATCCACTCCAGAGTCAAACCCAAGACATACCAGGAAAATGTAGAAGGGGTATTGAGCAAGGATTGCTTTTTTGCCTGAATGGAAAAATCCAACACCTGTGGCGTACTCGCTAAAGGCTTGTCTAAAATAGCAGGATTGAGCAATACCATTGTCACACCAGCGATGCCCATATTTTTCTGGGCCGAAGCGTAAATCAAATCGTGAGCCGAGACGTCAAGCGGTTTTGACATCAAGCTGGAGCAAGCATCGCATACCAATGGAATAGATGAAACAGGTGGTTTTGAAAATTGCAAGCCCTGTGCGGTTTCATTCTCTGTGTAATGCAAGTACGCTGCATCCAGATTAATATTAGATTCATTAATTTCCGGAATACGATCAAATCCAGTTTCATAAGAACTCGCTATGATTCTTACTTCCCCATATTGCCTAGCAGCATTGGCGGCTTGTTCCGACCATAACCCTGTATGTATATAGTCTGCTGTTTTTTTTTGATGAAACAAGTTCATCGGGATTTGAGAGAACTGCAGATACGACCCCCCTTGCAGGAGCAAGACGTGATAGTCCGATGGCACAGCCAGAACACGACGTACAGCGGTGTCAGTACGATGGGCAAAATCCATGAAAGGCTGGGAACGATGACTGATTTCCATCACAGAGACCCCTGTGCCGGCAAAATCAAGCAGCTCATCTCGTACTTGCAATAGAACATCCATCGGCAAGGCGCTGGGCCCTGCGCTGAAATTAAAGGGTCGGGACATACTTGTTGAGATCCTGTACAAACCTGAACGCCGAAACAGGCCCCCCTATTTCGGCAATGACAATCAAGTCTACGAGCACAATGGTCTGACTAGTCAGACCATTAATATTCCCTGGAGCAGACCGCATGACGCGTTCGTTTGAACTGGATACCTTGAAGATGCGTCTTAACGATGACGAACTTCAATCCCTGGATCTCCATCAGCGCATCCAGCGTGCCTTGCGGGCATTGATTCTGGATGGCGCGCTGGGCCCCGGGGTCAAGCTGCCTGCTACACGCTCCCTGGCCAAGTCCCTGAGCATGGCCCGCGATACCGTTGAAAACGCCTATGTTCAGCTCCATCGCGACGGCTTTATCGTGCGTCGTGAAGGCTCGGGCAGCTATGTTTCCGAATCAGTAGGCACCGAGCTGCGTGGCAGCGCCTACCGTCGTATCAAAGCTCAAGATCTGAAACGCAGTGTGATGGAACCGGGCACCGGTTTAAGCCGTCGCGGTCGCGCCGTGTTTGAAAGCGGCGGCATTGCTGATCAACAAACTATCAAAGCCTTTGCCACCGGCTTGCCGGAAACCCGCAACTTCCCCACCGATGTCTGGGAGCGCCTGCAACGTCAGGCCATGAAAGACTATCGGGCCAACATCCTGCTGCACGGTGACCCGCAAGGCACCGAGTCCCTGCGCAAAGCCATTGCTGTGTACCTGAATCTGGAGCGTGGCGCCAAAGTCTCGGCCGACCAGATTCTGATTCTGAGCAGCACACGCCAAGCCTTATTTCTGTGTGCGCAATTACTGGTCGATGCCGGCAAGCCCATTCTGGTTGAAAACCCCGGCTACTTCGGTGCCCGTAAAGCATTTGAAGCGGCCGAGGCCCGTGTGGTGCCCATTGGCGTGGACAGACAAGGGCTGCGCACCGATTTGCTCAATGAGGACCGAAGCGGCGCGAACTGTATTTATGTGACACCCTCGCACCAGTACCCCACCGGGGCCACCATGTCACTGGAACGCCGTCTGGAACTCATCCACTGGGCGGCAGAAAATGGCCGCTGGATTATGGAAGACGACTACGACAGCGAGTTTCATTACGACGGGCTGCCCACCGCATGCGTGCAGGGTCTGGATAAATACCAGCGCACGATTTACTTAGGCACCTTCAGCAAAACCCTGTATCCGGGCCTGCGCATGGGCTATATAGCGCTGCCGCCCGAACTCCCCCTCAGTCACAATAGATGTCCGCTCGTTTTTCGTTAATATTTGAGGGAGCGATCGGAGTGAAGAAGTGCCCAGCTACAGCGCAGAATTCAAAGAACAGACAGTCAGGAAATTGATGCCGCCG